>NZ_JAFV01000001.1:1238000-1547500 GCF_000526315.1 Methylopila sp. 73B | reverse complement strand
CGCGCGGCAAGCGCTGACCGCGTCAAGCCCGGCAGCCTCTTAGACCTTCTGGCCAATTTGGCGCGCCGCCGTTTGCCCGCAAACGGCCCATACTGTATTCCCGGACGGCCGGCGCGCTGGTGCGCCGGAGCCACTTTCCGCGAATCGTGCCATGACCGAATTCCATTCCGTGCGTCGTCTGCCGCCTTACGTGTTCGAACAGGTGAACCGCGTGAAGGCCGCCGCCCGGAAGGCAGGCGCCGACATCATCGATCTCGGCATGGGCAACCCCGACCTGCCGACGCCCGATCACATCAACGAAAAGCTGATCGAGGCCGTCACCAAGCCGCGCACGAATCGCTATTCGACATCGAAGGGCATTCCCGGCCTCCGCAAGGCGCAGGCGGCGTACTACGCCCGCCGCTTCGGCGTGACGCTGAACCCGGACACGCAGATCGTCGCGACGCTCGGCTCGAAGGAAGGCTTCGCCAACATGGCGCAGGCCATCACCGCGCCCGGCGACGTCGTGCTGACGCCGAACCCGAGCTACCCGATCCACGCCTTCGGCTTCCTGATGGCGGGCGGCGTGATCCGCAACGTGCCGGCGACGCCCGGCCCGGAGTACTTCCACGCGCTCGAGCGCGCCGTGATCCACTCCATCCCGAAGCCGATCGCGCTCATCACCTGCTTCCCGTCGAACCCGACGGCGGAGGTCGCCGACCTCGAGTTCTACAAGGACGTGGTGCGCTTCGCGAAGCAGCACGACATCTTCGTGCTGTCGGACCTCGCCTACTCCGAGATCTACTTCGACGACGTGCCGCCGCCCTCGATCCTGCAGGTGCCGGGCGCGATGGACGTGGCCGTCGAGTTCACCTCGCTGTCCAAGACCTTCTCCATGCCGGGCTGGCGCGTCGGCTTCGCGGTCGGCAACGAGCGGCTGATCGCGGCGCTCGCTAGGGTGAAGTCCTATCTCGACTACGGCGCCTACACGCCGATCCAGGTTGCGGCCTCGGCCGCGCTGAACGGCCCGGACGACTGCATCGCGGAGATGCGCGAGATCTACAAGAAGCGCCGCGACATCATGGTGGACAGCTTCGGCCGCGCCGGCTTCCCAGTGCCGAGCCCGCGCGCCTCGATGTTCGCCTGGGCGCCGATCCCAGGGAAGTTCCGCTCGCTCGGCAGCCTCGAATTCTCGAAGCTGCTGGTCGAGAAGGCGCATGTGGCGGTGGCCCCCGGCATCGGCTTCGGCGAGCACGGCGACGAGTACGTCCGCATCGCCCTGGTCGAGAACGAGCACCGCATCCGGCAGGCCGCCCGCTCCATCCGCCGGTTCCTTGAAACGGCGGACGAGACGTTGCACAACGTCGTCCCGCTCGCCGCGGCGCGCTAACGGACCGGACCTCGCGGAGGTCCGCTCGAGGCCGCCGCAGACCGTCCCTCTCTTCGGTTTGGAATATCTAATGGCGGAACCTCTGAGGGTCGGCGTGGCCGGCCTCGGCACGGTGGGCTCCGCCGTCGTGCGCATCCTGTCGGCCAAGGCCGAGGAGCTCGCCGCGCGCGCCGGCCGCCCGATCGTGGTGACCGCGGTCTCCGCCCGCGAGAAGGGTCGTGACCGCGGCCTGGATCTGTCGCGGGTCGCCTGGCACATGGACGCGAGCCAACTCGCGCGCGCGAACGACGTCGACCTGGTGGTCGAGCTGATCGGCGGGGCGGAAGGCCCCGCGCGCGCCTGCGTCGAGACCGCGATCGAGCACGGCCGGCCGGTGGTCACCGCCAACAAGGCCCTGCTCGCCAAGCACGGCGTGGCGCTCGCCCGCGGGTCGGAGGAGAAGGGCGCCCCGATCGCGTTCGAGGCGGCGGTGGCCGGCGGCATCCCGATCGTGAAGACGCTGCGCGAGGGCCTCGCGGCCAACAACGTCTCGCGCGTGTTCGGCATCCTCAACGGCACCTGCAACTACATCCTGACGCGGATGGAGAAGGACAAGATCGGCTTCGCCGAATGCCTCGCCGACGCGCAGCGGCTGGGCTACGCCGAGGCCGACCCGACCTTCGACGTCGGCGGCTTCGACACCGCGCACAAGCTGGCGCTGCTGGCCTCGCTGGCCTTCGGCGTCGAGCCGGACGCGGACGGCATCTATGTCGAGGGCATCGCCTCGATCACGCCCCTCGACCTGCAGATGGCGGAAGAGCTCGGCTACCGCGTGAAGCTGCTCGGGGTCGCGACGCGCACCGACGCGGGCGTCGAGCAGCGCGTCCACCCCTCGATGCTGCCGAAGGAGAGCGCGATCGCGCGCGTCGACGGCGTGACCAACGCCGTCGAGATCGACGCCGACGCGGTCGGCGCGCTGGTGCTGTCGGGTCCCGGCGCCGGCGGCGACGCGACCGCCTCGGCGGTCATCGCCGACATCGTCGACATCGCCCGCGGCGTCACGCCGCCCATGTTCGGCCTGCCGGCGGGCAAGCTCCAGAGCCCGACGCGCGCCCCGATGGGCCGGCACGAAGGCGGATACTACATCCGCCTTTCGGTCATCGATCGTCCGGGCGCGGCGGCCGCCATCGCCACCCGGATGGCGGAGCAGGGCATCTCCCTGAAGAGCATCGTGCAGCGCGGGCGCGAGTCCGAAAGCGACGCCGCGGGCGGCGAGCCGGTTCAGGTGGTGCTCATCACATACGCCACGACCGAGGCCAGCCTTCGGATCGCGCTGGACGCGATCGAGGCGGACGGGCATATCGATGGCGCGCCCCAGCTGATCCGCATCGAAAAGCGCTGACGCGATTCGATCGGAGCTCTGGTCGCGGACGGCCGGGGACAGCGCGACCTCTCTCGCCGCCGCAACAAGCACGTCGCGACGAGACCCCGGCGAACCGGGGCGGAGCGGCGCACGCCGCGGGGGACGACACGTGGCGAAGAAGGCGACGGCTCTCAGGGCCGAGATGGAACCGGAAGGGCAGGGCCTTGGCCCTCTCGACGCGAACGACGCGATCGATCGCGGCCTGACGATCGAACTTGTGCGCGTGACCGAGCGCGCGGCCGTGGCGGCCGCCTTCTTCCGCGGGCGCGGCGACGAGCGCGCGGCCGACCAGGCCGCGGTCGACGCCATGCGGCGCGAACTCGACCACCTTCTGATCCGCGGCGTCGTGGTGATCGGCGAAGGCGAGCGCGACGAGGCGCCCGTTCTCTGGATCGGCGAGGAGGTCGGCTCCGGGCAGGGACCGCGCGTCGACATCGCGCTCGACCCGCTCGAAGGCACCACGCTCTGCGCCAAGGCGCAGTCCAACGCCATCTCGGTGCTCGCGATCGCGGAGGCGGGGACGCTGCTGAAGGCGCCCGACGTCTACATGGACAAGATCGCGATCGGGCCGGGCTATCCCGCCGGCACGGTCGCCCTCGGCCGCTCGCCCCAGGAGAACGTCGAGAGCCTCGCCAGGGCCAAGGGCGTGCCGGTGCGCGAGATCACCGCCTGCGTGCTGGACCGGCCGCGCCACGCGCGCCTGATCGACGCGGTCCGCTCCACCGGCGCCGCGATCCGGCTGATCACCGACGGCGACGTGGCGAGCGTGATCCACGCCACCGATGCGGACGAGACCGGCATCGACATCTATCTCGGCGTCGGCGGCGCGCCGGAGGGCGTTCTCGCCGCGGCCGCGCTGCGGTGCACCGGCGGCTACATGCAGGGTCGGCTCCTGCTCGACTCGCCCGACGCGCGCCGCAAGGCCGCCGCCGCCGGCATCTCCGATTTCAGCCGCGTCTACGAGCTGAACGACATGGCCCGCGGCGACGTCATCTTCGCGGCGACCGGCGTGACCGACGGCGGCCTGCTCGCGGGCGTCCGCTTCGGCCGCCGGGCGATCGTGACCGAGACGCTGGTGATGCGGTCCTCGACCGGCACCAGCCGCCGGATCCGGGCCGAGCACGCCCGCACGGAGAAGTTCCACCTCGACTGAGGCGGGCTATCTCGAACGCCGTGGACTATGCTCGGCCCATGGAGAATCAACGTCCATGATCACGCCGACCGCCGCGGCGACCGCGCTGCGGAGCGATCCGTCCGACGCCTTCCTGGGCGTCGTCGCGTCCTTCGGCGGGCGGGCGTGGCGGGACCGGCTCGACGCGCGGGGCCGCGCGCTGTCCGCCGAGCTCGTCCGCGACCACGGCCACGGCGACCTGCTCGCCCGGGTGCTGGCCGGTCGCGGCGTGACGAGCGAAACCGCGATCGGCCATCTCGACCCCTCGCTCCGCCGCCTGATGCCCGATCCCGACACGCTGACGGCGATGCCGGCGGCCGCGGGCCGCCTCGCGGACGCCGTCCAGCGCGCCGAGACGGTCGCGATCTTCGGCGACTACGACGTCGACGGCGCGACCTCGACGGCGTTGCTGGCGGAGTTTCTCATGGCCGCCGGCGCCGCCGTGAAGACGCACATCCCGGACCGGATCTTCGAGGGCTATGGCCCGAACGTCGGGGCGATCGACATGCTGGCGGACGGCGGCGCAACGCTGCTCGTCACCGTCGACTGCGGCTCCACCAGCCATGACGCGCTGGCCCACGCCCGCTCCCGCGGCCTCGACGTGATCGTGCTCGACCATCACCAGGTCGGCGAGGCGCTGCCGGACGTGACGGCGCTGGTGAACCCCAACCGCCAGGACGACCTGTCCGGCCTCGGCCACCTCGCCGCCTGCGGCGTCGTGTTCATGACGCTGGTGGCGCTCACCCGCGAGCTGCGCCGCCGCGGGTTCTGGGCGGGGCGGGGAGGCGAGCCCGACCTGCTCGGCGCGCTCGATCTCGTCGCGCTCGGCACGGTCGCCGACGTGGTGCCGCTCAAGGGCCTCAACCGCGCCTTCGTGGCGAAGGGGCTGATCTCGCTGCGCTCGCGGTCGCGGCTCGGCCTGCGCGCGCTGATGGACGTCGCCCGGCTCGACGGCCCGCCGACGCCCTACCATCTCGGCTATCTCCTCGGCCCCCGCATCAACGCCGGCGGCCGCATCGGCGACGCCGGCCTCGGTGCGCGGCTGATGCTCTGCGACGACGAGGAGCGCGCGACGGCGATCGCCGCCGATCTCGACCGGCTGAACGGCGAGCGCCAGGCGATCGAGCGCGCGACGCTCGCCGAGGGCGAGGCCGAGGCCTGGGCGGCGCTCGGGCCGGACGAGGAGGCGGCGCAGACCGTGGTCGTCTCCGGCGAGGGCTGGCATCCCGGCGTCGTCGGCCTCGTCGCCGCGCGGCTGAAGGAGCGCTTCCGCCGCCCCGCCTTCGCCATCGCCTTCGGCGCGGACGGAACCGGCGTCGGCTCGGGCCGCTCCATCATCGGCGTGGATCTCGGCGCCGTGGTCCGCGAGGCCGTCGCCGACGGGCTGCTGGTCAAGGGCGGCGGCCACGCCATGGCGGCGGGCGTCACGCTCAAGGCGGACCGCCTCGGCGTCTTCCGCGGATTTCTCGAAGACCGCCTGAAGGGCCATGTCGTGCGGGCGCGGGCGGACCGCTCGCTCGCCGTCGACGCCGCGCTCACCGCCGCCGCCGCGACCCCGGACCTCGTCCGCGAGCTGGAGCGCGCAGGACCTTTCGGCTCCGGCGCGCCGGAGCCGGTGCTGGCGCTCGCCGACCACACCGTCGCCTCCGCCGACGTGGTGGGGCAGGGGCACGTGCGCCTGCGCCTCCGGGCGGGCGACGGCGCCTCGGTGGGCGCGATCGCCTTCCGCGCGGCCGACGCCGACCTCGGCAGGGCGCTGCTCTCGGCGCGGGGGGCGAAGGTCCACGCCGCGGGGGTGCTCGGCGTCGACCGCTGGGGCGGATCGGAGCGGGTCAGCCTCCGCCTGATCGACGCCGCGCCGGGCGGCCGGTGAGCGGGCGCATTGAATGGCGGGACGCGAACGCCATCTCCCGACGCACGGATCATGGGTCGGAGGGCGAAGCGCCACGCGATGTTCATGTTTCCATCGTTGAGTGGCCCCGAAGGTCGCCGGATTGCGCGGCGACCAGCTCCCCAGAGGTTGAGTGACCGACGTCGCCAGCTCCCCGCCGCCCTCCTCCGTGCGCGCTGAAGATCCGAAGGAGCCGCGCCGCGGCTTCTCCCAGGTGCTGCGCGAGCTCGCCGACAGCCAGCACGAGCGCATCAGCATCGGGCGCATCCTAGAGGCCTTCGGCGACCGCGCCTTCGGCGCGCTCCTGCTGCTGTTCGCGCTGCCGAACGCGCTGCCGATGCCGCCGGGCACCTCCGCCATCCTCGGGGCGCCGCTGTTCTTCATCGCGTTGCAGCTGATGATCGGCGCCCAGCGACTCTGGCTGCCGCGCTTCATCACCGAGCGCTCGCTGAAGCGGGAGGACTTCCGCGCGCTCGCCGCGAAGGTCGAGCCCTGGGTCGCGAAGCTCGAGCGGCTGCTCAAGCCGCGCGCGGAGGTCATGACGAGCTACGTCGCCGACCGGTTCACCGGGCTCGCCTGCTTCGTGCTGGCGTTGATCCTGGTGTTGCCGATCCCCTTCGGCAATATGCCCCCTGCGATTGCGATTTCCGCCTTCGCGCTCGGACTCATCGAGCGCGACGGCGTCGCGATCGGCGTCGGATGGGCGGCGACCGTCGCGAGCTTCGCGATCCTCGCCGCCTTCTCCACGGCGATCGTCAAGCTGATCGAAGCCTTCGCTCAGCCTGTTCTCAGCTTCTTCGGATTCTGAGCGGGACGGCCCGCCCCGCGCTCTTGCCCGCCGCGGCGAACCCCCCTATACGTCCCGTCGCCGCGCCCTTCGTCTATCGGTTAGGACGTCAGCCTTTCACGCTGAAAAGACGGGTTCGACTCCCGTAGGGCGCGCCATATCAGCGAAAATGCTTTGCATCCGTCTCGGCTTGTCGCCTCATCGCCATCGGCCAAAAGCCGATCCCCGCGATGACCGCGGCGGCATTCACCAGCGGAAGCGCAGGCCCACCGTACCGTACTGGGCGCCGCCGCTCGTGTTGTCGAACACCGCCAGCTCGCCGCCGGAGCGGTGGTGGAAGCGGAACACCAGGTCGACGTCGGGGTGCTTCACCGAGCCGAAGGTGACCTCGGGCGAGAGATAATGCAGCAACTGCGACTGCCCGCCCGGCGATTTCTGGACCTCGTAGCGCGGGACGTCCGACGCCCAGTTCAGCCCGGTCGAGATCGCAACGGACGTGCGGACGACGTCGCTCCAGGGAAATCTCTTCCAGCGGAAGTACAGCGCGGTCCAGGCCTCGAACTCGTCGAGCGCGCCGAAGCGCTTGGCGGCCCCCACCTCCGTTTCGATCGCCCAGAGCGGACCGTAGGTCACCACCTCGCGGGAGAAGGCGCCGCCCACGATGCCGGACTCGCCGTAGCGCCAGTGGGTCGGCGGCAGGCCCCGCGTCACGTAGATCGACGACATGGAGCTCTTCACGAGGCCGCCCACGAAACCGGTGACGGCGCAATCGCTGGCGCACGGCCCGAAGGGCGAGCGATACTCCAGCTCATAAGCCTCGACCCCCTGCGGAATCGCGACTCCGACGCCGACGGACGCCAAGAGCCCGGTCAGCGCCGTCAGCCTCGATCTTACGCAGGTACGCATCACGACACGCTCGCGGGTCTCTCGCCGCCCGATGTTGGCGGGCGAGGGTAGTATAGCGCTGTTCCGACCCAAGCCCAGCAGGGCGGGCCCGGAACGCTCGCCCCGCTGCGCTGTCGGCGACGGCCGGTCGTCCGAGCTGCTTCGGGCGCGTCCGCCGCGTTTGCGGGGCCACGCCACGAAAAGTGGAGGCCGCCGCCCGCTGGCATGCAACGAAATGCTGCGCTGCGATGTTTTGGGCCGGCTGAGATGATCGGATGGGGAGCAATATGCCGAAAATGGCCCAGGCTGCGCGGGCGACGCTCGCGCAGATCGCGACGCCCAAGGCTCCGGTCGTTTTCGACGGCCATGTGCTGAGCGAGCTTCACCGGACGAAGATGATCGTCTTCTCGATCTTCGGATGGCGGCTGACGGGCGGCGGCTGGTCGGCGCTGGCCGCGTCCCCGGCGGGATGTTCGACCTCGCCCGTCCCTGTTCAGGCCTCCTCCGAGACGACGTGCGGGCCTCGCAGACGGGCCGGGGATTCACGCGCGTTTCACGGTCTCGACTGACACCGCAGCCTTCGGATTTCCGCGGCCGCGGCTCACGCCGCCCGCGCCGGCGTCCAGCTTCGCACGCCGTCAGGCGTCCAGTCCGACGATCGGAAACCCTCCGCCGGAGTTCGGGCGCGCCGCGCAAGCGCCTCCCTGCCGGCCCCCAACCCCTCCCCGTCGAAGAACAGCGAGCCGCTGCCGCGCTGTAGACGACACGCGCGTCCGCGCCGGTCGCCGCTCCTCCGGCGTTCGCCTCGAACATGGCGTCGGCGACGCCCTTCAGGCCGGAGCCCGCCACCACGCCCTCGTTCCAGCTCGCTCGTCGTCGAGCGGGGCCCGCGCGCCTCCTTGCGCTTGACATATATCCATTATGCGACTTACTAAGGTGCATAACGAATATATGGGTGCGCAGTGACCGAGGCGGAATTTCTCGAAGGGTACGACCCGCGCGGCTACGAGCGGCCGTCGGTGGCGGTCGATCTGATCCTGATGAGCGTGGTCGCCGGCCGTCCGGCCGCGCTGCTGCTCCGCCGCGACGAGCACCCGCACCTCGGCCGTTGGGCGCTGCCCGGAGGTTTCGTCGCGATCGACGAGAGCCTCGACGCCGCGGCGCGCCGCGTGCTTGACGCCAAGGCGCGGATGACCGACGCCTATGTCGAGCAGCTCTACACCTTCGGCGCCGTCGACCGCGACCCGCGCACGCGGATCATCAGCGTCGCCTATTTCGCGCTGCTGCCGGCCGCCCGCTTCGCAGCGGCGCTGAAGGCCGCGCCGGAGCTGACCCTGGCCGAGCTGGTCGTGCCGTGGACGGGGGAAGCGGGCGGTCCGGTCGAGGCGCGCTCGGCCGACGGCGACGCGCTGCCGCTCGCCTTCGATCACGCCGAGATGCTCGGCCTCGCGATGCTGCGGCTGCGCGGAAAGCTCGACTATTCCGGCGTCGCCTTCGCGCTGCTGCCCGAGCTGTTCACGCTGCGCGCGCTGCAGGACGTCCACGAAGCGATCCTCGGGGTGCGCGTGAACAAGCCCGCCTTCCGCCGCCGCATGCTCGACACCGGGCGGCTGGAGGCGACCGGCGAGCGCGAGACGGGGGCCTCGTTCCGCCCGGCCGAACTCTTCCGCTACCGCCAGACCATGCCAGAACAGGAGTAACCGTCATGGCGTCGATCAGAAATCTTGGATTCCTGGCGCAGCTGCGCAGCGACGCGAGCAATCACGTCATCCGCTACCGCAACGGCCGCATCCGCCAGAGCGGGCGCGGGCTCGTCTTCTGGTTCCGCCCGGAGACCGCGAGCATCGCCGAGCTGCCGATGGACGATCGGGAGATGACGGTCTTCGTCCGGGGCCGCAGCCAGGACTTCCAGAGCGTCGCGATCCAGGGCGCGCTGACGTGGCGCGTCGCGAACCCCGAGCTGCTCGCGTCCCGAGTCGACTTCAGCCTGGGCCTCGCCACCGGCGTTTACCAGAGCGAGCCGCTCCAGCGGATCGAGACCCGGCTTGCCGGCCTGGTCAATCAGGCGGCGCTGCAGTACCTCGCGCAGGCGCCGGTGCGCGCGCTGCTCGACTCCGGCCCTGAGCCGCTCCGTCATCAGCTCGAGGCGGCGCTCGGCGCCGATCCCGCGCTGAACGAGATCGGCATTACGGTCGCCGCGGTCCGCCTGACCAACCTCGCGCCGTCGAGCGAACTCGAGCGCGCGCTGCAGACCCCGACCTTCGAGGCGCTCCAGCAGAAGGCCGACCAGGCCACCTTCGAGCGCCGCGCGCTTGCGGTCGAGAAGGAGCGGGCGATCGCCGAGAACGAACTCGCCAACCGGACGGAGCTCGCCCGCCGCGAGATGCTGCTCATCACCCAGGAGGCGGAGAACGCGCGCAACCGCGCGACGGGCCTCGCCGAGGCGCAGCAGGTGGAGGCCGCGGCGGAAGCCGATCGCATCCGCACGGTCGAAAGCGCGAAGGCGGAGGCCGAACAGGCGCGGATGACGATCTACCGCGACCTGCCGCCCGCCGTGATGCTCGGCCTCGCCGCGCGCGAGCTTGCGGGCAAGCTGGAGACGATCGAACACCTCAACGTCACGCCCGACCTGCTCGCCGCCGTGCTCGGCGAGTTCCGGCGAGGGGTGGCCAGCCTGCCGGCGCGCTGATGGCGACCAACGCCCCGCGCGCGGTGTTCGTCACCCGCGAAACCGACTACGAGCTGCTGCTCGCGCGCCACGCCACGCGCGGGCAGGCCAAGTTCTTTCTCGACTCCCGCGGCCAGGACATCGACGTGCTGGAGGACCGGCACCGCCAGATGCATGCGACGCTCCACGCGGCGCGGGCCGCGGCGCCCGGCGACTGGCGGCAGGCGGCGGTCACGCGCGCCGACCTCGACCGCTTCCTGTTCGGCCCGGAGGACGTGATCGTCGTCGTGGGGCAGGATGGGCTCGTCGCCAATGTCGCCAAGTACCTCGACGGCCAGCCGGTGCTGGGCCTCAACCCCGCGCCCGACCTCTACGACGGCGTGCTGGCGCGCATTTCCCTCCCGCGCTTCGCGCCGCTGCTGCCGGCGAGCGTCGCAGGCCGAGCGCCGGCCGAGCGGCGGACCATGGTCGAGGCCCGGCTCGACAGCGGCGAGCGTCTGCTCGCGCTCAACGAGGTGTTCGTCGGCCACCACAGCCACCAGTCCGCGCGCTACCGCATCGCCTGCGATGGCGCGGCCGAGGACCACTCGTCGAGCGGGCTCATCGTCGCGTCCGGCACCGGCGCGACCGGCTGGGCGCGCTCGATCATGGAGGCGACGCGCCACACCGTGCCGCTTGACCCGCAGGAGCGCGCCGTCGCCTTCTTCGTGCGCGAGCCGTTTCCGAGCGTGGCGACCGGCACGACGTTGCGCGCCGGCAAGCTCGAGGCCGCTCCGCTCGCCGTCACCTCGCGGATGAACGACGGCGGGGTGATCTTCGCCGACGGGATCGAGCAGGACTTCCTGGCGTTCGACTGGGGCCGCGGCGTCACGCTCGGCCCCGCCGCGCAGACCCTCAACCTCGTCACGGGGTGAGAACGCGCCGCGTGGGCCGCCTTATCCGCGGGAAGCGACGGCGAGGACGCAGGCCGACCGCAACGAGACCTGGTCCAGCGCGCAGGTCCTGACCTGCGGAAGCGTCTCCGCCGTGAGGTCGCCGAGCGTGGAGCCGGCCGGCGTTTCGAACGCGAGCTCCATCCCGAGCTCGCCCAGCAGCCGCGCGGCGTCGCGCCAGCGGACGGGTTCGGCGACGTTGGTCGCGAGATCGTCGCCGATCGCCTCGAGGGTCCGCAGCGGCCGCGCGCGGCGCGCGCTGACATAGGCGATCGCCGGGGCGCTCAGACGCACGTCGCGCAGGGCCTCCCTCAAGCGTTCGGCGACCGGCGCGACCAGCGGGCAGTGGGAGGGCGTCCGCACGTTCAGCCGCTCCGCCTTCCGCGCGCCGGCGTCGAGCGCGAGCTCCGCGACGCGGACGAGCGCAGCCTCCGCGCCGGACACCACGATCTGCAGCTCCGCGTTGCGGTTCGCGAGATAGACCGGCCCGGCCTCGCGCGCCTGCTCGACGAGGCGCGCGACGGCTGCTTCGCGGAGGCCGATGATAGCCGTCATGCCGAAGCCTTGCGGGTGGCTCTCCGCCATCAGCCGTCCGCGGAGCGCGACGAGCGCCAGCGCTTGCTCGAACGACAGCGCGCCGGCCACCACCGCCGCCGGAAAGGCGCCGACGGAGTGTCCCGCGACGACGTCGATCGCCGCGCCCTCGGCGATCAGCGCGCGGGCGGCGGCGACGCCTGCGATCGTCAGCGCCAGTTGCGCGCCGTCGGTGCGCGACAGCGCGTCGGCGTCGTCGAGCCCGCGCCAGTCGCGGCCGAGGACCGCGCTCGCCTCGTCGCGCGCGGCGTGGACGGCGGGATGGTCGGGGAGGGCGGCGAGCATGCCGGGGCGCTGGGAGCCCTGGCCCGGAAACAGCAGCGCGGTCCTCAGCATGGCGCTGCGACCCAAAGCTCGTCGAGGGACGCGAGGCGCGGCCCCTGCGGGGTGCGCAGCAGGACCTCCGCCGAGCCGCCCAGCAACTCGTCCAGCGCGACCGCGCCGCCCGGCGTCTCCACCAGGACGTCGACCCGGAGCGGCGCTCGGGCGGCGGCCTCCGACACGGCGGGGAGGGCGCGCATGTCCGTGGCCGCGTCGGCGCGCAGCACGAGGTCGAGATCGCTGGTCGCGGTGAGCGCCGGACGCCCGGTGGCGAGTTCGTAGCCGGCCGCGCCGGCCGGACCCCAGGGAAGCCCCGCGTCGTCGAGGGCGGGTCCGAGCTGCGCCAGCGCCGCGAAGGCGGGATGCGCGCGCGACGGAGCGTGATTACGAAGGTCCTCCGGGCTGAGCCGCTCGGCGATCGCGTCCTCGGCGGTGAAGGCGGCGAAGCGCTCCGCGCGGGAGACTCCGCGCACGCCGACCGCGATCCGGCCCCGCGTGAGCCCCGCACGCCGCACGACGACCCACGGCGCGGCGGCCAGCGACTGCGCCACCCAGTCCGGCGCGTCGACGGCGGCGAGCGCGCCCGGCGTCGTCAGGCGCAGCAGGTCGTGCGGCCTCACCCCCATTGCGCGGCGAGGGCCTCGCGCACCCGGATCGACGCCGCCCGGTTCTCCCGCGCTTCCCGAGACGTCAGGCGGCTCGAGAGGTCGCGCGGGCCGGCCCTGGCGTCGGCGATGGCGGCGGCGATGCGCTCCGTAACCTTGGCGACGTCCGCGGTGCCCGGCGCGTCGGCGTCGACGCCGCCGATCAGCTCGTGCACCAGCCCGAGCTTCGCGAAGGACCGCACGTCGTAGGCGAGGGGCAGGATCTCCTCGCCAAGCTTCTCCAGTTGCTCGACGGTCCGCTTGGTCACCCGGGCGGCGGCCTGCTTGCCCATGGCGTGGATCGAGATTCTGGGATCATCGAGCGCCACCACGCGGTTGGCCTGGTAGCCGTGGGCCAGAAACGCCCCCGACAGCGCGCGCCCCACCACCAGCGACACCACGGGATGGCCCGCGAGCCGGGCGCTGGCGTAGGCGTCGGCCGCCGCGGCGCAGGCGAGGTGGATGCCGTAGAGCTCTTCGGTGCGGCCATAGGCCTGGCTCGGAACGTCGACGATCGCGAGGATCGGGCGCTGCTCCGGCCCCAAGACCTCGCGCACCCGGGCGGCGACGCCCCAGCCCTCGTCGAGCCCGACCTCGCCCTCGCGCGCCCGCGGGAAGCGGTTTTCGGGGTTCGTGACGACCGAGATCATCCGCACGGTCTCGCCGCCGATCGCGACGTCCGCCGCGAGCACGGAGGCCGGGCCGCCGTCGAGTCGCGGGGCGCCACGGCCGAGCGCCTCGAACCAGGTCCGGCCGCGGCTTGTCGCGTCTGCGCTCATGCCTGATCTCCCATCCAGAGCTTGCGCAGCGCCGGTCCCTCCGGCGCCGCGGGCAGGCGCTCGAGCCGTTTGCGCCAGAACGTGATCCGCTCGCTCTGGTGCTCCGCCGGCCGGCCGCGCTCGAAGGCGGAGCGGACGGCGTCCGCCAGCGCCTCGGCGTCGTCGGCGACGAGGTCGTCGGCGAGGCCCACCGCGTGGCGCTGCTCTCCGCCGGTCAGGCTCCAGATCAGCGGCCGGTCGCGGCTGTCGAGCTCCTCGACGCCGGCGTTCTGTTCGATCACCTCCGGGCCGTTGAGCCCGAGCCGCGCCTGTTTTGTGACGATGAGCCGGCTCACCAGTCCGGCAGTGATCCCCATCCCGCCGAAGCAGCCGATCATGCCTGCGATGACGCCGACGACGGGGACGTGGGCGCGCAGCGCCACGACGGCGGCGTGCACGTCCGCCATGGCGGCGAGGCCGAGGTTCGCCTCCTGCAGCCGCACGCCGCCGGTCTCGAACACCAGCACCGGGCGGATCGGCTTGCCCGCCGCGGCGTCTTTCGCCGCGAGCTCCAGCGCCCCGGCGATCTTGGCGCCGGAGACCTCGCCGGTGCTGCCGCCCTGGAACGCGCCCTCGATGGCGATCACGACCGCCGCGACGCCGCCGATCGTCCCGCGCGCCACCACCACGCCGTCGTCCGCCTGCGGCACGAGGTTCTGGCGCGCGAGCCAGGGGCTCTCGATCCGGTCGAAGGGGCCGAGCAGCTCGCGGAACGAGCCGTCGTCCAGCAGCGCGCGGGCGCGCTCGCGGGCGTTCAGCTCCACGAAGCTGGTGCGGCTCATGAGTGCGGGAACGCTCATGCCTTGGTCCTTTCCAGCGCCTGGGCGAGACGAAGGCTGACCACGCCCGGCGTTGCGCCGGAGTCGTTGATCTCGATCCGGGCGGCGACGGGATGGCGGGCGAAGAAGCGCTCCAGCGTCGCGCGCCAGACCTTCTCAAAGCCGTCGACGCTGGTGCGGACGGAGACCACCGTCTCGTTGGCGGGCTCAATCAGCACCTCGAGATCGCCGGAGGCCACCACGCCCACATGGGCCCGGCCGGCGAGCGGCGCGTTGCCGGAGAAGCGGAGTTCGAAGCGTTCCATGGGATCAGGCCTCCCTGTCCGCGTCGTCATCCCGGACGAGCGGCGTCAGCCGCGCCGATCCGGGATCGTCGTCGGGAGGGGGCGCCTGATCCCGAAGACGGTCCCGGCTCTCCGCTCGGCTGCGGCCGGGATGACGGCTGGCGTCGAGCGCGTCGAGCAGCAGCGCGGCCGCCAGCATGTCGGCGCTTCCGCCGGGCGAGGCGTTGAGCGCGAGCAGGCGGCGGTCGAGCGCGCGCAGCGCCGCCCTGCCGTCCGCGGTCGCAGCGCCGTCGGACGCGATCACGGCGCGCGCGCCGAGACGCGCGACCCTCAGCGCCCGCCGCCCGCCGCGGTGGAGCAGGCAGGTGTCGTCGAGGCCCGCCATCGCCGCCATCAGCCCGTCGAGACGGGCGGCGGTCTCCGTCGCGCCGCGCGCGCGGGCGTCGCGCACCGCTTCGAGCGCCTTGAGCGCATGCGGGAACCCGGCCGCCGCTTCGCCACGCGCGCCGCCGACGCCGTAGGTCCGGCAGGCGACGGCGCCGTTCAGCACGGCGACGGGGGCCGCGCCATCGGCGAAACGGGCGATCGCGCCGGCCGTCGCGCAGATGTCGGCGGCCGCCGCGTCCCAGCCCTCGATCGCCGCGGCCGCCATGATCAGGCCGAGCGCGAAGATCGCGCCGCGGTGCGTGTTGACGCCGCCAGTCGCGGCGAACATCGCGGTCTCGCCGTCGCGGCCGATGCGTGCGAGCGCCTCGCGCAAGGCCTGTGAGGGCCTCTCGCCTTCCGCGGCGTGGGCGAGCGCCGCGAAGGTCGGGCGCAGCGCCGCGGCGGAGGCGAGCAGCGTGTCGAGCTCCATGTCGGCGTGGGAGCCCGCGCCGCGCCGGTCGACGAGGCCGGGCTTGGGCGTAAGCTCGGCCTCAGCGGCGAGGGCGGCCACGGCGAGGTCGGCGAGATGCGCAGGGCGCGCGCCGCCATCCTCGCCGTCATGCCCGCTTTCGCGGGCATCCACGACTTGGGCGTCGATCGCGGCAGGGAAAGTCGTGGATACCCGCGCTTCGCGCGGGCATGACGGCGCGTTTCTGCGCGTGAACGGCGTGCGCGCAAAGCGCGGCGTCAACGTGTCCATCATCGCTCAAAAGCTCCTGAACTTCGCGGGCGGCGCATAAAGCCCGCCGGACCATTCGACCAGGTCCTCGATGGTGCGCGCCGCAAGCAGGGAGCGGCTGGCTTCGGTGGGGTCGACGCCGAGGTCCTCGGGGTAGGCCACCAGGCCCTTGGCGCGCAGGTCGTCCGTGCGGCGCGGGTCGTGGCGCAGGCCGATCGGGCTGACGCCCGCGACCGCCGCGAGCGCCGCCCGGCGCTCGTCCTCGTCGGCCGCGAGATAGAGGTAGGCGACGCCCTCCTCGGTAACCACATGGCTGACGTCGTCGCCGTAGATCATCACAGGCGCGATCGGCATGCCTGCGGCCCGGCCGACGCTCACCGCGTCGAGCTCCTCCACGAAGGTCGGCACGCCGCCGGACTGGAAGGTCTCCGCCATCTGCACGACCAGCTTCTTGCCGCGGGCGGTAGGGGAGGGGTCGGTCTTCATGTCGAGCCAGGCTTTGCTCGAATGCCGCCGGCCGCCGGGGTCGTGGCCCATGTTGGGCGCGCCGCCGAACCCCGCCAGACGGCCGGCGGTGACGGTCGAGGAGTTGGCGTCGCCGTCGATTTGCAGCGTCGCGCCGATGAACATGTCGACGGCGTATTGCCCCGCGAGCTGGCACAGCACCCGGTTCGACCGCAGCGAGCCGTCTCGGCCGGTGAAGAACACGTCGGAGCGCGCGGCGATGTAGGCCTCCATGCCGACCTCGCCGCCGAAGCAGTGCACGCTGTCGACCCAGCCGCTCTCGATCGCGGGGATCAGGGTCGGGTGAGGGTTCAGCGTCCAGTGCCGGGCGATCTTCCCCTTCAGCCCGAGGCGCTCGGCGTAGGTCGGCAGCAGCAGCTCGATCGCCGCCGTGTTGAAGCCGATGCCGTGGTTGAGCGAGACCACGCCGTGGCGCTCGTAGACGCCGCGGATCGCGAGCATCGCCATCAGGATGTGCTGCTCGGTGATCAGGCGGGGGTCGCGGGTGAACAGCGGCTCGATCGCGGCGGGGCGGTCCGCCTTGACGACGAAATCGACCCAGTCGCCGGGAATGTCGACGCGCGGCAGCTCGTCGACGATCTCGTTCGCCTGCGCGATCACGATCCCGCCGCCGAAGGCCGTCGCCTCCACGATGGTCGGCGTGTCCTCGGTGTTGGCGCCGGTGTAGAGGTTGCCGAACCGATCGGCCTTCTCGGCCGCCACCAGCGCGACGCGCGGCGTCAGGTCCACGAACATGCGGGCGTAGAGTTCCACATAGGTGTGGATCGCCCCGACCTCGAGCGCGCCGTCCTCGAGCAGCTGCGCCACGCGCAGCGACTGCGGGCCGGCGTAGGCGAAGTCGATCTTCTTGGCCACGCCGGTCTCGAACACGTCGATCTGCTCGGGCCGCGAGATCGACGAGATCAGCATGTGCAGGTCGCGCACCTTTTCGGGGCTGACCTTCGCCAGGGAGCGCGAGAGAAAGTCCGCCTGCTTCTGGTTGTCGCCCTCGAGCGCCACCCGGTCTCCGGAGACGAGGACCGCCTCCAGCGCCGCGACCATCTCGGCCGCGCGAAGAACCTTACCGTCCGCGTGCGCTTCGACCGCCCGCAAACGGCGCAGCTTGTCGTCGCGGCGGGTCGACCAGGAGCGTGAGTTCGTATCGGACATCGCTGGATCCAAAGTCCTTTTGCTGGGCCAGAAGCCCCCTCACCCGGAGGGCTCCGCCCTCCGACCTCTCCCCGCCGGGGAGAGGTGAGAAGCGGCGCCGTTCTTAACCTCTCCCCGGCGGGGAGAGGTCGGCGCGAAGCGCCGGGTGAGGGGGCTTCGCGGTTTGACGATCCGTCCTCACAGCACCACGAACAGGAACCAAACCACGAACGGCGCCACGAGCGTAACGATCGCCCCGTAGAGCAGCAGCTGGCGGAAGAAGCCGTCGCGGGAGCCTTCGGGCGCGTTGGCGAGGACGAGGGCGCCGTTGGTGGAGAACGGGCTCACGTCCACGATGGTCGAGGACACCGCCATGGCGGCGATGAAGCCGATGGCGCCAACGCCGGTGTCGCCCTGGAGGAAGGGCACGGCGAGCGGGATCAGCGAGCCGAGCACCGCGGTCGAGGAGGCGAAGGCCGAGACCACCGCGCCGATCAGGCACAGCAGCAGCGCCGCGGTGAGCGGCGAGGCGAGGCCCGCCACGCCGTCCGCGACGTAGGAGATCGTTCCCATCTTCTCCATCACGCCGACATAGGTGCTGACGCCGGTGATCAGCACGATCTCGGGCCAGGTCACCTGCGCGATGGCGCGGCGCTGCAGCGTCGGCGCGACCAGCGACAGCGCGAGGCCGATCGTGATGGCGCAGAAGCCGATGTCGAGGTTGAAGGCGAGCGTCAGGACCGCGAGCAGGATGAGACCGCCAAGCGTCAGCATCTGGTAGGCGCGGTTGTCGGCCATGGGGTCGGCGTCGGTCTGCGTCTGGCCGGCCGCGATGCGGCGTTCGGCCGAGATCGCCTCGGTCTCGGCGTCGCCGTAGCGCGGCTCGCTCCGGGGCGGGCGGCCGTAGCCGCCGACAGGCGCGCCGTTGGCGCCCGCCGTCTCGACCCGCGCGCCGAACAGGCTCCTGCCGCCGAGCACGGCGAACAGCAGGGCCGCGACGCCGGCGTTCACCGCGAAGCTCGCCGCAAAAGTCACGAGCGGGTCCATCGGCAGGCCGGCCTTCGCCACCACGCCGTTGGTGATGCCGCCGTAGATCGAGATCGGCGAGAAGCCGCCCGCCTGGGCGCCGTGGATCACCATCAGGCCCATCAGCAAGGGCGAGATGCCGTACTTGATCGCGAAGCCGAGCGCGATGGGGGCGATGATCGCCACCGCGCCGGGGCTGACCGCGCCGACCGCCGTGAGCGCGGCCGCCACCAGGAACATGATCCACGGGATCATGACGACCCGGCCGCGGACCGCCTTCACCGCGAGCCGCACCAGCCAGTCGATGGTGCCGTTCGCCTGGGCGATGGCGAAGAGGTAGGTGATCCCGACCAGCGTCAGGAACAGGCCGGAGGGGAAGAACCCGATGATGGCCTTGGTGGTGAGGCCCGCCACCAGCGTGCCGAGGAGGAAGGCGCCCGCGAAGGCGAGCACGCCCATGTTCACCGGCAGCAGCGTCGCCACCACGAACATCGCGCCGAGGCCGACGATGGAGAGAAGCTCAGGCGTCATGGCGGGCGCTCCCGGTCAGCGGGAGCAGGGCGGCGTTCGGGAGGGCAGGCGCGAGCCCGCCGCCTCCCGGATCACGGGGGGCGCTGGTCATCGTCGGCGTTTCCTCAGTCTGTTGATTTTTATGGGCTCAGCAAACGCCCGTACAAATGCAGTGTCAACATTTTCGTATACAAGAAATGCGATTGTGCATGACTGAGAGCGCGGCTACGGTCGTGGCGACGCAGCGACACGAACGGTAGAGTCTTGAGGACGAAGAGGAATACGGCCGAACGGCCCTCGGTTGACGAGCTCCCGGTCCGGCGCGCCGACGCGCTGCGGTTCGCGCTCGAGGCGGACATCGTCACGGGCGTCTTCAAGCCCGGCGACCGCCTCGACGAGCAGACGCTGGCCGACCGCTTCGGCGTGTCGCGCACCCCCCTGCGCGAGGCGCTGAGCCAGCTCGCGGCGACGGGGCTCGTCACGCTGCTGCCCCGGCGCGGCGCCTTCGTGGCCTCGCTCGGCTTCCGCGACATCATCGAACGGTTCGAGGCCATGGCGGCGCTGGAGGCCATGGCCGGCGGGCTCGCCGCGCGCCGCATCGACGGGCCCGGCCGCCGGGCGCTGCAGGCCGCGCTCGACGACTGCCGGGCGGAGGCGGCGGACGGCGACAGCGACACCTACTATCTCGCCAACGAGCGCTTCCACCACGTGATCTACGCCGAGGCGCACAACGGTTTCCTCGGCGACGAGGCGCGCCGGCTGCACATGCGGCTGAAGCCCTACCGCCGCCTGCAGCTCCGCGCCGGCGCCCGCGTCGCGACCTCGCTCGCCGAGCACGAGCGGATCGTCGAGGCGATCTTCGCCGGCGACACGGCGGGCGCCGAGCGCGAACTGCGCGCCCACATCCTGGTGCAGGGCGACCGGCTGAGCGACTTCATCGCGACGCTGGACCGGTCGGGCCTCGGCTGAGCCAGCCGTCACGCGCCGCCTGAACCGGCGTGCGCCGCGACGCGGCTCTGCGCCAGCGCGGCGGCCTCCCACAGGCGAACCACTCCGCCAAGCCCAGCCCTCTGGCGCATTCGCGCGGTCGCCGCCCGCGTCAGTCCTGGAGGGGCGCGCCCGCGGGGCCTGCGGCCCGTCCCGTGAGCTTCAGCCAGCGGCGGTAGCGCGAGGCCTTCGGCGCCGGAACGCCCGCCTCCCGGCAGCGCCGCACGGTTTCGCGGTGAGCCGCGGCGATGGCGCCGAAGGGCAAGGGCCGCGCCGAGAGCAGCGCCTCGGCGACGGCCTCCAGAATGTCCCGCCGCCGCGCGCCGTCGGAGGGGCGCAGACGGCCGACGCCCGCCTCCCAGCGCGTCAGCTTCGCAAGCTGCTTCGGGGTGGGGGGCCTGGGCTCGCTCGACGCCGCGGCGGCGTCCGCCTGGTCCCACCCCCGGAGCCAGCGCCGGGCCTCGGCGCGGTGCGCCGTCTCCGCCGGCGCGGCGCGCGGCTCGCCCGCGGCCCTGGCCGCCGCGCCTGCGGCGGGGAGGGCGCCGAGATGGGCGCGCAGCCGGCGCGCGCGCCAGGCCGGAACCGCGATCCCGAAGGCCTCGTCGTCGTCGCTCATCGCGTGGAGCGCGGATCTGGCGAAGGGGGAGTCCCGGGCGTGGTCATCGGGACCCATGATGGCTTGGGCGACCGACCCTTCGCAAATGGCTGAGAGGGACGCCGCCGACGTCGGCGCTCTTTTTCATGGAAAAGGGCGAGACCCCGATGGGGTCCCGCCCTCCGGCAGGGGCAAAGGGGGGCGAACCGCCCCTGCCTTACGTCCAGACCTCGGGAAAGGCCTGGGCGATGGGGTCAGACCCGACGCGCGACGCGCGTCGCGCGGGCGGAGCCCGCCGCGCCGCCGAGCCACGCGGCGACGGCTGCGAGCGCCAGGGCGATGAAGCCCAGCAGCGCGCCGCGGGATACGACCTTGGCGGTCGTCACGGCGGCGGCCTGCGCCTGGCGCTTGGCCTCGGCGACCGTCGCGCGGTAGCGCTCCTCATACTGGCCAACCTGGGCGCGAGCCTGCTCGGGGCTGATGTTCTGGGCCCGGGCGATGGCGTCCGCCGCCTTGGTGCGAGCCTCGTCGGCCTTGGCCGGATCGCCGGTCAGCACCGCCTGGACGGCGGCCGCCGCGCCGGAGCGCAGAGCCTCGGGGTCCTGGCCTTCGCCGGCCTGGCGCACCTCGGTCTCGATCTGCTGCAGCGGGTTCATGCTGGCGATGCTCGGAGCCGCCGCCTGAACGGCGCTGGAGGCCGCGCCGCCGACGCCGCCGATCGCGCTGGTGAGGCCGCTGAAGGCGCCGCCCACAAGCGCGCCGATCGACGTGGTCAGGAGGTAGAGGATGACGAGCGTGGTCGCAGCCCAGGTGGTCAGGCCATGCAGGCCGCCGACCGTCTTGACGGCGTGGCCGGAGAGCCGGCTCGAGACGTATCCGCCGACGAAGGCGCCGATCAGCCCGGCCGCCACGTACCAGAGGCCGCCGGCGATGGAGAACGCCGCGGCTCCCGGGTTGTCGCTCGTGCCCGGATCGATGACGGCGGCGCCGACGCCGACGCCGAGGAGGTTGAGGGCGAACTGGACGGTGAGGGCCAGCACGACGCCGGCGAACACGGCGCCCCAGGAAATCCGGCTCGGCGCGATCGTGTTGAACGCGGCGGTGCGGTCGAGGTCGGCGCGCGCGAGCGTCGCGCCGCCGGTGATGGAGGTGTCGGTCATTTGGCCCTCCCGGGGCTCTGCAGATCTGTCTGAACGTCAGGCCGCGCGATTGCGGCGGGCAGGGCGGTCGACGGAGCGGTCGCCCTGCGGAGGCGTCACTTGCCGGCGTCGCGAACCTTGTCGGCGACCTTGCCGGCCGTTCCCTGGACCTTGCCCTCCACCTTGGTGGCCTTGCCTTCGGTTTCGGTGGTCTTGTCGCCGGTCACCTTGCCAATGGCCTCCTTCACGGAGCCCTTCACTTCCTTGGCGGCGCCGTCGATACGGTTCTTGTCCATGATCGTCTCCATCGGTTGCCGATCCGGCGCGGCTTCGACGCCGCGCTCTTGGCGATGGATGGCAAATGGGTGAGCGTCGGCGCCGCCCACAGAGACGCAAGGACCAGACGAACTAGTATTTTGGGACCGGGCGCGAGTGCGCTCAGCTCTTCGGCGCGCGGCGCGGTTCGACCGCGGCCTTGCCGGTGATCCCGCGCTCGCGCGCCCACACCACGGCGGCGGCGCGGCGGTTGACGCCGATCTTACGAAACAACGACGCGACGTGGTTACGGACCGTGTTGGTGGAGAGCTTGAGGCGGTCGCTCATCGCGACGTTGTCGCAGCCTTCGGAGATCAACCCGAGGATCTGCCGCTCGCGCTCGGTGAGATCGTCGAGGCCGACGCCCGGTCCGGGCCGGCGCGAGGCCTGCCGCAGGTTCGCGAGTTTCTCGACCACCGTCCGGCTGAACCACGAGGTGTCGGCCATGACGCTTTCGATCGCCGAGATCAGCTCGTCCTCGGTCTTCTTGCGCTCGGTCACGTCCTGGATGACCCACAGCACGCAGGGCGCGTCGTTGATCTCGACCGCCTCGGCCGAGACCAGACAGTCGATGTCGGCCTCGTCGGCGGCCCGCATGCGCAAGGGGGCGTCCTGAACGCCGCGGCCCTCCTTCAGCGAGGCTTCGACCGCGCGCCTCGCAGCGGGGTCCGTCCATAGCCGCAGGTCGGATGCGCTGCGGCCGACGATCTCGATCTCCGGCGTTCCCGTCATGGCTTCGAACGCGCGGTTGACGTCGATGAAGGCGTGGTCCGGCAAGCGCGTGATCGCCATCGCCACGGGCGACAGGCGAAACGACTTCGAGAAGCGCTCCTCGCTCTTGCGCAACGATATCTCCGCCTTCCGGCGCGGCTCGAGATCGGCGAAGGTGAAGAGCATGCAGGGCTCGCCCGCCACGTCGATCGGCTGGCCAGCCACGATCGCGGCGCGGCTCGATCCGTCCGGCAGCGGGACCTCCGACTCCATCTGCATGACCGCGCGGCCCTCGTCGAGACGCTCGAAGGCGCGGTCGTGGTTCTCGGCGCCGGCGAAGACGTCGAGCTCGCGCACGGTCTTTCCGATGACCGCCGCGCGGTCGTGGCCGGTCATGTCCATGAAGCCCTGGTTCACGCGGACGTAGACCTGGTCGGAAAGCCGGCAGATCAAAGCGGGCGCCGGGTTGGCGTTGAAGGCGCTCTCGAACCGGTCCTCGGCCTCGAACCGCTCGGTCTCGTCCTTGACGATCAGCACCAGCAGCTCCGGCGCGCCCGACGCGTCGACCACGACGAGGCTTCGGATCGTGTGCACCCAAACGCGCTCCGGCGCGGCGCTTGGGGACACCTCCACCGTGACGTCCGAGAAGGTCTCGCCAGCCACCACGCGGTCGAGCGGGTAGCGGTCTTCGGGCAGCGGGTGGTTGTTGCGGAACCGGAGCCGGAACCGGGCGCGGTAGCCGTCGACGTCGCCGCCGAGTTCGGCGACCTCGCCGACGCCGTGCATGGCGAGCGCCGCGTCGTTCGCCCAGGAGATCGACTGGTCCGGCTCCACCAGGATGACGCCGTCGGTCAGGCCGGCGATGACCTGCTGCAGCGAGGCGCGGTCGGGGCGGTGGGGGATGGCGTCCATAGGATCTCCAGACAGGGCATGGAGCCTATGTGAGACGCGCAGGCGGAAAGGCGATGGGCGACGCGTCGGGACGGAGCGCTCGCGGTCGCCTTCTCAGCCGGGCGGACCCGCCGACCGCAAGCGGCGGGTCCCGAGTTCGGTCCTGCGTCGCGGTCTTAAGAGGAGAGCTTCTTGCGCTCGGCGCGGGACAGGCCGGAGTTCAGCCGCGTCAGGACGAAGACGACGAGCGCCACCCCAAATCCGAAAAGGAGGAAACTTTCGATCAGTCCCATCATGTCGTTCTACCTTGTAGCCATGTCGCCCGCAGCTCCGACGCGACGTCGCGTCGATCTTGAACGGTTGTGTCTGGAGGATTGGCCGTTCGCGCCGAACGACAAGCTCGCCTCTGCGGGCGTGGTTACTGCGAGGTGAGGGCGATCGATTGCAGTCTTACGACCCGCGCAAGCGCAAGACGACGGCTCTTCGGAACCATCGGGCGCGGCGCGCCGTTTCTGTCGCGAAACGTACCAAGGGAAACAAACGTCATGAACACTTCGATGAAGATGCTCGCCTCCGGCGCTCTCGCCGCCGCAATGCTTGTCGCCCCGGTCGCGGCCTTCGCCCAGACCAGCGGAACGGCTCAGTCCACCGGCGATCGCGAAAACGCCAAGGAGCGCAGCGAGATGGACACGACGCGCAAGCATCAGGCGGCCTCGCCGATGAAGGCGAAGAAGCACTCGCAGAAGAAGAGCGGCGCCAAGAAGCCGGTCGCCCCGACGAACACCCGCAGCTGATCGACGTCCGGCGGCGTCCTGTCGGAACATGACAGGAAATTAACTGGCGCCCATCGCCTGTCCGCCGGATACTCGCTCCATCGAACGCAGACGGCGTTCTGATCGCCGCGCGATGCGGCGCATCGCGCAAGCTTTTAGGAGGCTACAATGGCTATTTGGACCGCTCCGATCGTTTCCGAGACCCCGGTTGGCCTCGAGGTCACCTCGTACAGCCCGGCTGAGCTCTGAAACGACTGGGCTTCGGCCCGTTCGTTGACCGTTTCGACCCCGCGCGGCTCCGCTGCGCGGGGTTTTTCTTTGGCCGTTTTCGAAACGCCCCGCGCCCGGACAATTTTTTGCCGTGGCGCCGGCAGAGGGATATTTTCCGGCGTCGCACGCTGGTCTAGTCTCGGCGGGCAGTGACCAATCCCGCCCGCCCCCCTTATTACGACGACCTCCCCGGCTCCCGCACGGAGGCGTGGCGGTTGTTGAGCGAGGCCGCGACCGATCCGCTCGCGCCGATGCGCCGGCTCACCCTGGCGACGGTCGGCCTGGACGCGCGGCCGCGGGCGCGCACGGTCGTTCTGCGCAAGGCGGATCCCGGCGCCTGGCGCGTCCGGTTTCACGCCGACACCCGCTCCGACAAGATCGCCGAGATCGCCGCCGATCCCAGGACCGCGCTCTGCGCCTGGGACCGCGACGAGCGCGCGCAGATCCGCGTCGAGGGTCTCAGCCGGGTTCACGTCAGCGACGACATCGCCCGCATCGCCTGGGTCGCCGTGGCCGAGGAGGCGCGCAGCCTCTATGCGGTCCAGCCCTCGCCGGGCGAGGCGATCGGCGACGGCGGCGCCTATGCGCCCGCTCCCGGCGGCGACGGCGGCTTCCGCCATTTCGCCGTGGTCGAGGTCGCGGTCGCGACGCTCGAATGGCTTCACCTTGGCCGCGGCGGCCATCGCCGCGCGCTGTTCGAGCGCGCCGGCGGCATGCGGTGGCTGACGCCCTGACGCCGCCTCAGAGCGCCGCGGCGTAGCGGGCGAGCCCGGCGTCGAGGTCCGCGATCAGGTCTTCGACCTCCTCGAGCCCGACGTGGATGCGGACGGTCGGCCCGGCCGGCGCCCAGCGGCTCGCGGTCCGGATCGGCCGGGCGTCGTACGGGATCGCAAGGCTCTCGAACCCGCCCCAGGAGTAGCCGAGGCCGAACAGGCGGAGCCCGTCCAGGAAGGCCGCGACCGCCGCCTTCGGCCCCGGCTTCAGCTCGATCGCGAACAGGCTGGAGGCGCCGGTGAAGTCGCGCCGCCAGAGCGCGTGGCCGGGATCGTTCTCCAGCGCGGGATGCAGCACGCGGGCGACCTCGGAGCGCGATTCGAGCCAGCGCGCGACCCGCAGACCGGCGTCCTGCTGGTGCGCGAGCCGCACCCCCAGCGTTCTCAGGCCGCGCAGGGCGAGGAACATGTCGTCCGGCCCGACGCAGAGGCCCAGCGCCCCGTGCGCGGCGATCAGCGCGGGCGCGTAGGCCTCGTTCGCCGAGATCGTGCCGAGCAGCAGGTCGGCATGGCCGCCGAGGTATTTCGTGCCGGCCGTGACCGAGAGGTCGACGCCCTGGTCGTGCGCCTTAAAAAACAGCGGCGTCGCCCACGTATTGTCCATCACCACCGCGACGCCGCGCGCATGCGCCGCGCCGGCGATGGCCGGGATGTCCTGGATCTCGAAGGTGAGGGAGCCCGGGCTCTCCACAAAGACCGCCTTGGTTTCGGGCCGGATGAGGTCGGCGATCTGCGCTCCGATCTGCGGCTCGTAGTAGGTCGTCTCGATCCCGAGCCGCTTCAGCGTGAGGTCGCAGAGGTGCCGTGTGGGCTGGTAGACGGTGTCGACCATCAGCAGGTGATCGCCCGCCCCGAGCACCGCGAGCAGGGCGGTCGCGACCGCGTTCAGCCCCGAGGGCGTGAGCGCCACATGCGCGCCGCCCTCCAAGGTTTTCAGGGCGTCGGTCAGCGCGTCGGAGGTCGGCGTGCCGCGCCGGCCATAGGCGTAGCGGCCGGTCCGCCCCTCGAGGTCGGCGACGGTGGGCGACAGCACGGTGGAGCCGCGGACGATCGGCGGATTGACGAAGCCGTGCTGCTCCACGACGGAGCGGCCGCCGAGGACAAGGTCCGTCAGCGGCCCGAAAGGGCGTTCCCCATCACGTCCCATGGCAGTCGGCCCTCGAAATCCCAGGTGGAGGCCAGCAGGTTGTCAGGCGCTTGCTAAGATCCCGTCAAGTCTTGGTCATTTTTTGCGAGTGGCGCGAAAATCATCTCGCGGCGGCCGAATTATCGCGCGAAGATGGCGCCTGAACGGCGGCGCACCCCGGCGACGCGTTCGACGACAAGGCCGGAGCTGACGGTGATGGGAGCAGGCGCGAGCCACGCCGCCGCCCGAGGCCGGGCCCGGCGTCCCTTGCGAGAGAGGCGAGTTCCCCCGATGAAAAAGATCCTTACCGCTCTGGCGCTGAGCGCTTCTGCGGTCTTCGCGTCCGGCGCCGCCGATGCGGCGACTCTGGACCAGGTCAAGCAGAAGGGCTTTCTCCAGTGCGGCGTCAGCACTGGACTGCCCGGCTTCTCGAACCCCGACGCCAAGGGCGAATGGACCGGTCTCGACGTCGATCTCTGCCGCGCCGTCGCCGCCGCGATCTTCGACGATCCGTCCAAGGTCCGGTTCTCGCCGCTGACCGCGAAGGACCGCTTCACCGCGCTTCAGTCGGGCGAGGTCGACATCCTGTCGCGCAACTCCACGTGGACGCTGTCGCGCGACGCGACCCAGGGCCTGAACTTCACCGCGACCAACTATTACGACGGCCAGGGCTTCCTGGTGCGCAAGTCGCTCGGCGTGAAGTCGGCGATGGAGCTGAACGGCGCCTCGGTCTGCACCCAATCCGGCACCACGACCGAGCTCAACGTCGCGGACTTCTTCCGCTCCAACAACCTGCAGTATGAGGTCGTCGCCTTCCAGGGCCAGGAAGAGACGCTGAAGGCCTATGAGTCCGGCCGTTGCGAGGTCTTCACCTCGGACCAGTCCCAGCTCTACGCCCTGCGCCTGAAGCTCGCCGACAAGGACGAACACGTCATTCTGCCGGAGCTGATCTCCAAGGAGCCGCTCGCCACCGCCGTCCGCCAGGGCGACGACCAGTGGTTCGACATCGTGAAGTGGGTCCACTACGGCATGCTGAACGCCGAGGAGGCCGGCATCACTTCGCAGAACGTGAAGGAGATGCTCACCTCGCCGAACCCCGACATCAAGCGGATGCTCGGCGCCGAGGGCAATTTCGGCGAGCAGATCGGCCTGTCGAAGGACTGGCTGGCCCGCATCGTGGGCAAGGTCGGCAACTACGGCGAAGCGTTCGACCGCAGCGTCGGCAAGGGCTCGCCGCTGCAGATCGAGCGCGGCAAGAACGCGCTGTGGAGCAAGGGCGGCCTTCAGTACGGCCCGCCGATCCGCTGATCCGACAGTCGTGTCGCGCTTCCGCTTCGCCCGGATCGATCGGGCGGAGCGGGGCTCGCGTCTCGTAGGGCGTCGAACCTGCCGTGAAGTTGGAGCGTGTGATGGCGATTACGCATGAAGGCCCGGCGCCGGCGGACCGGCCGCAATCGACCTCGTCCATCTGGAACGACGCGCGTTTCCGGGGAAACGTGGCGCAGATCGTCGTGGTCGCCGTCGTCGCGCTCGTGCTCGGGGCGATGGTCTGGAACGCGCAGGAAAACCTCTCCAACCAGCGCATCGCCTCGGGCTTCGGCTTCCTGAACCAGACCGCCGGCTTCGGCCTCAACCAGACGCTGATCCCCTACAGCGAGTCGTCGAGCTACGGCCGGGCGCTGCTGGTCGCCATTCTGAACACGCTGCTCGTCGCCGTCGTCGGCATCGTGTTCGCCACCATCCTCGGTTTCCTCGTCGGCGTCGGCCGTCTGTCGAAGAACTGGATGGTGCGCAAGGTCTGCACCGTCTACGTCGAGGTGACGCGCAACCTGCCGCTGCTGTTCCACATCCTGTTCTGGTACCTCGCGGTGCTGGCCGCGATGCCGGCGGCGCGCAACAGCTACTCCATCTTCGGCGAGGTCTTCCTCAACAACCGCGGCGTCTACATTCCACGGATCGTGTTTGGCGAGGGCAGCCTCGTCGGCTTCATCGCCCTGGCGATCGCGGTCGTCGGCGTGGTCGTCCTCAACAAGTGGGCGACCGTCCGCCGCGAAAAGACAGGACAGCAGTTCCCGGCGTTCTGGACGTCGGTCGCGCTGCTGATCGGACTGCCGCTCGTCGGCTTCGCCCTCGTGGGTTTCCCCCTGACCATCGAAACGCCGGTGCTCAAAGGCTTCAACTTCGTCGGCGGCTCGCGCCTGCTGCCGGAGTTCGCGGCCCTCGTCGTGGCGCTGTCGATCTACACCGGCGGCTTCATCGCGGAGATCGTCCGCGCCGGCATCAACGCGGTCAGCTACGGCCAGTCGGAGGCCGCGGCCTCGCTCGGCCTGAAGTCCGGCCTGTCGACTCGGCTCGTCGTGATTCCGCAGGCGATGCGGGTGATGATCCCGCCGCTCACCAGCCAGTACCTCAACCTGACGAAGAACTCCTCGCTCGCGGCCTTCATCGGCTATCCCGAGCTGGTGCAGGTCTTCGCCGGGACGACCCTCAACCAGACCGGCCAGGCCATCGAGATCATCGCGATCACCATGGGCTGCTACCTGGTCATCAGCCTTGCGACCTCGCTCTTCATGAACTGGTACAACCGGCGCGTCGCGCTGATCGAACGGTGAGGCGGACATGAGCGACGTCGCTTACGGCCACGGCAAGCCTTTCGTCCGCAAGGACATCCTGCAGCCCGAGCCGCCTCCGGCTTCGCTGGTCGGCTTTTCGGGCTGGGCGCGGCAGAACCTGTTCGCCGGCCCCGCCAACACCCTGCTGTCGATCGTCTGCCTGTTTCTCGCGGTCTATGTCGCGTGGATCATGATCGACTTCCTCGTCCTTCGGGCGGTGTGGACGGGCGCGAACCGCGAGGCCTGCATCGCGCCGGGCACCGGGGCGTGCTGGCCCTTCATCACCACCCGCTTCGGCCAGATGCTCTATGGCTTCTATCCGGCGGAGGAGCACTGGCGGCCGGCGACCGTGTTCTTCGTGGCCGCCGCGCTGATCGCGCCGCTGCTGACGCCCGCCGCGCCCTACAAGAAGGCGAACGCGCTGCTGTTCTTCGTCGCGTTCCCGATCTTCGCCTTCGTCATGCTCAGCGGCGGCGTCTTCGGGCTGCGTCCGGTCGAGACGCGGGCCTGGGGCGGGCTGCTGGTGACGCTCGTGGTGGCCACCACGGGCATCGTCGCCTCGCTGCCGCTCGGCGTGCTGCTGGCGCTCGGCCGCCGGTCGAAGCTGCCGGCGGTGCGGTTCTTCGCCATCGCCTTCATCGAGTTCTGGCGCGGCGTTCCGCTGATCACCGTGCTGTTTTTCGCCACCTACATGCTGCCGCTGTTCCTGCCCTCCGGCTGGACCATCGACGGCCTGCTGCGCGCGCTGGTGGGCGTGTCGCTGTTCTCCGCCGCCTACATGGCGGAGGTCGTGCGCGGCGGCCTGCAAGCGATCCCGAAGGGGCAGTACGAAGGCGCCATGGCGATGGGTCTGCGCTACTGGCCGATGATGATCCTGATCGTGCTGCCCCAGGCGCTGAAGCTGGTGATCCCCGGCATCGTCAACACCTTCATCGGCCTGTTCAAGGACACGACGCTGGTCGCGATCGTCTCGATCTTCGACTTCCTCGGCATCATCCGGGCGGCCTTCGCCGATCCGAACTGGGCGACGCCCGGCACCGTCTACACCGGCTTCGCCTTCGCCGGCATCGTCTACTTCATCTTCTGCTACGGCATGTCCCGCTACTCTCGCTTCGTCGAAGAGCGGCTGGACGTCGGCCACAAGCACTGAACCGTCAAGGAGCCACGCCCATGGCCGAGTCCGTCGTCGACGCTTCCGAACTTCCCGCGGCCCAGAAGCCGCAGATCTCGAACGAGACCGCCGTCGAGATCATCGGCATGTCCAAATGGTACGGCGACTTCAACGTGCTGAAGGACATCAACCTCAAGGTGAAGCGCGGCGAGCGCATCGTGATCTGCGGCCCGTCCGGATCGGGCAAGTCCACGATGATCCGCTGCATCAACCGGCTGGAGGAGCACCAGAAAGGCCAGATCATCGTCGAGGGCACCGAGCTCACCAACGACCTCAAGAAGATCGACGAGATCCGTCGCGAGGTCGGGATGTGCTTCCAGCACTTCAACCTTTTCCCGCACCTCACCATCCTCGAGAACTGCACCCTCGCGCCGATCTGGGTGCGCAAGATGCCGAAGAAGGACGCCGAGGAGCTCGCGATGCACTTCCTCAAGCGGGTGCGCATCCCGGAGCAGGCTAAGAAGTATCCGGGTCAGCTCTCCGGCGGCCAGCAGCAGCGCGTCGCGATCGCCCGCGCGCTGTGCATGCAGCCGAAAATCATGCTGTTCGACGAGCCGACCTCGGCGCTGGACCCCGAGATGGTGAAGGAGGTGCTCGACACCATGGTCGGCCTCGCCAACGACGGCATGACCATGCTCTGCGTCACCCACGAGATGGGCTTCGCCCGGCAGGTCGCAAACCGCGTGATCTTCATGGACGCGGGCCAGATCATCGAGATGAACGAGCCCAACGCCTTCTTCGCCAACCCGCAGCATGAGCGCACGCGGCTGTTCCTCAGCCAGATCCTGCACTGAGGGTCCGGCTGGAACCTTCGCCCTCCGGCGGCGCTTCCTTCAAGAGGCGACCGACCGGAGACAGGTTCCATGACGCACAATCCCAAGCCCGACGACGCCAGCGCCGCGACCGGCCTCTCCGAGGCCGAGGCCGCCCGTCAGCCGGCGGTGAAGCCGGGCGCGAAGGCGGGCCCGGACGACGCCCAGGACGTCGACGCGCCCGACGCCTCGGAGGTCGCCGGCTTCCGGCGGAAGCCCGGGGAGGACGAACCGAAGCCGGACCCGGCGCCCGGCGCGACCTCGGTCGAGGACCTGTCGGCGGCGAACGACGGCGGCATGGGGTGACAGGGAAGCGAGCGGGCCGCCACGACGACCATTCGCGTCGAGTGCCCCGGGGTTAACCCGAAGGTCGCCCCGCGTTAACCGCCTGCTCGGCTAAGTTAACCAGCGCGCCCGGGCAAAGCCGGGCCATGCCCGCGTCAGGCCGCAGTCCGGGTCAGCTCGATCCACTCGCGGGCGCGCGCTTCGGGGTCCGCCGCGCCGACGACGTCGTTCACCACCGCCACCACGTCCGCGCCGGCCGCAAGGCACTGCGCGGCGCGGTCCGGAGTCAGCCCGCCGATCGCCACCAGCGGACGGTCGCCGATCTTGCGCTTCCATTCGCCGATGCGCGCAAGTCCCTGGGGCGCAAAGGGCATTTTCTTCAGGATGGTGGGCCAGATCGGCCCGAGAGCGATGTGGTGCGGGTCCACGGACAGCGCGCGGTCGAGCTCGTCCGGCGTGTGCGTCGAGACGCCGAGCCTGATCCCGGCCGCTTTGATCGCCTTGAGGTCGGCGTCGTCAAGATCCTCCTGGCCGAGGTGCAGGAAGGACGCGCCGAGGTCGATCGCGATCTCCCAATAGTCGTTGACGACGAGGTCGGCGCCCACCGCGGAGCAGGTTGCAAGCGAGTCCGAAATCTCAGCGCGAAGAACGGCTTCCGGCTTGTCCTTCACACGCAGCTGCACGAGCTTCGCGCCCGCCTCGGTCATGCGCCGCACCCAGGCGGCGCTGTCCACGACGGGGTAGAACGGGTCGAGGCGACGGGTCATGCGAGGCTCGCGCGGCCGAAAACGGGCGTGGAGGGCGCCGCCATGTCGCGCGGCTCGATCGGGTCGGCGAGGTAGGCCGTCCGGCCGGCCTCGACCGCGAGTTTGAACGCTCCGGCCATGGCGACGGGGTCGCCCGCCTTGGCCACTGCGGTGTTCAGCAGAACGGCGTCGTAGCCGAGCTCCATGGCGGCGGCGGCGTGGCTGGGCTTGCCGATGCCGGCGTCGACGACCAGCGGCACGTCGGGGAAGTGCGCCCGGAGCGACCGCAGGCCATAGACGTTGTTGAGCCCCATGCCGGTGCCGATCGGCGCGCCCCAGGGCATTAGGACCTTGCAGCCGGCCTCGATAAGTCGTTCCGCCACAACGAGATCTTCCGTCGTGTAGGGGAACACCTCGAAGCCGTCCTCGGTCAGGATACGCGCCGCTTCGACCAGCCCGAACACGTCGGGCTGCAGCGTGTCGGCCTCGCCGATCACCTCGAGCTTCAGCCAGTTGGTCCCGAACACCTCGCGCGCCATCTGCGCGGTCGTCACCGCCTCTTTCACCGAGTGGCAGCCGGCGGTGTTGGGCAAAACCTTCACGTTCAGCCCCGCGATCAGGCCCCAGAAGTCCTGGCCCTCCCGCAGCCGCCCGGATTCGCGGCGCAGCGAGACGGTGAGGATCCCTGCGCCGGAGGCCCTCACCGCGTCGGCGAGGATCGCGGGCGAGGGGTATTGCGCCGTGCCGAGCAGCAGGCGCGAGTCGATCTCGACTCCGTAGAGCTCCATGGCCTCAGCCTCCCTGCCGCGGCGAGACGATCTCGATGCGGTCGCCGTCGTTCAGCGCCGTCGCGGCGCGCGCCCGCGCCGGCACGAAGTCGCCGTTGACGGCGGTCGCGACGATCGCGTCGTCGTAGTCGAGCGCGCGCAGCGCTTCGGCCAGATCGCGCACGCCGAGCTCACGCTCGTCGCCGTTCACGATCAGCTTCATGGCTCATCTCCTTAGGTCCCAGCACGGCCTCCGCGGCTGCGCGGGCGCAGGCCGGCGAGAGCAGAAAGCCGTGTCGGTACAGACCATTGACGTAAGTGACCCGGCCGCGGGTTTCAACGCGCGGCAGGTTGTTGGGGAAGGCGGGACGCACGTCCGCTCGGGTTTCGACGATCTCAGCCTCGCCGAACGCCGGGTGCAGCGCATAGGCCGCATTCAGCAGATCGACCACCGAGCGCACGACGGGGCCGCGCCGCTCCGCGCTCTCGATCATGGTCGCGCCCAGCATGAACAGGCCGTCGGCCCGGGGCACGACGTAGAATGGGATGCGCGGATGCAGCAGTCGCACCGGCCGCTGGAACGCGATCTCCGGGGTGCGCACGACAAGCATCTCGCCGCGCACGCCGCGGAGATCAGGGAACGCGGCGCGGGCCGCAAAACCACGGCAGTCCACCACGGCGTCGCCTTCGGCGCCTTCGGCGTCGGCCTCGACGCCGAAGCGGATGCGGCCGCCGAGCGCCGCCAATCGGACCTCGAGCCCCGCCAGCGCGGCGCGTGGGTCGAGGTGGGCTTCGTTGGGGAAGAACAGGCCGGAGCGAAATCGCCCCGCGAGGTCGGGCTCAAGCGCGGCGACGCCGTCGCCGTCGAGCGTCTCGAAGCGGGAGGTGCGGCGGGCGAAGCGGGCGAGTTCGGCGTTGTCGCGGGCAGGGGCGACCACTAGCGTGCCTTGGCGCACGACGCCGTCGACATGCGCGGGCCACCAGTCGAGCGCCACCTGGCCCCCGGCGATCACCGCCTCCTCGGCGCTCTCCCGCTCGCACCAGGGCGCGAGCATGCCGCCGGCGGACCAGGAGCAGGCGCGCTCGCCCACGCGCACCCCGCGTTCGAGCACGGTCACGTCCGCGCCGCGCTCCGCGAGCTCGACGGCGGTGGTCAGACCGGCGACGCCGGCTCCGAGAACGGTGACGCGCGTCTGCGCGGCCATGGCGTGCGGCTTTCACAAGCGGGTCACCGCCGGCGAACGTCGGGAAGCGTCTTGAAGAGGCGCCCCGTTCCTTCGCCGGCATGACCCGGATCAGGTTCAAAGGGTTCGGCGATCGCCGTCTCAGCCCATGCGGGCGCCCCTCGGAGTAAGGAGACGATGGGGATCGCCGCCGCTTGTGTCAACCTGCCGCAGCGAGAAGGAGGTCGCCCTCAGAGGGCGCTCGCGCCCTGTTCCGCCGGGCCCACCGCCGCGCGGAAGGCGGCGAACAGGTTGCGCCCCATGCCGAACTGCGGCTCGGTCGCCTCCCAAGCGTTCTCGCGCGCCGCGAACTCGGCCGCGTCCACCAGAACCTCCAGACTGCCGGTCTCGGCGTCGACGCGGATGACGTCGCCGTCGCGGATCTTGCCGATCGGCCCGCCGTGGGCGGCCTCCGGCGTCACGTGGATCGCGGCCGGGACCTTGCCGGAGGCGCCGGACATGCGCCCGTCGGTGACAAGCGCAACCTTGTGGCCGCGCTTCTGCAGCACCGAGAGCGCGGGCGTGAGCCGGTGCAACTCCGGCATGCCGTTGGCCTTGGGTCCCTGGAAGCGCACCACCGCCACCACGTCGCGGTCGAGTTCGCCCGCGCGGAACGCGGCCTCCAGCCCGTCCTGCGTCGTGAACACCCGCGCCGGCGCCTCGACGATCCAGCGATCGCGGTCGACTGCGGAGACCTTGATGACCGCGCGCCCCATGTTGCCGTCGAGCAGGCGCAGGCCGCCATCCGCCTGGAACGGCTCGGCCACCGGGCGCAGCACCGAGAGGTCGCCGCTTTGAGGCTCGATGTCCTTCCAGACGATCTCCTCGCCCACGAGCGTCGGCTCCTTGACGTATTCCGAGAGCCCCGGACCCATGACGGTGAGCACGTCGTCGTGCAGCAGGCCTGCGCCGCGAAGCTCGCGGATGAGGAAGCCCATGCCCCCGGCGGCGTGGAAGTGGTTCACGTCGGCCGAGCCGTTGGGATAGATGCGGCAGAGCAGGGGCGTCGCGGCCGAGAGCCGGTCGAAATCGTCCCAGGTCAGCGTGATGCCGGCCGCCTTCGCCATGGCGACGAGGTGGATCGCGTGGTTGGTGGAGCCGCCGGTGGCGTTCAGACCGACAATGCCGTTGACGAAGGCCTTCTCGTCCAGGATTTGGCCGATCGGCGCGTAGCCGTTGCCCGAACGGGTGATCGCGAGCGCCTGGTTCACCGTCGCCGTGGTCAGCGCGTCGCGCAGGGGGGTGTTCGGCGGCACAAAGCTAGAGCCCGGCAGGTGAAGGCCCATGATCTCCATGAGCATCTGGTTGGAGTTCGCCGTGCCGTAGAAGGTGCAGGTGCCGGGCGAGTGGTAGCTGGCGCTTTCGGCCTCCAGCAGCTCGGCGCGGCCGATTTTGCCCTCGGCGTAGAGCCCGCGGATGCGGCCCTTCTCGTCGTTGGTCATGCCGGAGGGCATGGGGCCGGAGGGCACGAACACCGCCGGCAGGTGCCCGAAGGCCAGCGCGCCGATGACGAGGCCGGGCACGATCTTGTCGCAGATGCCGAGGTAGAGCGCGGCGTCGAACATGTCGTGGCTGAGCGCGACCGCGGTCGACATGGCGATGACGTCGCGGGAGAACAGCGACAGCTCCATGCCGGGCTGGCCTTGGGTGACGCCGTCGCACATGGCGGGCACGCCGCCCGCCACCTGCGCCACCGCGCCGGCCGCGCGCGCCGCGGTTCGGATGATGTCGGGGAAACGCTCGTAGGGCTGATGCGCCGACAGCATGTCGTTGTAGGCGGTGACGACGCCGATGTTCGGCACGACCTGGCCCTTAAGCGCGTCCTTGTCGGTCGCGCCGCAGCCGGCGAAGCCGTGGGCGAGGTTGCCGCAGGACAGCGCCGCGCGGTGAGGGCCCTTGGCCGCCGCCTCCTCGATGGCCTCGAGATAGCGCGCGCGTCCCTCGCGCGAGCGGGCGACGATCGTTTCGGTCACGTCTGCGATGCGGGCGTCGAGGGTCATGCCTGGCTCCCTGATCTTGATGCTATCCGCACAATAGCCCTCCTCAGCGCGAGGATGGCCAATGCAAGAAACGACAAAGCGGCGACCGCGATGGCGGCCAGAGTAATCAGCATGAGCGCTTCGTAGCCTGGCGTCGGCGCCTGATCGCTCAAGTCGATGTATCGGCTTTCAACGTAAAGCAAGTGAGGGAAAGCCGATGGACCCAACAGAAATACGGTCGCTCCAGCCGTAGCTATGATCGCTGACGCGGCTCCCAGCAGAAGCAATCGCATTTGAGCCGACATCGTAAGGCCGATACTTAAGGCGCCCACACGATCTGCAGCGGGTGCGGGCTGTGGGCGACGACGGCGCGGATCGGCATCTCGGTCGCGTCCTTGCCCGCGAGGGCCGTTTCCAGGACCGTCTTCTTGCCCTCGCCCTCCACGTGCAGCACCAGCATCGTGGCTGCGAGCAGCACGGGCAAGGTCAGCGTGATGCGCGGCTCCCCGGCGGCTTCGGCGCGCATGGGCGAGACCAGCAGGTGGCTCGTCGGGTCGATGGCGTAGGCCAGCCGGTCGCCGCCGGGGAAGAACGAGGCGGTGTGGCCGTCGTCGCCCATGCCGAGGATCGCGACCGTGATCGGGCCGGACATGTCGGCGACGCGCTCGGCGACCTCGTGGATCCCCTCCTCAGGCGTCGCCGCGCCGGTGTAGAGCGGGACGAAGCTCGCGGCGTGGGCCTCGTTCTGGAGCAGGTTCTGCTTCACCAGCCGGGCGTTGGAGCGCTCCGAACTCTCGGGGACCCAGCGCTCGTCGACCAGCGTGACGGTGACGGACTCCCAATCGAGTTCCGCCAGCGAGAGCTTCTGGAAGTAGAGCTTCGGCGTCGAGCCGCCGGAGACGGCGAGCGTCGCCGCGCCGCCGTCCGAGATCGCGGAGCGCAGGGCGTCGGCGGTCCGGTCGGCGAGCGCCTGCGCCAACTCCTCGCGGGTCTCGTACTCGGTGATCGCGACGTGGTGATCGCTCATGCGTCGGGGTCCTCGTGCCAGGTGCGGCCGTCGCGCTCGATCAGCGCCACGGCGGAGGAGGGGCCCCACGTCCCGGCGGTGTAGGTCGACGGCGCATGGCCGAGCCGCGACCAGGCCTCGAGGATCGGGTCCGCCCATTTCCAGGCGGCCTCCACCTCGTCGCGCCGCATGAACAGCGCCTGGCTGCCGCGGATCACGTCCATCAGAAGCCGCTCGTAGGCGTCGGGGTTACGGACCTTGAACGTGTCGGCGAAGGAGAGGTTCAGCGGCACCTCGCGGAACCGCAGGCCGCCGGGGCCGGGATCCTTGATCATCAGGTAGAGTTTCACGCCCTCGTCCGGCTGCAGGCGGATGACGAGGCGGTTGGGCGCGAGGAAGCCGCCGGCCGGCCCGAAGATCGATCGTGGCACCTCCCGGAACTGGATGACGATCTCGGAGACCTGCTGCGGCAGGCGCTTGCCGGTGCGGAGATAGAACGGCACGCCGGCCCAGCGCCAGGTCCGCACCTCGGTCTTTAGCGCGACGAAGGTCTCGGTCTGGCTCTGCGACCCGTCCCCCAACTCCTCGACGTAGCCCGGCACGGATTTTCCGTCGATCGCGCCGGTGCGGTATTGGCCGCGGACGGTGAGCGAGCGCACCGAGGCGTCGTCGATGGGCTTCAGCGCCCGCAGCACCTTCAGCTTCTCGTCGCGGAGCGAATCCGCGTCGAGCTCTCCCGGCGGCTCCATGGCGACGAGACAGAGCAGCTGAAGGATGTGGTTCTGCACCATGTCGCGCAGCGCGCCCGAGGTGTCGTAATAGCCGCCTCGCGACCCGACGCCGATCTTCTCGGCGACGGTGATCTGCACATGGTCGACGTGCGCGGAGTCCCACACCGGCTCGAACAGCACGTTGGCGAAGCGAAGCGCCAGGAGGTTCTGGACGGTCTCTTTCCCGAGATAGTGGTCGATGCGGTAGATCTGGCTCTCGTCCAGCACCTCGCCGACCGCGGCGTTGATCTCCTGCGCGGACGCGAGATCCTTGCCGAGCGGCTTCTCCAGCACGACCCGGGTCTTCTGGGTGATCAGGTCGTGCGTCTTGAGATTATGGGTGATGGCGTCGAACAGGTCGGGCGAGGTCGCGAGGTAGAACGCCCGCACGCGGTCGAGGCCGTCGGCGATCAAAGTCTTCAGATCCGCCCAGCCCGCGTCGCCCGCCGCTTCGACGGTGACGTAGCGGATACGGGCGAGGAAGCGCTTCACCGTCGGCTTGTCGAGCTCGTCGGCGGGCACGAAGGTCTGGAGCGCCTCCTTGACCTCGGCGCGAAACGACTCGTCGGTATGGTCCTTGCGGGACACGCCGACGATGCGCGTCGGATCGGTCAGCTGGCCGTCGTGGTCGCGGCGGAAAAGCGCGGGAAACAGTTTTCGGTGCGCAAGATCGCCGGTGCCGCCGAACACCACCAGATCGAAGGGATCGACGGCTACGATTCGGCTCGTCATGGGAGACGTCTCCGGACTTCTTGTGGATTGCTGCAGCTGCGAATTGGACCCTGCGGCGGAGCGCTGTCAAACCTCGACGGCGCGTCAGGACCTCACGGTCGCCTCGATCGAGGTCATGGCCGCCACGTAAAGCGCGGAGGCCGCTTGTCCAGGAATGCCTGGGCGCCCTCCTTGAGATCTTCTCCCGAGAAGCCGCCGCGCCACAGCGCGTCCAGCGCCATGTGGTCGGGGGCGCCGCCGGCGATCGCGTCGACCGTGCGCTTGGCGGCGTCGATCGAGTAGCGGGAGGCGGCGGCCATGGCGGCGACGAGGTCGTCGATCGCGGCGTCGAGCGCGTCCGGAGCCGTGAGGCGATCCACGAGCCGCTTCGCCAGAGCTTCGTCCGCGCCCATGAGCCGGGCCGTGAACAGCAGCTCCTTCGCCGCAGAGGCGCCGACGGCGCCCACCAGCCGCGCGGTGCTTTCGACGGGATAGACGATGCCGAGCCGCGCGGGAGTGACCCCGAAGCGGGTTCCTTCGGCCGCGACCCGGATGTCGCAGGCGAGGGCGATCTGACATCCTCCGCCGACGCAGACGCCCTCGATCGCCGCGATCGTCGGCTGGGCGATGCGGGCGATCGCCTCCTCGCCGTCGCGCACCGCGTCGGCGTAGGAGCGCCGGCGGGCCTCGTCGGCGGTGGTGAGCGCGACGAACTCGCCGATGTCGGCCCCCGCGCTGAACACGCCGCCCGCGCCGCGCACCACGACCACCGCGATCTCGGGATCGGCCGCGATCTCGGCCGCGACCACCGGGAACGCCCGCCAGGTCGCTTCGTCGATGGCGTTCTTCTTGGCGGGCCGGTCGATCAGGATCGTCGCCCGCGCGCCTTCGCGCAGCAATCTGACGGCGGCGGCGGGCTCGGTCATCGCGGCGGCATCTCCAAAACGGCTCGTCGTCCCGCTTAGCATCTTGCAGACGCGCAACGCAGCGCGCTGCGCGACTTATTGCGTTCATGCAAAACATATATCGGACATCGATGGATTGATTGGCGTGGGCGCACGATGCACCTTAGCGCCGAAGCCGTCGGCGCGTCGCGCCGGACCTCATTCCAGCCAGCGAGATCCCGATGACCAAAGTGCTCGTCCTCTACTACTCCACCTACGGCCACATCGAGACCATGGCGAACGCCGTCGCCGAAGGCGTCCGCGAAGCCGGCGCCGAGGCGGTCGTGAAGCGGGTGCCGGAAACGGCGCCGGAGGAGGTTGCGAAGGCCAGCCACTTCAAGCTCGACCAGGTCGCGCCGATCGCGACGGTCGACGAGCTCCCCGAGTACGACGCCATCATCTTCGGCGCGCCGACTCGCTTCGGCACCGTCGCGTCGCAGATGCGCAGCTTTATCGACCAGACCGGCGGCCTGTGGTTCGCCGGCAAGCTGGTCGGCAAGGTCGGCTCGGTGTTCACGGCGTCGGCTACCCAGCACGGCGGCCAGGAAAGCACGATCCTGGGCTTCCTCCCGACCCTGCTTCACCACGGCATGGTGGTCGTCGGGCTGCCCTACTCCTTCGCCGGCCAGATGAACATGGACGAGATCACCGGCGGCTCGCCCTATGGCGCGAGCACCCTCGCCAAGGGCGACGGCTCTCGCCAGCCGAGCCCGAACGAGCTCGCCGGGGCGAAGTTCCAGGGCAAGCACGTGGCGGAAATCGCCGCCAAGCTCTCGAACTGAGCGCGCTCTCCTGATCGTATACGGCGGGGCCTGTCATCGGCTCCGCCGCTTTTCCTCGGCCGTCCTGCGCGCGGCGCGCTTTCTCTCGCGGTCCGTTTGCGCCATGTGATGCGGCGAAACCCGAGTCACATCGAGAAGGACCCTGTCCCATGGCGAAGGCGATCCGCGTGCATGCGACCGGCGGCCCCGAAGCGCTGACCTTCGAGGACGTCGAACTGCCGCCCCTGAAAAAGGGCGACGCCCACATCCGCCACACGGCGATCGGCGTGAATTTCATCGACGTCTACCACCGCACGGGATTTTACCCGCAGGAGACTCCCTTCGTGCTCGGGTCCGAGGGCGCGGGCGAAGTGGTGGCGGTGGGCGAGGGGGTGACCGACCTCCAGCCGGGCGACCGCGTCGCCTACGCCGGCGGCCCGCTCGGGGCCTACGCCACGGAGCGGGTGATCCCGGCGGAGCGTCTGGTGAAGATCCCCGCCGGCGTCTCCGATGAGACCGCCGCCGCCGCGATGCTCAAGGGCATGACGGCGCAGTACCTGCTTCGGCGCACGTTCCGCGTCGGACCGGAGCACACGATCCTCTTCCACGCGGCGGCGGGCGGCGTCGGCCAGATCGCCTGCCAGTGGGCGAACCATCTCGGCGCGACGGTGATCGGCACCGCCGGCGGGCCGGAGAAGGTGGCGCTCGCAAAGACCAAGGGCTGCGCGCACGTCATCGACTACCGGTCCGAGGACTTCGTCGCCAAGGTGAAGGAGATCACCGGAGGGAAGGGCGTCGACGTGGTCTACGACTCCGTCGGCAAGGACACCTTCCCGGCCTCGCTCGATTGCATCAAGCCGCGCGGCATGTGGGTGAGCTTCGGCCAGTCCTCGGGCCCGATCGAGCCGTTCAACATCGGCCTGCTCGCTCAGAAGGGCTCGCTCTTCGCGACGCGGGCCAGCCTGAACCACTACGCGGCGACCCGGCCCGAGTTGCTTGCGACCGCCGAGGACCTGTTCGACGTGATCGCGTCCGGCGCGGTGACGATCGACATCGGGGCGCGCTATCCGCTGGAGCAGGCGGCGGACGCCCACAGGGCGCTTGAAGGCCGGGCCACCACCGGCTCGACGATCCTGATCCCGTGAGCGACCGCGAGCTTCTCGCGCGCGCCGTGGAGCTTTCGCGGACGCACAGCGAGGCGGGCGAGGGCGGTCCCTTCGGGGCCGTCGTCGCGACGCCGGACGGGCGCGTGGTGGCGGAGGGCTGGAACCAGGTCCTGTCCCACGGCGATCCGACTGCCCACGCCGAGGTCGTCGCGATCCGCCGCGCGGCGGAGGCGCTCGGCACCCACGTGCTCACGGGCCACGTGATGTACGCCTCGTGCGAACCCTGCCCGATGTGCCTCGCGGCCGTCGCATGGGCGCGCATGGACCGGATCGTCTTCGCCAACAGCCGCCACGACGCCGCGCGCATCGGCTTCGACGACGCCAAGATCTACGAGGAGATCGGCCGGCCGCTCGACCAGCGCTGGATCGCGTGCGAGCGCGTCGAAATGCCGGAAGCCGAAGCCGTGTTTAACGAGTGGCTCGCCCGCAACGGCACGATCTACTGACGGTGGCCACGCGCTGCGATCCGGGCGATAACGACCGCCGGACAACCTATATCCCCCTTGTCGACGCGATTTCGATCTGGGCCTGAGACGACACATGCCGAGCTTTCGCACGTCCCGCCGGGTTCCACATTCCGCCGAGGAGATGTTCGATCTCGTCGCGGACGTGGAGAAATATCCGCTGTTCCTGCCGCTCTGCGAGGCGTTGAAGATCCGCCGCCGCGAAGAGCGCGACCAGCGGCCGGTGCTCGTCGCCGACATGACGGTCGCCTACAAGATCTTCCGGGAGACCTTCACCAGCCGGGTGACGCTCGACCGGGAGAAGCGCTCGATCCTCGTGGAGTATCTCGACGGTCCGTTCAGCCGGCTCGAGAATCGCTGGTCGTTCGAGCCGCTCGAAGCGGGCGGCTGCGAGGTCCGGTTCTTCATCGACTGGGAACTCCGCAGCCGCACCCTCTCCATGCTCGTCGGCGCCGCCTTCGAGCGCGTCTTCCGCCGCTACGCCGAGGCCTTCGAACAGCGCGCCGACCGGGTCTACGGCGCGAAGCCGGCGCTGGCGTGACCGGACGGCGCGGACGTCCCGACGAGGCCGGCCTGATCGCGCGGTTCTTCCGGCCGCTGGCCACCGCTCCGGGCGCCGCCCTCCTGCTGGACGACGCCGCCACCATCCCGCCCGCGTTCGGCAAGGACCTGGTCGTGACCGTCGACGCGATCGTCGCCGGCGTGCACTTCTTCCCCGACGACCCGCCCGACGCCATCGCCCGCAAGGCGCTGCGGGTGAACCTCTCCGATCTCGCCGCCAAGGGCGCGCAGCCCGCCGGCTATCTCGTGACGCTGGCGCTTCCCGATGACTGGGAGGTCGATTGGCTGGAGGGCTTCGTCGAAGGCCTCGCCATCGACCAGGAGGAGTTCGGCCTGTCGCTGCTCGGCGGCGACACGGTCCGGACGCCCGGTCCCCTCATGGTGTCGATCACAGCCTTCGGTCACGCCCCGGAGGGCCAGGCTCCGCGCCGGACGGGAGCGGCTCCCGGGCAACGGCTCTATGTGTCCGGCACGATCGGAGACGCCGCGCTCGGACTGAAGCTGCGGCTCGACGAGCGCGTGGCGACGCTCTGGGACCTGCGGCGCGCCGAGAAGGAGACGCTGCTCGACCGCTACCTGCTGCCGGAGCCACGGCTCGCGCTGGCCGGCGTGGTCGCGACCTACGCCGCCGCGTCGATGGACGTCTCCGACGGGCTGGTCGGCGACGTCGGCAAACTCGCGGCGGCGTCGAAGGTCGGCGCCGTCATCGACGCGGGACGGGTGCCTCTGTCGGCGGCGGCGTTCCGGGCGACCCGCGTCGACGCCGCCGCTTTCGCGACGGCGCTCACGGGCGGCGACGACTATGAGATTCTCGTCGCGATCGAACCGGAGGACGCGGAGGCGTTCGAGTCGGAGGCGGCGGCGGCCGGAGTCCGCGTGACCGACATCGGCGTGCTGGTCGAAGGGGAGGGCGTCAGCGTGGAGCGCCACGGCCGGCCGGTCATGCTCGGAGACGCGAGTTTCAGCCATTTCTGACGGCAACGTGTTGCCGCTGCGCAACGTGTGACCGGCCATGACCGCCCGCCGCAATTGAATCGCAAGCTTCGACCATCAAAATGCCGCCGGAGCCGACTTGATGTCGGCGTTGGCGTCGTGTCGGGTCCCGTAGACGTCATGAACAAACATCAGACGCGGCGGAGACGACATGCGCATCACCACGAAGCTTCTTAGCGCCGGCTTGATCAGCCTGGGCGCCGCGCTGTCCGTCGGGACGGCGTCTGCGGCGCAGTGCGGCGGCAACGACGGCGCAGGCTTCGACGCCTGGGTCCAGAACTTCCAGGCGGAAGCGGTCTCGCGCGGCATTTCCCAGCGCACCGCGAGCGCGGCGCTCGCCGGCGTCGCCTATGACCGCCGCCTGATCGCCTACGATCGCACGCAGCGGCCGTTCAAGCTCACGCTGGAGCAGTTCATCGCCAAGCGCGCGCCCGCCTCGCTGATCAGTCAGGCGCGTTCGCGCATCCAGAAGAACAAGGCGCTGTTCGATCGCGTCGAGGCCCGCTACGGCGTGCCGGCGCCGATCATCGCAACGATCTGGGGCATGGAGACCGCTTTCGGTGCGATCCAGGGCACCAAGAACGTCTTCAACGGCCTCGCCACGCTCGCCTATGACTGCCGCCGCTCGGACATGTTCCAGGGCGAGCTGATCGCAGCCATGACCCTCGTCGACCGAGGCGACCTCACGATGGCCGAGATGCGCGGCGCTGAGCACGGCGAGATCGGGCAGGCGCAGTTCCTGCCGTCGTCCTATCTCAAGTACGCGGTGGACGGCGATGGCGACGGCCGCGCGGACATGGTGCGCTCGTCGGCCGACACCATCGCGTCGATCGGAAACTACCTGAAGCAGAAGGGCTGGCGCGCCGGCGGCGGCTGGGAAGAAGGTTCGGCCAACTTCGCCGTGCTGTCGGAGTGGAACAAGGCGAGCGTCTACCAGAAGGCCATCGCCTACGCCGCGACCCGCATCGACGAAGGTTCGACCGCCGCCCGCTGACGAGGCGGTCGCAGCGTCCATTTCGAAAGCCCCGGCGCTTGCGCCGGGGCTTTTTCATTTGATCGACGTCCGACCGCACGACCGCACGCGACCACGGGTGTTCCGGTGTGATTGCGGGCTCAGCGGAGCGTCGTTGCGCCGCGTAACACGTCAGAACCGGCCGTAGCCGCCCAGCGGGCCGTAGCCGTCGATCGGCACGTAGATCGGCCGATCGCGCGCCCGTCGGCGTTCCACGTCGAGCGTCATCCGGCAGTTGGCGAACGCATCGGTGCCTGGGCGCATGCCGTACTCCCGGCATTTGGCGCTGTCGGCCGCGGCCAGCTCCTTCGGGTCCGCCGCGCAGCCGCCGAGCGCTAGAAGCCCGGCGGCGATGAGCAGAAGGCGTGCGGTCATCGCGTCACCGTTTGCAGCGAGATCTGCAGCGCATATGGGACGCCCCGCCGCTTCGGGGGAGGCCCTCGAAGCTCATGCCTTGACGGCGTCGCCGGCGAAACCTGCCTCGATCTCCTCCAGCGTCCGGCCCTTGGTCTCCGGCACCAGAGCGATGGTGAAAAACAGCGCGCCGACGCTCATGACCGCGAACAACCCAAACGTGGCGGCCGAGCCAAGGCCCGCGATCAGCATCAGGAACACTTGGCTGACGATCAGGTTGGAGCCCCAGTTCGCGACCGTCGCGACGCCCATGGCGCGGCCGCGGACGGCGAGCGGAAAAATTTCTGAAATCAGCAGCCAGAACACCGGTCCGAGGCCGATTGCGAAGAAGCCGACGTAAGCCGCAACCGACAGCGTCGCGATCCAGGCGAGCGCGCCTTCCGTGCCGACTGCGAAGCCGGCGGTGAGGATCGCGAGCATCGCGGCCATGCCTGCGAGGCCGACGATCAGCAGCTTCCGCCGCCCCGCCGTGTCGAGCAGTTTCAACGCCACGTAGGTCATGATGACGTTGACCACGCCGACGCCCGCGGTCGCGAGGATCGCGGCGGAGGTCGAGGCCATGCCAGCCTTCTCGAAGATGATCGGCGCGTAATAGATCACCGTGTTGATGCCGGTGACCTGCTGGAAGATCGCGAGCCCGACGCCGACGATCAGCGGAATGCGGACCCGGGGCTCGAGCAGCGCGGACCACGGCGCGATCTGGCCGTCGCGGGCCTTCAGGTCGGTGCGGAGCTGGTTGAGCTCGGCAGTCACGTCGCCGCCGTCGCGCAGGCGGGAGAGCGCGTCGGCCGCCGCCTCGTGACGGCCCTGGCCGGCGAGCCAGCGCGGGCTTTCGGGCAACGTCAGCATGCCGAGGCCGAGCACGATCCCCGGCAGGCAGCCGACCGCCAGCATCCAGCGCCAGCCGCCGTCGACCTCCGACAGCAGGTAGGCGACGACATAGGACAGCAGGATCCCGAGCGTGATGCACATCTGGTTCAGCGAGACCACGCCGCCGCGCTTCTCGGCGGGGGCCATCTCGGCGAGGTAGAGCGGGGTCAGCATCGAGGCGACGCCGATTGCGACGCCGAGGATCGCGCGGCCGATCAGCAGCGTGACGACCTCATGCGCCGCGGCGCAGACCAGCGCGCCGACCACGAACAGCAGGGCGACGACGAGGATGACCTTGCGACGGCCGTAGGCGTCCGCGAGCGAGCCGGCGGTCGCGGCTCCCACGGCCGCGCCCAGCAGCGCGATCGAAACCACGAAGCCCTGCATGGCTTCCGAGAGCTGGAACAGGTCGCGGATGAAGGGCAGGGCGCCCGAGATCACGCCGGTGTCGTAGCCGAACAAAAGGCCGCCGAGCGACGCGGTCGCCGCCACCACATGGAATTTCACCCGCATCACTCCCTGTTCGCCGCGGAACGTCCCGCCCGCGTTGAGACTCTGGCCGGCACTGTCGGCGGGCTGCGGCGATTTCGCAACGGGAACAAAGGCGAGGGAGACGCGACGCCCGCCGACGATTCGGCGCGTTGCGCGTGGCACCCCCTTCTGGCAGCTTTCTCGGCGACCGATCGGTCAGGCGGAGCGGACGCGCGAAAACGACAAGCAAAAGCGGGCGCGGCGCATGATCGCCGAACGTCCACGCCGTTCCGCCTTCACGAGGAAACGCAATCCAAGGAACGGCTTCGATGGCGCTTTTGTTGATAATCGTCTTAGGTTTGCTGTCCGTCGTCTACGGCGTCTGGGCCATTCGGTCCGTTGTGGCGGCGGACGCCGGCAATGCGCGAATGCAGGAGATCGCGGGGGCGATCGCCGAGGGCGCGCAGGCCTATCTTCGCCGGCAATACGCCACCATCGGCGTCGTCGGGCTCGTTATCTTCGTGCTCGTCGCGATCTTCCTCTCGGTGACAGTCGCGATCGGGTTCCTGATCGGCGCGGTTCTATCGGCGGCGGCCGGCTTCATCGGCATGAACGTCTCCGTGCGGGCCAACGTGCGCACCGCCCAGGCGGCCTCCAAATCGCTCGCCGCGGGCCTCGAGATCGCCTTCACCTCCGGCGCCGTGACCGGCATGCTGGTCGCGGGCCTCGCGCTGCTCGGCGTCGCCGGCTACTACGCGGTGCTGACCGGCGTCCTGGGGCATACGCTGGAGGACCGCGTCGTCGTCGACGCGCTGGTGGCGCTCGGCTTCGGCGCCTCGCTGATCTCGATCTTCGCCCGCCTTGGCGGCGGCATCTTCACCAAGGGCGCGGACGTCGGCGGCGACCTCGTCGGCAAGGTCGAGGCCGGCATTCCCGAGGACGACCCGCGCAACCCAGCGACCATCGCCGACAACGTGGGCGACAACGTCGGCGACTGCGCCGGCATGGCGGCGGACCTGTTCGAGACCTATGCGGTGACCGTGGTCGCCACCATGGTGCTCGCCGCGATCTTCTTCGCCGGCGACGCGGCGCTCTCCAGCCTGATCCTCTATCCGCTCGCGATCTGCGCGATCTGCATCGTCACCTCGATCGCGGGCACCTTCTTCGTGAAGCTGCCGGCGAGCCAGTCGATCATGGGCGCGCTCTACCGCGGCTTCGGCGCGGCGGCGGCCTTCTCGCTCGTCGGCATCGCCATCGTCACCGGCCTGCTGGTCGGGTTCTCGACGCCCTACACCACGACCACGGGCGTCAGCTTCACCGGCTGGAGCCTCTACCTCTGCGCGGTGATCGGCCTCGTCATCACGGGCCTGATCATCGTCATCACCGAGTACTACACCGGCACCAACTTCCGGCCGGTGAAGTCGATCGCCGCGGCCTCCGTCACCGGCCACGGCACCAACGTCATCCAAGGCCTCGCCATCTCGCTCGAGGCGACGGCGCTGCCGGCGCTGGTGATCATCGCCGGCATCATCTCGACCAACGCGCTCGCGGGGCTGTTCGGCATCGCGATCGCGGTCACCGCCATGCTGGCTCTGGCGGGCTTCGTGGTGGCGCTCGACGCCTTCGGGCCTGTGACCGACAACGCCGGCGGCATCGCGGAGATGGCGGGCCTGCCGGCGGAGGTGCGCCACGCCACCGACGCGCTGGACGCGGTCGGCAACACCACCAAGGCGGTGACCAAGGGCTACGCCATCGGTTCGGCCGGCCTCGGCGCGCTCGTGCTGTTCGCGGCCTACACCTCCGACCTCAACCACTTCATCCAGAACGCGGCGCAGTACCCCTACTTCGAGGGCGTGAAACTCGATTTCGCGCTGACCAACCCCTACGTGGTCGTCGGCCTTCTGTTCGGCGGCATGCTGCCGTTCCTGTTCGGCGCGATGGGGATGACGGCGGTCGGCCGCTGCGCCGGCTCGATCGTCGAAGAGGTGCGGCGCCAGTTCCGCGAGAAGCCCGGGATCATGGAGGGCCGCGACCGCCCGGACTATGGCCGCGCCGTCGACATCCTCACCCGCGCGGCGATCAAGGAGATGATCGTGCCGTCGCTGCTGCCGGTGCTGTCGCCGATCGTCGCCTACTTCGTGGTGCTCGGCGTCGCAGGTAAGAGCGAGGCGTTCTCGGCGGTGGGCGCGATGCTGCTCGGCGTCATCGTCACCGGTCTGTTCGTCGCGCTGTCGATGACCTCGGGCGGCGGCGCCTGGGACAACGCCAAGAAGTACATCGAGGACGGCCACCATGGCGGCAAGGGCTCCGACGCCCACAAGGCCGCGGTCACCGGCGACACAGTGGGCGATCCCTACAAGGACACGGCGGGCCCCGCGGTGAACCCGATGATCAAGATCACCAACATCGTGGCGCTCCTGCTGCTCGCGGTGCTTGCGCACTGACACCCAAAGACCACGTCTCGCGCATGGCGGCCCCGCCGTCGTGCGCGAGACGCTTCCCCTCGACGGGCGCCCGATGTAACAGGAGCGTCCAGACAACAACGACCGGCCGCTCATCGACCCGACCCCCTCAAGGCCGGGCGGGCGGACGCGTTGTTTCGTGGTGTGAACAACTGGCCCGCCGCCTCCCCGAATCGGACGCGGCCGGTTAGGCCTGACGGGTCGCGACGCGCGCGGCCCTTTGGGATGCGAGCGGAAGAGAGCGATGGCCCGATACGTCTTCATCACCGGCGGCGTGGTGTCCTCGCTCGGCAAGGGCCTCGCCTCCGCCGCGCTCGGCTCGCTGCTGCAAGCGCGCGGCTATTCGGTGCGGCTGCGCAAGCTCGACCCCTACCTCAACGTCGATCCCGGCACGATGAGCCCGACCCAGCACGGCGAGGTCTTCGTCACCGACGACGGCGCCGAGACCGATCTCGATCTTGGTCACTACGAGCGCTTCACCGGCATTCCCGCGTCCAAGAAGGACAACATCACCACGGGGCGGATCTACCAGGACATCATCGCCAAGGAGCGCCGCGGCGACTACCTCGGCGGCACGGTGCAGGTGATCCCGCACGTCACCGACGCCATCAAGCACTTCGTCCGCGACGGCAACGAGGCTTTCGACTTCGTGCTGGTGGAAATCGGCGGCACGGTGGGCGACATCGAGGGCCTGCCGTTCTTCGAGGCGATCCGCCAGCTCGGCAACGACCTCCCGCGCGGCGACGCGATCTACATCCACCTCACGCTGCTGCCGTGGATCCCGAGCGCGGGCGAGCTTAAGACCAAGCCGACCCAGCATTCGGTCAAGGAGCTGCGCTCGATCGGCATCCAGCCGGACATTCTGCTGTGCCGCTGCGACCGGCCGATCCCGCCGGAGGAGCGCCGCAAGCTCGGCCTGTTCTGCAACGTCCGCGAGAGCGCCGTGATCGAGGCCCGCGACGTCGACACGATCTACGCGGTGCCGGAGGCCTACCACCGTGAGGGGCTCGACACAGAAGTGCTGGCGGCCTTCGGAATCGAGCCGGTCAAGGCGCCGGACCTCAACCGCTGGCGCAACGTCACCCACAGGGTCACGAACCCCGAGGGCGAGGTGACGATCGCCATCGTCGGGAAATACACGGGCCTGAAGGACGCCTACAAGTCGCTGTCCGAGGCGCTGGCGCACGGCGGCATCGCCAACACCGTCAAGGTCAACCTGGACTGGATCGAGAGCGAGATCTTCGAGAACGAGGACCCGGCGCCGTTCCTCGAGCACGTCCACGGCATCCTGGTGCCCGGCGGCTTCGGCCAGCGCGGGGCGGAGGGCAAGATTCGTGCGGCGACCTTCGCGCGCGAGCGCAAGGTGCCTTACCTCGGCATCTGCTTCGGCATGCAGATGGCGGTGATCGAGGCTGCGCGGAACCTCGCGGGGATACCGGACGCGAACTCCACCGAGTTCGGCCCGACCGACGAGCCCCTCGTCGGCCTGATGACCGAATGGACCCGCGGCAACGCGCTGGAGGCCCGCCGCGCCGACGGCGACCTCGGCGGCACCATGCGCCTCGGCGCCTACGACGCCCGGCTGAAGCGCGGCTCGAAGGTGGCGGAGATCTATGGCTCCGAGGACATCTCGGAACGCCACCGCCATCGCTACGAGGTCAACACCGCCTACCGCGAGCGGCTGGAGGCGAACGGGCTGGTGTTCTCAGGCATGTCGCCGGACGGGCTGCTGCCGGAGATCGTGGAGTACGAGGACCACCCCTGGTTCGTGGGCGTCCAGTTCCACCCTGAGCTCAAGTCCCGCCCCTTCGAGCCGCACCCGCTGTTCGCAAGCTTCGTGACGGCCGCGCTGGCGCAGAGCCGGCTGGTTTGAGAGGGTACAAAACATGGAAATCAAAGATTTTATTAAAGAGGCGATAATCCAAGTTCAGCAAGGCGTTCGCGAGGCTGGGGATTATCTCCGAAAGAACGACGGGCGAGGTTTAATCAACCCTGTGTGGACAAAAGAAAAATATCATGAAGATTTGATCAGGAATATTGATTTTGATATTGCCATAACGGCAACAACGGAGAAAAAAGGTTCGGCTGGGTTGAAGATTCCCGGACTTGCTGTCGATTTAGGCGCATCGGCAGGTAGGGAAAATCAGACGGCGAATAGGATTAAATTTTCTCTTCCAATAATCTTTCCCATTACGCATAAGTATAAAAATCCAGAAGGCGGTGATGGAGCTTGAATAATTTTTGATTCTGCCGGGTTGGGTTAAGCCGATAGCGCTAGATTTTCTGTTTTTCCGGCCCCGTCGCCACCGGCCGTCCGCCGGCGCCCCATTCGGCCCAGGACCCGTCGTAGATCCCCTCGGCCTTCGAGCCCACGCCTTCCAGCGCCAGCGCCAGGATCGCAGCCGACACCCCTGAGCCGCAGCTGGTGACGATCGGGCCGTCGACGTCGACGCCCGCCGCCTCGAACGCGGCGCGCAATTCCGCCTCCTCGGCCAGCCGGCCGTCCTTGACCACCTGGTCGAACGGCACGTTCAGCGAGCCGGGAATGTGGCCGAGCGCGACGCCCGGCCGGGGCTCCGGCGCCTCGCCGCGGAAGCGGGGCGCGGGGCGGGCGTCGACCACCTGGAACCGGCCGGCGTCGAGACCCTCGGCCACCTGGTCTCCGCTCTTCGCCACGGACGGGTCGAAGCGCGGCGTGAAGCTCGTGGGCGCTCGCGTCGAGGCGCCGCTTTCGAGCGGGCGACCCTCGGCTTTCCATTTCGGCAGGCCGCCATCGAGGACATAGACCTCCTTCACGCCAAAGGCGCGAAAGGTCCACCACACGCGGGCAGCCGCGAACAGGCCTGCCCCGTCGTAGGCGACGATCGTCGCGCCGTCGCCGATCCCGAGCTTGCCCACCGCGTCGGCGAAGACGTCCGGCGCGGGGAGCATGTGCGGCAGGTCGGTGGACGTGTCCGCCACCACGTTGATGTCGAAGAACGCGGCGCCGGGGATGTGGGCGTCGAGAAACTCGCGCGGCCCGTCGCGGTTCACCGCGGGCAAGTACCACGAGCCGTCGACGGGGATGACCGTCGGATCGCCGAGGCGCTGGCTAAGCCACTCGGTGGAGACGAGGTTGGGATTGGTCACTGCAGCACCTTCCTGAGATCGACCGCGCCCGGCTTTTCGAGCCAGGCCGGGACCGGCAGCTCCTTCGAGCGCAGGAACTCCGGGTTGAACAGCTTGGATTGATAGCGGGTGCCGTAGTCGCAGAGGATCGTCACGATGGTGTGGCCGGGGCCGAGCTCCCGCGCCAGCCGGATCGCGCCGGCGACGTTGACGCCCGACGACCCGCCGAGGCACAGGCCTTCGTGCTCCAGCAGGTCGAAGGCGATCTGCACGGCCTCCGCGTCCGGGATCTGGTAGGCGAAGTCAACGGGCGCGTTTTCGAGGTTCGCGGTGATGCGGCCCTGGCCGATGCCCTCCGTGATCGAGGAGCCCTCGGCCTTCAGCTCGCCGGTGGTGTAGTAGCTGTAGAGCGCGGCGCCGGGCGGGTCGGCGAGGGCGATCTTGACGTTCTTCGACCGCGCCTTCAGCGCCATGCCGGTGCCGGCGAGTGTGCCGCCGGTGCCGACCGCGCAGACGAACCCGTCCACCTTGCCGTCGAGATCGTTCCAGATCTCGGGGCCGGTCGAGTCGATGTGCGCCTGCCGGTTCGCCACGTTGTCGAACTGGTTCGCCCAGATCGCGCCGTTCGGTTCGGTCTTCGCCAGCGCCTCTGCGAGACGGCCGGAGAGCTTCACGTAGTTGTTTGGGTCTTTGTAGGGGACTGCCGGCACCTCCACGAGCTCCGCGCCGGCGAGCCGGAGCATCTGCTTCTTCTCGTCGGACTGGGTGTCCGGGATCACGATCACGGTGCGGTAGCCGAGCGCGTTCGCGACCAGCGCGAGGCCGATGCCGGTGTTGCCCGCCGTTCCCTCCACGATGACGCCGCCTGGCTTCAGCGCGCCCCGCCGGACCGCGTCCTCGATGATCCAGAGCGCGGCCCGGTCCTTCACCGATTGGCCGGGGTTCATGAACTCCGCCTTGCCGAGGATCGTGCAGCCCGTCAGCTCGGAGGCCTGGCGCAGACGGATGAGCGGCGTGCGCCCGATGGCGTCGACCAGGCCGCTGCGGATGGTCATGAACAACCTCATTCGATAGATTATCGAGGGCGGCACCGTAGTCTGGCGGCTGCGGGTTGAAAAGCGAGACCGCGCCGCTCCGACGCCTTGTGGCGAAACGCGTGGGGAAACGATAATCCATCGGGGCAGGCCACGCGTAACCATCTGGACGCCGTGGGCTGGTCCGTCCCGATCCCGAGCGCTTCACTGAGGTTCGTTTCACGTGGCTTCGCCTTTCAGCCCAACGCCGGAAGACGCCTCCCGACCGATCGATGCGCTGCTCGCGGGGTATGTGGTCGGCGCGCTGGAGCCGCACATGCATGCGCTCGTCACCGCGCATCTCATGCTGTCGGATGAGAACCGCGGCTTCGTTCGGGCCCTCGAGGCGGAAGCCGGCGCAGCGCTCGACCGCATCGACGCGCCGTTGCCGCAGCGCGTGCCGCGCGACCATGTGCTCTCCGCCATCTACGCCGGCGGCTATTATGGGACCGGCCGTCCCGCGCAGCACGATCCGGAGCTTCCGTCGCCGCTGTTCCGTCTTGTGGGCAAGCCGCTCGACCAGCTGCCGTGGAAGCGGAAGCTGCCGGGGCTGAAGGAGTGCAAGGTCTACGACAAGGGCGGCGTCGAGGCGGTGTTCTACCACATCTCGGCCGGCAGCCGGATGCCGAAGCACACCCACGCCGGGTCGGAAGCGACCCTGGTGCTCCGGGGGGCGTTCCACGACGAGCGCGATCTCTACCGCCGCGGGGACGTCTCGCTGGCCGACGGTCATGTCGAGCACCGGCCGACGACCAGCCGTGACGAGGACTGCATCTGCTTCGCCGTGACCGATGCGCCGCTGAAGATGACCGGTCCCGTGTGGGGCGTCCTGCAGAAACTGTTCGGCAAGTGAAAGGCGTCGCGGTCGCCTGGGTGACCGGCGCGAGTTCCGGCATCGGGCGCGCCGTCGCTCTCGAACTTGCCCGGTCGGGCGTCGTGGTCGCCGCCACCGCCCGCCGGGAGGATGAACTCGCGAGCCTCGCAGCGGAGGCCGCCACGTTCGACGGCCGCATCGCGGCCTTTCCCGGCGACCTGTCCGATCCGAAGAGCCTGACGCCCTTGGCGGCGCGCGTTGCGGCCGAACTCGGAATGATCGATCTCGCCGTGCTGAACGCCGGCCTGTTCATCCCCGTGCGGGCCGTCCCCTTCGACGCCGACGCCTTCTACAAGACCTTCGACGTCAATCTGAAGGGCACGGTGGGTTGCCTCGCCGCGGTGCTGCCGGCGATGACCGCGCGACGGGGAGGCAAGATCGTGCTGGTGGCGTCGGTCACGGCTTACGCGGGGCTTCCCAGCTCCGCCGCCTACGGCGCCACCAAGGCCGCGCTGAACAATCTCGCCGAAAGCCTGAAGTTCGATCTCGACAGGGTCGGGGTCGCCATCCAGGTGGTGAACCCCGGGTTCGTAGACACGCCGGCGACCAAGCAGAACGCGTTCAAGATGCCGGCGCTGATGGCGGTCGACGACGCGGCGAAGCGCATCGTCGCCGGCATCGAGCGCGGCGGCTTCGAGATCACTTTCCCCAAGCGCTTCACCTACGTGCTGAAGGTTCTCAAGCTGCTGCCCTATCCCGCCTACTTCTGGCTGGTGACCAAGGCGACGGGCTGGGACAAGAAGGCGGACTGAGCGCGTCTCCTTCAGGGTCGTCATCCCGGACGGCCGCAGGCCGATCCGGGATCGTCCTCCGCAGTTGTCTCCGGCGAGCGGTCGCAATAGCGCCATCCTGCCGACGATCCCGGTCTCCGCTGCGCTTCGGCCGGGATGACGTGCGTTTGAGGTCAGGCCGCCGCTTCGATGCGGGCGCGAAGCTCCTTCTGCGACGCTTCGTCGAGCGGAAACTTCCACATCAGCCAGACCGCCATCAGCTTCAGCGCGACGGGCAAGCCGCCGTAGAGCCAGGCGAGGGTCGTGAGCCCGAGCGGTTCGCGCAATCCGGCCGCCGGGTCGAAACCGGCCGCGGCCAGGACGGGGAAGGCGAGGCCGACGGCGGCTGCGAGCGCCAGCTTGGTCGCAAGGCCCCAGGCCGCGAGATACAGCCCGCTGCGCTGCTCGCCCGAGGCGGCGGTGTCGACGTCGATCACGTCGGCCTGGATCGAGGGCGGCAGCGCAAGGTCGGCGCCCACCGCCGCGCCGGTGACCAGGCAGACGAGGCCGAACAGGACGACGTCGCCGGGGCCGAGCAATGGCGCGAGGATGAACACCGCTGAGGCGAGCAGCATCGCAAGGCACCAGGCGCGGTGCTTCGAGGTCCGCCGCGCGAGCCAGAGCCAGAACGGCACCCCCAGCACGCCCGCCGCGAAGTAGGCGACGAGGAAGGGTCCTGCGAGGTCCGGCGCGGCCAGGCGCTCGCTGACGAAGAACAGGAACAGGGTCGCCGGCAGGCCGTTCGCGAAGCCGTTGATGAAGAACGCGACCAGCAGCCGGACGAAGGCGGTGTTCGCCTTCATCGCCGCAAGCCCGTCGCGGAAGCTGAGGCGGCGGCGCGAGGCGTCGACGGGCTCTGGCGTCAGCGTGAGCGTGCCGATCGCGAGGAGCGGAAGGCCAATCCCGACGAACACCGCGTAGGAGGCGAGCACCTCGGCCTGCCCGCCGCCGAGCGTGGGGGGGATAATGGCCTGCAGCGACAGCGCGATCAGCGTGCCGACCAGCGCCGCGCTCTCGCGCCAGGCCGCGATGCGGCTGCGGCCGGCGTAGGAGGTCGAGAGTTCAGCGCCCCAGGCGTTGTAAGGCACCAGCGCGGCAGTCCAGGCGATCGACAGCGCCGCGCCCCACAACAGCAGGTAGCCGATCCCGTCCCCGCGCTCGGGCGTGAAGATCATCCACGCGGCGATCGCCGTCGGCGGCATGGCGGCGGCGAACCACAGACGCCGCCGGCCGAAGCTGGGGCGCCAGCGATCTGCGACGACGCCGACCGCGGGGTCTGCAAGCGCGTCGATCAGCCGGACGGCGAGCAGGGCGTTGCCAACGGCCGCGAGCGGAAGGCCGAGCCCTTCGGCGTAGTAGCTCGGGACGACGATGTAGAGCGGCAGGGTGAGCGCCGCGAAGGGGATCGCGGGGAGGGCGTAGGCGACGAGGCCGGCGAGCGAGAGTTCGCGGCCGGCCCTCATGCCCGTGCGAACACCACCTGGCGCACGTCGATGTTGCCGGAGCGGAAGCCGGCCTCGCAGTAGGCGAGGTAGTACTCCCAAAGCCTGCGGAAGCGCTCGTCGAAGCCGAGCGGCTGGATGGTCGGCCAGGCCGCCCGGAAACTCTTGCGCCACTCCACCAGCGTTTGGGCGTAGTCGACGCCGAAGATCTTCTCGGCCGCGACCGAGAGGCCCGCGGCCTTAGCGACGTCGCGCAGAACGGTGGGGGAGGGCAGCATGCCGCCGGGGAAGACGTAGCGCTGGATGAAGTCGGTCTCGCGCCGGTAGGCGTCGAAGAATCGGTCTTGGATGGTGATGACCTGGATGCCCGCCGCGGCGCCGGGCTTCAGCCGGTCCCTCACCTGCGAGAAATAGGTCGGCCACCATCGTTCGCCGACCGCCTCGAACATCTCGATCGAGGCGACGCCGTCATAAGCGCCGCGCTCGTCGCGGTAGTCCTGCAACTTGAGTTCGACGCGCTCGGAGAGCCCCGCCTCGAACATCCGCTTGCGGGCGTAGTCGAGCTGCGCCGGGCTGATGGTGAGGCCGGTCACCTTGCAGCCGATCTCGGTCGCGGCGTACTCCGCGAAGCCGCCCCAGCCGCAACCGATCTCGAGGATATGGTCGCCCGGCTTCGCGCCGATCGAGCGCGCGAGCGTTTCGTACTTCCGTCGCTGCGCGGCCGCCAGGTCCTGCGTCCCACTGTCAAAGATCGCGGAAGAGTAGGTCATCGTCGGGTCGAGCCACTGCTCGTAGAAGCGGTTTCCGAGATCGTAATGGGCCTCGATGTTGCGGCGCGCGCCCTTCTTGGTGTTGCGGTTCAGCCAGTGCCGGACGTTCTGAAGCGCGCGGTAGAGCGGCTTCATCATCAGATACTGCGAGACATGGTCCGCGTTGACGCAGAACAGCTCCAAGAACGCGGTGACGTCCGGGCTGTCCCACTCGCCGTTGAGGAAGCCGTCGGCGACGCCGATGTCGCCGCCCTTCAGGATGCGCCGCGCGAAGCCGAGATCGCGCACGACGAGCGTCGCGTCCGGCCCGGGCTCGACGCCGTCGAACACCAGAATGCGGCCGTCGGGGAAGGTCACGGACAGACGGCCGCGGACGATGCGCGCCGCGACCTGCAACGCGATGCGGACCTCGAGTGGAAGCCCTCGGGCGGCCTCCGCGACGTTGTCGAGCGTCACGCGCAACGGCGCTGCGGGCGGCGTAGGCTCGGACGGGCGCGCGGGGGCGAAGCTGGCGGGGTTTTGGGACATCGGGGCGGCGGTCATGGCGCGGTCGTTTCCCGGACGGTCGGCGCCACGGCGCGGTCTTGGAGGCGATCTTGAGGGCCGCGAGCCCCGCGCCCGTGGCGTATGGGGCCTGGAGCGTCGTGGCTCGCGGGCGAAGGAGGCGGGTCATGGTCCACGAGGCGCGCGCCCTTGATCCAGAGCTTCAACGCCTCCCAGTGAATGCCGGCGAAAACCTTGAGGGTCATCAACGGCATGGCGACGCAGAGCCGGAGCAGCGCGCCGTCGGTCAGCGCTTGGCGCTCGCCTGCGAAGGTGGCGGAGAGGATCGGCCCTTCGGCGTCGCTTTCTAGGATGCGCAGCCGAACGTCGTCGGTCGGCGGGCGGATGCGGAAGGCGTAGCGCATCGCGGTCTCGAGAAAGGGCGAGACGTAGAACAGCTTGTCCCGCTCCTGGCGGAGCCCGGCTTCGGTGAGTTCGCCATCCTTGACCGGAGCGACATAGGCGTGCCGCTCGCCGAAGGTGTTGGTCACCTCGTAGACGACGGCGGTGAGGGCGCCCGCGTCGTCGTAGCGCCAGTAGACGCTCAAGGGATTGAACACGTAGCCGAGGATGCGGGGGTAGCAGAGCAGCAGCACGCGGCCGCCCTCCGGGTCCTGTCCGGCCCGCGCCAGCAGGCCGCGGACATGGGTCGACAGCGAGGAGCCGTCGCCCGGCCCGTGGTCCGCCTCGTGGAAGCTCGCGAGATTGAAGCGGCCGACCGAGAACAGGCGCGCGGCGCGGCAAGCGACGTCAAGCCGGTCCAAATCGATCAACAAGGCGAACACCCGGTAAACAAACCGGTTAACAAACGGCTTGAGGCGCGCGTGCATAACCTCGCCCGGGTAGAGCGACGCGGCGGCCTCCGGCGGCCGAAAGCTGGGCGCCTCGTATCCCGTCACTCCGCAGCCTCGGCGAAGCTCGGCGCGCGCCACGGCGGCGCGGCTCCCAGAGCATCCGCCACGGCGAGGCCCGATGACAAGCCGTCTTCGTGAAACCCAAACCCGGTCCAGGCGCCGCAGAACCACGTCCGGCGCTTGCCCTGGATCTCGGGCAACCGCCGCTGGGCCGCCAAGGCTGCGGCGTCGTACTGAGGATGGTCGTAGCGGAAGCGGGCGAAGGTCAGCGCCGGGTCGGGCTCGAACGGCGGGTTCAGCGTCACGAACAGCGGACGTTCGGGATCGACGCCCTGCAGCTCGTTCATCCAATAGGTCACCGCGACGTCGCGTGCGGCGACGGCGGGATCGGTCCGGCTGCCGAGGTAGTTCCAGGCCGACCACACCGCCCTGCGCCTCGGCATCAGGCGCGCGTCCCTGTGCAGCCAGACGTCGTTGGGCCGGTACCGGATCGCGCCCAGCACCGCGCGTTCGGCGTCGCTCGCGTCGGTCAACAGCCGGAGCGATTCGTCGGTGTGCGCTCCCAGGACCACCTGGTCGAACCGCTCGGCCCGGCCGGCGGCGTCCGTCACGGTGACGCCGAGGTCGTCGCGGGCGATCGACGCCACGGGCGCGCCCAGGCGCAATCTGTCGCGCAAGGGCGCGTTGAGCTTCTCGACGTAGGACCTACTGCCGCCTTCGACCGTGCGCCAGATCGGACGCTCGGTGTTGATCAGCCGGTGGTTGGCGAAGAAGGCGACGAAGCTCTCGGCGGGGAAGTCCAGCACGTGCGCCGCGGGAGTCGACCAGATCGCGGCCGCCATGGGGGCGAGGTAGTCCTCGCGGAAGCGCCGGGCGAAGCGGCGCCGGTCCAGCCAGTCGCCGAGGCTGAGGCCGACCAGCGCGCCGGCCGCCTTGTCCGCGACGCAGAGCTTGTTGAACCGCATCACCTCGCGCAGCATCCAGAGATAGGACGGCGCGACCAAGTTGCGGCGCTGGGCGAACAGTGCGCCAAGCGTCTTGCCCGACCATTCGAAAGCGCCTCGGTCGAGCGACAGCCCGAAGCTCATCTCGGTCGCCTTGGTGGCGACGCCGAGATGGTCGAACAGGGCGGTGAGGTTCGGGTAGTTCAGGCCATTGTAGACGATGAACCCGGTGTCGACGGCGATCCGCACGCCGTCGTAGTCGACGTCGACCGTGTGGCTGTGGCCGCCCGGACGCGGTTCGCGCTCGTAGACCGTGACGTCGTGGTGGGGGTGGAGCGCGAAGGCCGCGCCGGCGCCGGAGATGCCGGAGCCGACGACGGCGATGCGCAGGCGGGACGTCGTCATCGGTCTTTGATCCGGCCGAAGGCTTTCAGGGCGGCGTCGCGCGCGGCGTCATGGTCGACGATGCGCTGGGGGTAGGTCTCGCCCAGGGTCACGCCGGCGCGCTCGAGAACCTCGCGCGGCGCGTCCCACGGCTCGTGGATGTGCTTCGCAGGGACGTCCTTCAACTCAGGGACGAGGGCGCGCACATAGTCTCCCTGCGGGTCGAACTTCTTCCCCTGAAGCGAGGGGTTGAACACCCGGAAGTACGGCGCCGCGTCGGCGCCGGATCCCGCCACCCACTGCCAGCTCGCGGAATTGTTAGCCGGGTCGGCGTCGACGAGCGTGTCCCAGAACCAGTCCTCGCCCTCGCGCCAGTCGATCATGAGGTCCTTGATCAGGAACGAAGCGCACAGCATCCGCACCCGGTTGTGCATCCAGCCCGTGGTCCAGAGCTGCCGCATGCCCGCGTCCACGATCGGAAAGCCGGTCAGGCCCTTCCGCCAGGCCTTCCGGTGCGCGGGGTCCGGGGTTTTCCAGGGAAAGGCGTCGAACCGCGCATTGAAGTTCTCTGTGGCGAGGTCCGGGTTGCTGTGGAGCAGGTGATACGAGAACTCCCGCCACCCGAGCTCCGAGCGAAACTTCTCGACGTCCGTCGCCGTCGCGTCGCCCTCGGCCTTTGCGCGCTCGACCGCATGCCACAGCTGATAGGGGCTCACCTCGCCGAACCGCAGATGGGGCGACATGCGCGACACGTGCGGCTGGTCCGGCCGGTTGCGGCCCTCCGCGTAGCCGCGCAGGCCGTGGTCGATGAACGCCGTCAGCGCCTCGCGCGCGCCGGTCTCCCCCGGCGTCCAGGCCTCCCGCAGCCCGCCGGCCCAGTCGGGCGTCGTCGGCTCCAGGCCAAGGTCGTCGACCGTCAGTCCCTTCAGCGCCGGCCCCGCGGTGATCTCGCCCTTGCGCGGCTTCGGCAGCGGCGCCCGCGGTTCGCCCTTCGCCATGCAGGCGCGCCAGAACGGCGAATAGACCTTCAGCGGCCCTCCGGCTTTGGACGTGACCTCCCAAGGCTCGAACATCAGGCGCGCGTTGAAGCTCTCGACCTCGCGGCCGTCCTTGCGCAGGCTTTCCTTGAGAGCCGCGTCGATCTGGTTTTCCGCCGCGACGTAGCGCCGGTTCCACAGCACCGTATCGGCTCCGGCCTCATCGACGGCGGCGGGCACGACCTCGGCGGTCTTGCCCCGGCGGATGACGAAGGGAAGGCCGATCGCCGCGCACTCCTTCGCAAGCGCGCGCAGCGATTGGGCGAGCCACCAGCGCGAGGCCCCGCCGAGCGGCCGCTGGCCCGAGGTGGCGTCGTCGAAGACATAGAGGCCGAGCACAGGCTTGCCCGAGTCCAATGCGGCGCGGAGCGCGGGATTGTCGGCGAGGCGCAGATCCTCGCGGAACCACACGAGCGCGCAGGACGAGGGCTTTCCGGACGAGGGCATCGGACTCCGCGGGCGGGACGTGGGGGAGTTTCCAAGCCTACGGATGCTGGCGGGCGACGGATCAGTCGCCGGAGGGCTCGCCGCTGGTCCCGCAACGGCGGTTCCGCTAGGTCTGGCCGCACGTCCCGAGGCGCCGCGAACCTTAAGAGGCGAGGAGATGCGCTGTTTTCCGCCGGAGCGGATCGTCTGCCTGACCGAGGAAACGGTGGAGACGCTCTACCTCCTGGGGGAGGATAGGCGGATCGTCGGAGTCTCCGGCTACGCCGTCCGCCCTCCGCAGGTGCGGCGCGAGAAACCGCGGGTTTCGGCGTTCACCTCCGCCGACATCCCGAAGATCCTCGCCCTCGCGCCCGACCTCGTGTTCGCCTTCTCCGACCTGCAGGCGGAGATCGTGGCCGAGCTGCTGCGGGCTGGTGTCGGCGTTCATGGCTTCAACCACAGGGACGTCGCGGGCGTCCTCGCGATGATCCGCTGCGTCGGCGCGCTCGTCGGGGCGGGCGACAGGGCCGAGCGCCTCGCGGAGGGCTACGCCGCGGACCTCGCGGCGCGGCGGGCGCAAGTCGCGGGGCGGGCGCGGCCAAAGGTCTATTTCGAGGAGTGGGACGAGCCGATGATCAGCGGCATCGGCTGGGTTTCCGAACTGGTGGAGGTCGCCGGCGGCGAGGACGTCTTCGCAGACCTCGCGCGCAACGCCGCGGCGAAGGACCGGATCGTCTCGTCCGAGGCGGTGATCGCCGCCGCGCCGGACGTGATCCTCGCCTCGTGGTGCGGGAAGAAGGTCTCGCCCGCGAAGATCCGCGCGCGCCCCGGCTGGGACGCGATCCCCGCGGTGCGCGACGGCCGCATCTTCGAGATCAAGTCGCCGCTGATTCTCCAGCCGGGTCCCGCCGCGCTCACCGACGGCCTCGAGGCCATCGTAGCGGCGCTCAAGGACGGCGTTCCGCCGAGGCCGTGACCGGGGCGTCCTCCACCGCCGTCGCCTCGACGACGTAGCGCAGAGGCCCCGAGGTGCGCGCGCCGAAGGGCCAGCAGGTCGCCAGCGCCAGCCCGCGGCCGGCGGCGTTCGGGTCGATCCCGGATCGGTCCCACGATGCGACGCGAGCGCCCGTCATCCGGTACCGCGCCCTCCGGCCGTCGCGCCGCGTCACCTCGATCACATCGCCGACCACGAGGTCGGCGAGAAAGGCGAAATGCGTGTCGCGGTGGGCGGCGTAGACCGCGACGCCGTCGTCGCCGGCCTCGGGCGTGCCGGGCGCCCAGCCCGGACCGAACGCCAGCGCCTCGCCGCTCACGCCGGACAGCGCCACGGCGCTGCGGCCGAGCCGCGGGACGGAGATGCGCGCCACCGGCCAGGTGTCCGCCCAACCCCAGGCCTTTTCCGGCCGACCTTCGCTCAGCGTGCGGGCGAAGGCGCGGTCGAGCAGGACCTGCGCCAGCGCCGCCTTCGCGGGGATCCACAGCCCCTGCGCCGCGAGCGTCAGGCCTGAGAGCGTCAGGACGGCGACGAGCGCCGTCCTGAGCGGGAGCCGCCGCCGGGTCACGCGCGCCGCTCCCGCCGGCGGGAGACGGCGACCAGAAGGGCGGCGCCGAGCAGCCCGAGGCCCCCGAGCAGCCGCAGCTCGGCGTCGGTCGCCGTCTGCGGCAGGGAGACCTCCTGCGCGGCGGCGACGGCGACGGGTTCGCCGAGATCGGCGGAGCGCATGGGAGCGGCCGGCGCGCGCGGACCGAACACCGTCTCGAAGTCCCAGCCGGCCGGCAGGTTGAGGGGCACGTCGGCGCGGTCGAGCGGCGCGTCGGCGGCGCGGCGCGGGGTGGCGTCCACGGCCACGAGGCTCGTGAGGCGGGTGACGAGGTGGTGCTCCAGCGCCAGCCGCAGGATGGCGGCGTCGGCCTGGTCCGGCGTCAGCGCAGCGGTCGTGCGGGCGATCTCGGCGTCGTCGATCTTGCGCCGCGCCCAGAGCTTGGAGACGCCGGCGCCCGGCGTCGCGTCCGCGAGGTTCAGCGTCTCGCGCCACGGCTGGCCGCCGATCGCCCCGCGGATCTCCATCGCGCCCTCGGCGCGCGGCAGGCGCAGGGCCATCACCAGCGGCTCGCCGCGGTAGAGGTCCGGGAGAACCGCGGGCGTCATGTCGGCCGCGCCGCCGGGGATCGCGAGCGAGAGGTTGGTGACCGCCGGGCTCTCGAGCTTGCCGAACAGCGCGCGCATGTTCTCCTTGACCTGCGCGGCCGAGCCGATGTGGGTGAAGGTCCCGCGGCCGAGCTCCGCCGCGCGGCTCATCAGGTGGCTGTTGGGAGCCGAGCCGATGCCGACCATGAACAGGCGGCTGCGGCCGCGGCCGGCGGCGATGGCGTCGAACATGCGCTGTTCGTCGGCCACGGCGCCATCGGTGAGGAAGACGATCTGGCGCAGGAAGCGCTCGTCGGCGGGACGGGGATCGTTGAGCGCGGCCTTCAGCGCCGGCAGCATCTCCGTGCCGCCCTGGGCCTGCAGCGCCTCGACGAAGCGGAGCGCGCGCGTCACGTTGGCCTCGGTCGCGGGCAGCGCGTCGGCGAACAGCATGTCCATGGTGTCGTCGAACCGGATCACGTTGAACCGGTCGTCAGGCTTCAGGCGGCGTAGGGCGAAGGCGAGGCTGGCCTTGGCCTGCGCCATCGACGGGCCGCCCATGGAGCCGGAGTTGTCGATGACGAACACCGCCTCGCGCGGCGTCTCGACCGGCGCCGCCTTCGCCGCGGGGGGCGTGACGTAGGCCAGCAGGTAGTCGGCGTCGCCGACGCGCTCGCGGAACAGGCCGACGGAGGGCGCCGCGGCGGGCGTCGACGTCCAGCTCAGCTCGAAGTCGCGGTCGGCGGCGACGGGACCGTCGAGCGTGACCACGCGCTGGTCGGGGGCGGGGGCCTCCGTGTGGACGGCGTGGTGCGCGCTTTCGATGGTCGCCACGGGAAAGCCCGCCTGAAGCCGCACGGTGATCGTCACCGGATTCCTCGGCGCGGAGGTCGCCGGGTCGAGCACGGGCGGCGTGACACGGTCGCGGTCCGGAACGGGATCGCCGCCGCGCGCCGTCTCGGACGGGGCGTCGGAGACCGTCTCGACCTGCGCCGCCGCCGCCGGCGCGTAGCGCGGTCCGACGACCAGCGGGATGCGGAGCGAGGACACGTCGCCGTCGCGGCGCACCGGCGCCTGGTACTCGATCTGAACCACGACCGTCTCGCCGGGCCCGATGTTCGCGACCGAGTTGGTGAACATGTTCGGCCGTTCCTGCTCGGTCAGCGCGGCGGCCTGGCCCGCGCGCTTGGCCTGCTCGTAGGCGGCCTTGGCCGCGGCGCGCTCCTTGATCTCCGCCACCACCACGCGGCCGCCGACCACCATCCGCATGGCGTCCACCGCGCCGTTCTCCGGCAGCGGGTAGACATAGACGCCCTCGATCCAGCCCGAGCCGGGGTTGACGAAGGCCTGCGTCACCCGTGTGCGCTGGGTTGAGCCGCTGACCGTCACGTCGTAGTCCGCGCGCACCGCGGGGGCTTCGACATAGGCGCCCGGGGTCGCGCCCTTCAGCAGCAGCGCGCCGGCCCGCGCCGTCGCCGGCGAGACGGCCGGGATCTCCGCGGCGCGGCCGCCGGCGGCCATGGCGAGCAGGCCGCCGAAGCTCGACGCCAGCACCACGAACAGCGTCGCCAGCGCGATCAGGAAGCGCCGGACGGACGCGCGGCCGTGGTCGAGCCGCAGCGGCGGGGTCCGGTCCGCGGCGGGACGGCGTGCGGCGCCGAACGGGGTGGAGGGACGGCAGGGCAGGGACATCGCAGGCGCTCCGCATGGAGGATCGCGGCCCGATCGGCCGCCTCTCCGTCGTGCCCGGAGGACCTGCGCCGCACGAGCGTGATGATCGGCAAGCTTCCGGCGCGCTCCGCCTTGTCCGGCGGACGGCGGCGCGGCACTGTCGCGGCGTGTGCGGTTTTGTGCGGAACGGTGCGGATATGAACGGAACGCCGGGGGCGGACGGGGAGATCGTAGGCGCGGCGGCCCAGGCGCTGGCGCTCCGCGTGCGCGAGGAGCTGGCGCTGCGGCGGATGTCCCGGCAGGGGCTCGCCGACCTCGCCCGCATCAGCATCTCGACGCTGGAGAAGGCGCTGTCCGGCCGCCGTCCCTTCACGCTGGCGAGCGTCATCCGGCTCGAGGACGCGCTCGGCGTGCGGTTGCGCGAGGGTCCGGCGCAGACCTCGGCGCCCGCCCAGGGCGAGGCCTCCGCGCCGGATTCGCTGGGCGCCTATTCCCGGCCCGCGGTGCGCTGGCTCGAGGGCGCCTACCTCACGCTGCGGCCTTCCTTTGGAGACGCCGACGCCGTCTACGCCTACCGCACCGACATCTTCTGGAGCGACGACGCCAGCCGTCTCGTGTTCGTGGAGCGGGAGCGGCTCGACGCGCCCTACGCGCAGTCCGGCGAGGTGGCGGCGCCGCACCAGTCCGGCCACCTCTACCTCGTCACCAACCGCCATGGGCAGCACCGGCTCATCACGGTGGGGCGGCCCACCATCGACGGCGCGATGTACGGCGTGCTGTCGACGCTGCTCGCCGGCCTCGGCTCGCAGCTCACGCCGATCGCGGCGCCGATCGCCTTCGTGCGGGAGACCGACTGGAGCGCCGCCCCGCTCGGCCGCGTGCGCCCGGGCGACGCCGCCTACGCCGCCTGCCGCGAACGGCTCGACCGGGTGAGGGGCGAGGGGTTCGCGCTGTTCCGTTGAGGCCCGAACGCAAACATCCCCGGACGCGCGGGCGTCCGGGGATGTTTGGAGCGAAGCGGATCAACCGCCTGGTCTGAAACTGGCTCCCCGGGCAGGATTCGAACCTGCGACAACTCGATTAACAGTCGAGGGCTCTACCGCTGAGCTACCGAGGACCGCGAGAAGCGCGCCGCGCTCTCGGGAGGCCGCGCCTATAGCAGAAGATTCGACCGGGCGCCAAGCCGCTTTCGCGACGACGTCACGACGCGGGCGTGATTTCCGCCTGCGCGACCGGCTTGGAGCCGGGCCCGGAGGCGGGCGCCTTCTTGCGGCGCGGCCCCGGCGCGGAGGCCGGCGCCTCGGGCTGCAGCGCGAGCACGATGGGGTTGGGATAATGCTCGAGCGTGGCGCCGGTCGCGGCGTCGACGCCCATGCCGATGACGCCGCCGACGAGCACGTTGCCCGCGAAGCCCGCCGCGCCGGAGCCTGCGATCCGCGTCTTCACCGGCATGGCGGCGTCCCGGTAGCCCGGCTTCGAGGCCGTCACGATGAATTCGTCCTTGCGGCCGACCGTGAAGGTGCAGGGGCTGGTCGGGCAGCCGTGGTTCATCGAGGTGCGGACGCTGGCCCCCGCCGGCTCCGTCGTGACCGTGATCTGGTTGGTGGAGCCGCGCGTGATGCTGGCGCAGCCTGCGAGCGAGGCCGCCGCGGCGATGACGAGAACGAAGCGCATAAGTCCCAAATCCCCCGAAGTGGCCGCGCACGTGGCGGCCGCAGACGGGGGGATGACGGACGCACGACGATTCGGGTGAGAGTGAAACTGCGTAGTCGTCGAGAGATCAACAGACTGTGGCGGATGCGCCGCTGAAGAGTGGAGGCCACGCCCGGAATCGAACCGGGATACAAGGATTTGCAGTCCTCTGCGTAACCATTCCGCCACGTGGCCTCGTGCGAGATGCGGCTGGGGTTCGAGACCCGGCGGATGCTGCTCGCGGAACGGCGGCTCTCCATAGCCTGCAGGTCGAGCCATCGCAACACGCGAATGACGCGGCGCGCTTGCCTGACGCGGCGCGGCGCCGCAGATAGAACGTCGCGGCGCGGGGCTGGCCCGGCGCCAGGACCGTTCGGAGACGAGACGTCATGTCGGATTTCGCGCGCCTCAGGCAGGGCATGGTCGATTGCCAGATCCGCGTCGCGGACGTGACCGATCCGCGGGTCATCGCCGCCTTCGCCGAGACGCCGCGCGAAAACTACATGCCCGCCGGCCGCCGCGACGTCGCCTATCTCGATTCGCGCGCGCCGCTCGGCGGCGGCCGCGAGATGCTCGACCCGATGACCCTCGCCAAGCTCGTGCAGCTCGCCGATCCGCGCGAGGGCGAAACCGCGCTCGTCGTGGGGGCCGGGCTCGGCTATGCGGCCGCGGTGCTGTCGCGACTCGTCGCCACGGTGACGGCGGTCGAGAGCGATCCCGCGCTTGCGGCGGCGGCGCGGGCGAATCTTGCGGGCGAAGGCGTGACGCTGGTCGAGGGGCCGCTGCCGGCCGGGGCGCCCGCCGGCGCGCCCTACGACCTGATCTTCATCGACGGCGCGGTCGAGGACGGCCTTCGCGCTCTCGCCGCGCAGCTGAAGCCCCACGGCCGGATCATCGCGGCCGCAGGCCGCACGCGGCCGACGAAGGCCACCATCTTCCGCCGCAACGGCGCGGAGCTTGGAGCGGCGCCGGCGTTCGACGCGCATGCGGCGGTTCTCCCCGGTTTTGCGGCCGAGGACGTGTTCGCGCTCTGAGCGCGGACATCACCTCCGCGTGAACCGCTGTGGCGCCGCTGCGTCACAGGTCGTGACTTAATGGTTAACGGCGCGCCTCGGTCGTTTCCATGGCGGGACGGCGCCGGTAGGATCGCCGCCGGGACGCGTCACGACGCGCGATGGGCATCTCGTTCCGTCGCCGCGCACGAAATTCGGTGAGTATATGTCGACGAGCGACTCGTATCGTCTCCGCCAGCGCCGTGCGCTAGGCGTCGCAGCGATGGCCGTCCTGGCCGCGCTGTCGTTTGGGGGGACGGCGGCGCAGGCCCAGACGCTCGAGGGCGCGCTGTCGCGCGCCTACCAGGGCAATCCCAATCTCAACGCGCAGCGCGCCCAGGTGCGCGCCACCGACGAACAGGTGCCGCAGGCGCTGTCGGGCTACCGGCCGACGATCAGTGCGACCGTGGACGCTGGATTTCAGCGCGACCGGACCAAGGGCACGCAGAGCGGCTCAATCCTTGATCCGACCGCTCCCGGAGGCGTCGGTCAGGTTGGCGCCAAGTACAACTTGATCGAGAACAGCTATCCCCGTGGCGCCGGCGTCACCGTCGAGCAGAACGTCTTCAACGGCTTTCAGACCAAGAACTCCGTCCGTCGGGCCGAGTCGAACATCCTCGGGGCGCGCGAGACGCTTCGGAACAGCGAGCAGAACATCCTGTTCGACGCCGCCCAGGCCTACATGGACGTGCTGCGGGACTACGCGATCCTCGAGGTCCGCAAGAACAACGTACAGGTGCTGGAGGAGGAGCTGCGCGCCGCGCGCGAGCGCTTCCAGGTCGGCGAAGTGACGCGCACAGACACCGCGCAGGCCGAGGCCGCGCTGCAGGGCGCACGCTCCGAGGTCAGCGCCTCCGAGGCGCAGCTCAACACCAGCCGGGCGACCTACCGTCAGGTGGTGGGCGAGGACATCGCGCGGCCGCGGGCGGCGAAGTCGATCGACCGCCTGCTGCCGAAGTCGCTGTCGCAGGCCATCGGTCTTAGCCAGGCGCAGCACCCGGCGATCCTCGCCGCGCTGCATGGCGTCGACGCGGCGAACCTCGACATCCGCGTGGTCGAGGGCAACCTGCTGCCGTCGCTCAATCTGCAGGCGTCGTTCCAGCGGCGGTACGAGCCCGGTTCGTCGATCAACCGCACGACGTCGGGCTCCGTCGTCGGCCAGCTGACGATCCCGATCTACGAAGGCGGCACGGTCTATTCGCAGGCCCGGCAGGCCAAGGAGACCGCGGGACAGCGCCGGCTGGAGGCGGACGTGTCGCGCGATCAGGTGCGGCAGGCGGTCGTCTCCGCCTGGGGCCAGGTCGAAGCCACCACGGCGCAGATCAAGTCCGCGCAGGCCCAGATCGAGGCGTCGCAGACCGCGTTGAACGGCGTGCGCGAGGAGGCCAAGGTCGGCCAGCGCACCACGCTCGACGTGCTGAACGCGCAGCAGGACCTGCTGAACGCGCGGCAGTCGCTCATCACCGCCCAGCGCGACCGGGTCGTCGCGACCTATGCGCTGCTTTCGTCGGTCGGCTGGCTGACGGCCGAGCGCCTGGGCCTGCAGGTCGCGCGCTACGATCCCAACGTCCACTACGACCAGGTGCGCGACAAGTGGATCGGCCTGCGCACCCCGGACGGCCGCTGACCGCGCGAGGCTGTGGGCGGCGCGCCGCCGCCGCTTGTGAGCCGAGTCGACGGCGCCATACTCGCGGAAATCGGCGTGCGGCCAGGCGATTCGTGCCGGTTGCGATCGCGCAGGGGCGGCCGCGCGAGTGAGAGGACAGATGGATGAGCACTGCCGCGAAGGCTCACGAGCCGACGATGGAGGAAATCCTGGCCTCGATCCGTCGCATCATCTCCGATGACGAGCCGGCGCAGGCCAAGGCCGAGCCGTTGAAGGCGCCCGAGCCGATGGAAGCTGAAGCGTCGGGTTCGCTCGGGCAGGACGACATCGACGCCATGCTCGCGTCGTTCGACGCGCCGCCCGTGCCGAAGGCGGAGCCGCTCGAGAAGCCGAAGGCTGCCGCGAAGCCTGCGGCGGAGGTGAGGGCGCCGCTCCGCCCGGTGGTCGTCGAAGCCGCGCCAGAGCCGGATCCGGAGATCGACGACATCGACGTCTTCGAGCTCACGGACGAAATGACGGCGGAACCGGAGCTGGAGGCCGCGCAGGCGGCGTTCAGTCCGCGCCCCGCGTCCGCGTCGCGCGAAGCGATCGCGGAGCGGTTGATCTCGGAACCCGCGGGCGAGGCCGTGAACGCCGCCTTCGGCTCGCTGGCCCACACCATCTTGTCGCAGAACGCCCGAACGCTGGACGACCTCGTCAAGGAGATGCTGCGGCCGATGCTGAAGGCGTGGCTCGACGACAACCTGCCGCCGCTGGTCGAGCGCCTGGTGCGCCACGAGATCGAGCGCGTCGCCCGCGGCGGCCGCTGAGGCGCGTCGCGATCTTCGGTGACGGAGGCGCGGGGAACCCCGCGTCGTTCCGGGCGACGTTCCGGAACCCATCAGCCTGCCGGTCCATGCAGGCCGCAGCGTGCAAGGATTATGGACGCCGCGACAGGCCCGGGGCGACGGCGAAGCGCGGGAGGCAGATTGCAGGTCCGCTGATGCGAGACGCTCCGGAGCCTGAACGCCGGCCTTCGGGCGTCATGACGGCGGCTCCACCGCAGGCTGGCGACCGCTCCCCCGGTTCCCGAGATTGACACCCCCGCCGCGCTTGGGGTTCAACGCGCGCGGGCCGTTCGCGGCCCGCAGGTTTCCAAGCGCGTCCGAGGCCGTCCCATGCTCGACAAGACCTATTCGCCGGCCGACATCGAGGAGCGGATCGCGGCCCGCTGGGACGAGGTCGGCGCGTTCAAGGCGGGCGCGGGGGCGGAGCCGGGCGCCGAGCCCTACTGCATCGTCATCCCGCCGCCGAACGTCACCGGCTCGCTCCACATGGGGCATGCGCTCAACGACACGCTGCAGGACATCCTCGCGCGCTTCGAGCGCATGCGCGGCAAGGACGTGCTGTGGCAGCCCGGCATGGACCACGCCGGCATCGCCACCCAGATGGTCGTCGAGCGCCAGCTGGCCGAGCGCCAGCAGCCCGGCCGGCGCGACATGGGTCGCGAGAAATTCGTCGAGCGCGTCTGGGAGTGGAAGGCCGAGAGCGGCGGCATGATCCTGAAGCAGCTGCAGCGGCTCGGCGCCTCCGCCGACTGGTCGCGCGAGCGCTTCACCATGGACGAGGGCCTGTCGCGCGCGGTCGTGAAGCTGTTCGTCCGCCTGCACAAGGACGGGCTGATCTACCGCGACAAGCGATTGGTCAATTGGGACCCGAAGCTGCTCACCGCGATCTCGGACATCGAGGTCCAGTCGGTCGAGGTGAAGGGCCATCTCTGGCATCTGCGCTATCCCGTCGAGGGGAGCGACGAGTCGATCGTCGTCGCGACCACGCGGCCCGAGACCATGCTGGGCGACGCCGCCGTCGCGGTGCACCCGGAGGACGAGCGGTACAGGCATCTCGTCGGCAAGCACGTCGTCCTGCCGCTCGTCGGCCGGCGCATTCCCATCATCGCGGACGAGTACTCGGACCCTGAGAAGGGCACCGGCGCGGTCAAGATCACGCCGGCGCACGACTTCAACGACTTCGAGGTCGGCAAGCGCCACAACCTGCCGCTGATCAACGTGCTGACGCCGGACGGCCGCCTCGCGCTGCTCGGCAACGACGCGTTCCTGGACGGCGCGCCGGAGACGCTCGACCTCGATCTCATGATGTCGCTCGACGGGCTGGACCGCGCGGACGCGCGCAAGCGCGTGTTGGCGCTCCTCGAGGAGCTCGGGCTTCTGGTCGAGACCGAGCCCCACGTCCACCAGGTGCCGCACGGCGACCGTTCGGGCGTGGTGATCGAGCCTTATCTGACCGACCAGTGGTACGTCGACGCCGCGAAGCTCGCGGTGGAGGCGATGGCCGCGGTCCGCGACGGCCGCACCCGCTTCATCCCCGAGAACTGGTCCAAGACCTACTTCGATTGGATGGAGAACATCCAGCCGTGGTGCGTCTCGCGCCAGCTCTGGTGGGGCCACCAGATCCCGGCGTGGTTCGGGCCGGACGGCGCGATCTTCGTTGAGGAGACCGAGGCCGAGGCGCTCGCGGCCGCGGAGACGCACTACGGCGCGCCGACTGAGCTCACCCGCGACGAGGACGTGCTGGACACCTGGTTCTCCTCCGCGCTCTGGCCGTTCTCGACCATGGGCTGGCCGGACCACACGCCGGAGCTGAAGAAGTACTATCCCAACGCCGTGCTGGTGACGGGCTTCGACATCATCTTCTTCTGGGTCGCCCGGATGATGATGATGGGCCTCTACGTCATGAAGGAGGTGCCGTTCCGCGACGTCTACATCCACGCCCTCGTCCGCGACGAGAAGGGGGCCAAGATGTCGAAGTCGAAGGGCAACGTCATCGATCCGATCGAGCTGGTCGACGCCTATGGCGCGGACGCGCTGCGCTTCACGCTGGCGGCGATGGCGGCGCAGGGGCGCGACATCAAGCTCGCCCGCGCCCGCGTCGAAGGCTACCGCAACTTCGCGACCAAGCTCTGGAACGCCTCGCGCTTCGCCGAGATGAACGGCTGCCGTCCAGTCGCGGGCTTCGACCCCTCGACGGTGAAGGAGACCGTGAACCGCTGGATCCTCGGCGAGGCGGCCAAGGCGGTGGCGGACACCACCGCGGCGCTGGAGGCCTACCGCTTCAACGAGGCGGCGGGCGCCGCCTACCGCTTCACCTGGAACGTCGTCTGCGATTGGTACCTCGAGCTGGTGAAGCCGGTGCTCCAGGGCGAAGGGCAGGACGCTGAGGCCGAAGAGACCCGCGCCACCGTCGCCTTCGTGCTCGACGAGGTGGCGAAGCTGCTGCACCCGTTCATGCCGTTCGTGACTGAGGAGCTGTGGGCCGCGCGCGCCGGCGACGTCGCGCGCCCAAACGTGCTGGCGCTCACCCGCTGGCCGGCGCTCGGAGGGCTGGGCGACGCGGCCTCGGAGTCCGAGATCGGCTGGCTGGTGGAGCTGGTGACCGAGCTGCGTTCGGCCCGCGCCGAGATGGGCGTGCCGGCCTCCGCCACGCTGCCTCTGGTGGTGGTCGGCGGGGACGCCGAGACGCGCGCCCGGGCCGAGCGCGCCGCGCCGACGCTCGCGCGCATCGCCCGCGTCTCTGGCGTGTCGTTCGCGGACGCTTCGCCTCAGGCGGCGATCCAGCTCATCGTCCGCGGTTGCGTCGTGGCCGTGCCCCTCGAAGGCGTGGTCGACATTGCGGCTGAGAAGGACCGGCTCGCCAAGGAGCGGGCCAAGACGCAGGGCGAGATCAAGCGTATCGACGGCAAGCTCGGCAACGAAAGCTTCGTCGCCCGCGCGCCGGAGGAGGTGGTGGAGGCCGAGCGCGAGAAGCGCGCGGACTACGCCGCCCGGCTCGCCAAGATCGAGGCGGCGCTGACGCAGCTGGGCGGCTGAGCGCCCGGCCGCGCCCGTGCCTTACGCGCTCGCCGCCTTGCCTGCGGCGCGGCGGCGGAGCAGGGCGGCGATCAGGCCGCCGGCGAGCAGCAGGGTCGCGGCCGCAAGCGTGCTCATGGTGCCGAGCGCCGGCACCATCGGCGTGTAGCCCGCCACCATCTTCGAATAGAGCCACTCCGGGACGGTGGAATCCGCGCCCGTGGTGTAGAGCGACAGCGGGAAGTTGCCCCAGGACAGCAGGAAGGCGAACAGCGCCCCGGACCAGACGCCTGGCCACAGGATCGGCAGCGTCACCTCGCGCAGGATGAACAGGCGGCCCGCCCCGAGATCGGCGGCGGCCTCCTCCAGCGCCGGGTCGAAGCCGTAGACCTGGATCGCGATGACCAGCGTCACGACCGGCACGATCCAGACCAGATGGGCGAAGATCGCCGTCTGCCAGGTCGGCTGGATCCCGACCGCGTTGAACCAGAGCAGCAGCGCGAGGCCGAGCACCGGCTGCGGAAAGAAGATCGGCAGCAGCACCAGCTTCTGATAGAGCCGGCGGCCCTTCCAGTCGTAGCGCGCGAAAGCGAGCGCGCCGAAAAAGGCCACGACGACGGCCACAGCCGTGACGATGAAGGCGATCGCGAGCGAGGTCTTGACGATGGTCTGGACCTCGAAGCTCTCCAGCGCGCGGCTCCACCACTCCGTGGACCAGCGGGCGACGGGGAACCCGAAGTACCGGCTCTTCGACAGCCCCGCTAGCGCGCCGCAGACGATCGGCAGGTAGACGAGCACGAGGACGAACAGCGTCCAGACCCAGATCAGGAAGTTGGAGCGACGGGCGGACTGGTTCATATCGCGGGACCTCCCGACCGTTGAGCTCCCTCACCCGCAAGGCTGGAGCCTTGCGGCCTCTCCCCGCGGGGGAGAGGTGAAGAACGGCGCCGTCTGGCGCCTCTCCCCAGCGGGGAGAGGTCGGCCCGCAGGGCCGGGTGAGGGGGCCTCTGGAGAAACACCATCACCGCCTCCCGAGAATGCGGTCGAGGTCGAGTTTCGCCAGCGCCGTGAGCGACAGCGCGCCGACGATGACGGTCAGCAGCAGCGCGAGCGCGGAGCCGAGCGGCCAGTTCTGGGCGTAGGTGAAGGCGATCTCGATGTCGTGGGTGATGACGATCACCGATTGCCCGCCGAGCACCTTGGATTCCGCCACCGCGCCGACCGCCAGCACGAAGGTGAGCAGCATGCCGATCAGGACGCCGGGGGTCGCGAGCGGCAGCTCGATCTCACGCCAGATCAGCAGGCGGGAGGCGCCGAGATCGCGCGCGGCCTCGACAAGATCCTTCGGCACCATGGCGAGCCCGAGCGTCATCGGGAACAGCATGAAGGGCAGGTAGACGTAGACCATGCCGAACAGGATGGCGCCGGGCGTGTACAGCACCTCCGGGCCGGCGCCGCCGACCAGCTTCAGCGTGCCGTCGAGCACGCCGTTCTTGAGGAAGAACAGCGTCCAGCCGTAGAGCCGCACGTTCTCCGACACAAACAGAGGGAACACGAACAGCACGCTGATGAAGCCCGACCAGCGCCCGAAGCTGCGGGCGAGGCCCCAGGCGATGGGGTAGGCCACGACCGCGAGCGCGACCACCGTCAGCACCGCGAGCCCGAGCGACCAGGCGAAGGACTGCCAGACGGTGTTCGCCGGATCGAAGATCGCGGCGAAGTTCACCAACGTGAACGAGCGGAACACGTCGAAGCTCTTCGGCGTCGCGAAGGCGTAGGCCGCGACGGTCGCGAGCGGCGCGACGAAGCCCAGCAGCAGCGTCAGGCCTACGGGAAGCGAACAGAGCGCGCCGCGCGACAGGCGAAACGCCGTCCCTCTCCCTCCTCGCGCAGCGGGGAGGGTGGCCTCGGCCGCAAGGCCGAGGTCGGGTGGGGTCTTCGGCGCGGAGCGCAGTCCGGCGCCGGACCCCACCCGTCCGGCTTCGTCGTCCACCCTCCCCTGTCCCAGGGGAGGGATCGCGCGTGCGCCGTCGATGGGGGCGCCGGTCGCGGCCCCGCTCACGCCGCCACCACGATGGCGTCGCGGGCGTCCCAGCCGATGGTCGCGGCGTCGCCGGGCTTGCCGCCCCAAGCGTTGGCGCGGGAGAGCTCCAGCAGGAAGGTCTTCTCGCCCACGCGCACCTGGTACTGGATGCGGGAGCCCAGCGCGTACTCGTTGAAAACGACGCCCGCGAGCCGGTTCTGCGCGCCGGCGGGGCCGTCCACGAAGCGCAGGAACTCCGGCCGCACCACGACCGCCGCGGCGTCCGCCTCGCGCAGCGCCGGCGGCAGGTCGAGCGCCGCCAGCCCGTCCAGGCCGTCGATCCGCCAGCCGCTCTCGGTGCGGGCGGCGTCGAACACGTTCACCTCGCCCATGAACTCGGCGACGAACTTCGTCGACGGCCGGGTGTAGATCTCCTCCGGCGTCCCGACCTGCACGAGGCGGCCGGCGCGCATCACGCCGATGCGGTCGGACATCACCATCGCCTCCTCGAGGCTGTGGGTGATGTAGACGAATGTCTTGCCGCTCAGCCGATGGAGGTCCTTGAGCTCCTTCTCCATCACCTTCTTGAGCTTGTAGTCGAGCGCCGAGAGCGGCTCGTCGAAGAACAGCACGTCGGGGTCGTAGGCGAGCGCGCGGGCCAGCGCCACGCGCTGCCGCTCGCCGCCGGAGCACTGCATGACGTTCTTGGCGTAGTAGCTCTCCGGCAGCTGGACGAGGCGCAGCAGCTCCAGCGCGCGGGCCTTGCGGGCCACGACCGCGACCTTCTTCACCTTCAGCGGAAACTCGATGTTCTCGCCCACCGTCTTGTGAGGGAACAGCGCGAGCGACTGGAACACGAGGCAAGTCGGCCGCCGGGCCGGCGGCGTTTCGTTGATGCGCACGCCGCGCAGGCTGATGTCGCCCTCGCTCGGCGCCTCCATGCCGGCCAGCATCCGCAGCAGCGTCGTCTTGCCCGACCCGGAGGGCCCCACGATCGTCAGGAACTCGCCGTCGCGGATGTCGAGGTCGATGCGCTCGACGGCGGCGAAGGCGCCGAAGGTCTTCCGCACGCCGACGAGCTGGAGGATGGGCAAAGCCTCCGGGAGAGGCGAGGGCGCCTTGGGCGAGGCGAGAGCGGTCGCCGTCATGGCCTGAACCTCATGCGTCTTGGATCGAGGGACGTCATCCCGGCCGAGCGGAGCGAGAGCCGGGTTCGCGCGAAGAGCGCGCTCGTTTCAGGACGATCCCGGATCGACGGCTCCGCCTTCGTCCGGGATGACGTTCCATGAGCCGGCGTGGACGGCGGCTTGAGATCGCCGTCTCAGCCCTTGGTGCGCTTGGCCGAGGTCATGATCTCGAGCGCCTTGTCGTAGTCCGGCACGATGTCGTACTCGGCCGAGCGCGACATCTCCTCCTCGAGGCTGTCCCACTGGATGGCGTCGAGCTCCTCCTTGGTGAAGAGGTCGAAGCAGGCCTTGTTCCCCATCTGCGCCACCGGGTTGAACGTCCCCTCGGCGAAGGCCACGGTGTGCGCCACCTTCGGGTCCTGCACGTACTTCAGGAACTCCGCCGCAAGCGGCGACAGGTTGGGGTTGTTCACGGTCGAGGTGATCTCGATCCAGGAGATGCCGCCCTTGCCGTCGATCGGGCCCTTGAGCGGGGTGACCGCGCGAAGCTCCGGATGGCCGTCGGCGCGGGCGGGGGAGACCGAGTAGGTGCCGCCCGTCATGTGCAGGTCGATCTCGCCGGACACCAGCGCCTGGTTCATCGCCGCGATGTCGCCGACGAGCTTGGCGCCGCCGAAGACCTTCTTCGCCGTCTCGCCGAACGTCGCCATCTCGGCCGCGTCATGGACCTTGAACGGGTTGATGCCCGCGATCATGAAGATGTTGAAGACGTTCCAGTCGTCGCTCTCCAGGATGCCGTACTTGCCCTTGAGCGAGGGGTCGTTGAACAGCTCCCAGCCCTGCTCCTCCGCGGTCTTCCGGCTCACCTTGTCGGTGTTCACGACGAAGCTGTAGGGCCCGAAGCGCTGGGCCATACCCAGCAGGTCCTTGCCGTCGTCGCTCATGGCCCAGCGGTAGGGCGCCTTGAATTGAGGCAGCATCTTATCGAAGAACGGCTCGAACTCGGCCTTCGGCAGCGGCTTGATCAGGCCCTCCGGGTACATCGCCTTGCGGGCCCAAGGGTTGTTGACGTTGATCAGGTCCCAGACCTTGGTCTCGCCGGCGCGAAGCCGGTTGATCATGGTGGGGTCGTTGGTGAGGCTTTCGGCCTTGACGGTCGCGGATTTGGCCGACCGGAAGGGGTCCAGCACCTGGGCGGAGTTGTAGCCTTCCCAGCACAGGATGTTCAGCTCGCTCTCGCGCGCGGCGAACGCCGGAAGAGCGCCGGCGAAGGGCGCCGCAAGCGCAGCCCCGCCCAAGAGTTTCAGCGCGTGGCGCTTCGTCACGGTGGTCATGCGAAGTCCCCTGATCCCCAAGTGATCGCCAAGCCGCGGGCGCCGCGGCCGTCTCCGCCGACTTGGCAAGTCGGTCATTTTCTGTGGTGAGTATCGCCCGGTCTGTTGGGTTTACAACGTAGTTTTTATGAGCGACCTTGCTGCCGAAACAGGCAGACGGCAAGGGCGCCCATGACTTACGCAACATCCCGCACCGCGATCGTGACGGGCGGCTCCAAGGGGATCGGCAAGGGCATCGCCAGGGGCTTCGCCGACGCCGGCTACCGCGTGCTTGTGGTGGCGCGGAACGGCGCGGAGGCCGAAGCGGTCGCGGCCGAGATCGGCGGCGGGGCAAGCGGCTTCGCCGCCGACGTGTCGAAGCTCGCCGACGTCCGGGCGATGGCGGCCGCCGCAGTCGAGCGCTTCGGCGGGATCGACGTGCTCTGCGCCAACGCCGGCATCTTTCCGGCCGCCAAGCTCGCCGACATGACGGAGGCCGACTTCGACCTCGTCATGGACGTCAACCTGAAGGGCACCTTTCTCTCGGTTCAAGCCTGCCTGCCGGCGCTGAAGGCGTCGAAGGCCGGCCGGATCGTGCTGACCTCCTCGATCACCGGGCCGATCACCGGCTATCCCGGCTGGTCGCACTACGGGGCGAGCAAGGCCGGCCAGCTCGGCTTCATGCGCACCGCCGCGATCGAGCTCGCGCCGTTCGGGATCACCGTCAACGCGGTCATGCCGGGCAACATCATGACGGAGGGCATGGCGGGCGTCGGGCAGGACTACATCGACAAGACCGCGGCCTCGGTGCCGATGAAGCGGCTCGGCGTCGTCGCCGACATCGCCGGCGCCGCGCTCTACTTCGCGAGCGACGTCGCGAACTACGTCACCGGCCAGACGATCGTGGTCGACGGCGGCCAGGTGCTGCCGGAGAACACCGGCGCGCTGGACGCGATGGAGGGCTGATCGCGCGCCGCCTGCGGGATGACGAACGGGGGGCGGCCCTCTATCTAGGGCCTCACCCGAACGTCACACGTCAGGAGCTCGACATGTCCACCTTCCGCGCGCTGCGCATCGACAAGGGCGACGCCGGCCAGACCCTTTCGACGGTCGACTTCGACGAGGCCGAGCTGATGGACGGCGACGTCGTCGTCCGGGTGTCCCACTCCACCGTCAACTACAAGGACGGGCTGGCGATCACCGGCAAGTCGCCGGTGGTCCGCCGCTTCCCGATGATTCCGGGCATCGATTTCGCCGGCAAGGTGACGGCTTCCACGACCGACGAGTTCAAGGTCGGCGACGAGGTCGTGCTGAACGGCTGGGGCGTCGGGGAGACCCATCTCGGCGGCTACGCGGAAATCGCGCGGGTGCCCGCGGCCTACCTCGTGCTGCTGCCCGAGGGCCTGACCCCGGCCGAGTCCATGGCGGTCGGCACCGCCGGCTACACCGCGATGCTGTGCGTGATGGCGCTCGAACGGCACGGCGTCACGCCGGAGCGCGGTCCGGTGCTCGTCACCGGCGCGGCGGGCGGCGTCGGCTCGGTCGCGGTCGCGCTGCTCGCGAAGCTCGGCTACGAGGTCGTGGCCTCCACCGGCCGCGAGAGCGAGGCCGGCTACCTCCGCGATCTCGGCGCCGCGCGCGTCCTCCCGCGCGAGGAATTGGCCGCTCCGGGCAAGCCGCTGCAGAAGGAGATCTGGGGCGGCGTTATCGACTCCGTCGGCTCGGTGCCGCTCGCGAACGCCATCGCGCAGACCAAGTCCGGCGGGGCGGTGGCCGCCTGCGGGCTGGCCGCCGGCATGGATCTGCCGACCTCCGTCGCGCCGTTCATCCTGCGCGGCGTGTCGCTGCTCGGGATCAACAGCGTGACGGTGCCGAAGCCGATCCGCGTCGAGGCTTGGGGCCGGCTCGCCAAGGATCTCGACCGCGCCAAGCTCGCCGCCATGACGAAGACGATCGGCTTCGACGAGATCGTGCCGACGGCCGAAGCCATTCTCGAGGGCAAGGTCCGCGGCCGGGTGGTGGTGGAGATCTAGGAGGCCGAACGACCTCGGCGACCGGAAGACGTCATCCCGGACTGCCGCAGGCCGAGCCGGGATCGTCATCCGCGCAAGGCGAAGGTCTGCTATAGCGTTCCAATCGTGCGATCCCGGCTCTCCGCTTGCGCTGCGGCCGGGATGACGCGTTTCTTTTAGACGTGCGGGAACGACAATGGCGGAAGAACTGAACGTCGCGATCCTTGGCGCTTCCGGCTACACCGGCTCCGAGCTGGTGCGCCTGCTCGCGCGCCATCCGCGCGTGGCGATCCGGGCGCTGACCGCCGACCGCAAGGCGGGGCAGGCGATGGCGGACGTCTTTCCGCAGTTCGCGGGGCTCGATCTGCCGCAGCTCGTCACGATCGCCGAGCTGGACCTTGCGGCCGTCGACCTCGTGTTTTGCGCGCTGCCGCACGGCACGACCCAGACGGTGATCAAGGATCTGTTCGCGCAGAAACCCGAGCTGAAGGTCGTGGACCTCTCCGCCGACTTCCGACTGTCGGACCCGGAAGCCTACGCCACGTGGTACGGCCATGCGCATCAGGCGCTGGAGCTGCAGGCGGAGGCCGCCTTCGGCCTCGTCGAGCTGAACCGCGCGACGATCCGCGGCGCGCGGCTGGTGGCGAACCCCGGCTGCCATTCCACGACGTCGATCCTGCCTCTGGTGCCACTGCTGACGGCGAAGCTGATCGATCCGGCCCAGATCGTGATCGTCTCGTCCACTGGCATGTCCGGGGCGGGGCGGGCGGCCAAGGAGGAGATGCTGTTCTCCGAGGTGTCCGAGGGCGTCCACGCCTATGGCGTCGGCAAGCATCGGCACACCTCCGAGCTCGACCAGGAGTTCGCGAAGGCCGCCGGCCGGCCGTCGCTCGCGACCTTCACGCCGCAGCTCATCCCGATGAACCGAGGCATCTACGCGACCATCACCGTGACGCTCGAGGCCGGCGCGACGGCCGAGCAGCTGCATGAGACGCTGGGCGCGGCCTTCGCCGGCGAGCCCTTCGTGCAGGTGCTGCCGTTCGGCAAGGTCCCGCAGTCGCGCCATGTGCGCGGCTCGAACAACGTGCAGCTCGGCGTGGTCGCCGACCGCGGGCCGGACCGGGCGATCGTCATCTCGACGCTCGACAATCTGGTGAAGGGCGCCTCGGGTCAGGCCGTGCAGAACATGAACCTGATCTCCGGCTTCCCGGAGACCGAAGGCCTGAACCAGCTCGCCATTTTTCCGTGAACTTGTCCCTAGCGAGCCGTCGTCCTCCGGCTTGACCGGAGGACCCACCGTCGGCGTGGAGCCCCACCTTGGAGGTGGATGGTCCGGTCAGGCCGGACCATGACGGCGGCGCCTCTGGAGCGCGGATTCCGCAGTCTGCTAGTCCTCGACGTCGTCCTCGTCGCCGAGCGCGCGGTCCACCGCCTCCAGCAGAACCTCCGGCGGGTGCGCGCCCATTACCACCAGCTTGCCGGCGAAGATGAAGCAGGGCACGCCGTCGATGCCCATGGCGCGGGCGCGCTCGATCTCGTCGCGCACGTCCTCGGAGTCGTCGTCCGAGTCGAGCCGCTCCATCAGCGTCTCGACGTCAAGGCCGGCCTCATCGGCCGCGCGGGCGATGACGTCGGGGCTGGAGATGTCCTCGCCTTCGGTGAAGTAGAGTTCGAACAGCTGCTCGACGAAGGCGCCCTGCGCGACCAGCCCTTCCTCGGCCGCGAGGCGAATGGCGCGGTGGCAGTCGAGCGTGTTGGGGAAGCGCTCGATCTCGCCGAACAGGAAGGCGACGCCCTCGTCGCGGCCGATGGCGACGAGCTGCTCGTGGGTCGCGCGGACGCGCGCGACGTCGCCGAACTTTGCCTCGAGATACTCCGCCCGGTCCGCGCCCTCGGGGGGCACCGAAGGGTCGAGCTGATAGGGCCGCCAGCGCACCTCGGCGTTGACGTCCGGCCGAGCGGCGAGCGCGGCGTCGAGCCGGCGCTTGCCGAGCCAGCACCACGGGCAGACGGGATCGGCGAAGACGTCGATGGTGAGAGGTTCGGAAGCCACGGCGGACGCTTTCAAATCGGGGACGCGTCGGCCCGATATAGGCCTCGGCGCGCGTCGACGTAAGCCTTGTCGCCGCGGCGGATGGCGCGCCGCGCCCTCAGGCCGTCAGCCGCGCGCGCTCCGCCGGCGTCGTCAGCGGGGCGAAGGCCACGCCGAAACCGGCTTCGGAGAGCGCGTCGGCGGCTTCTGTTTCCGTGACGCTCCGGCCGCCCGCGGCCTCGAGCCTAAGCCTGCCGCCCAGAACGGCGTCGTCCTCGACGGAGACCGATCCGGGCAGCCCGACGGCGGCCATGGCGGCGTCCGCCTCGGCCAGCGCGAGCGCGACGCCGCCCACCTGCGCCACGCCGCGGCGTCGGCCGCCGAGCGAGATCTGGCCGGCGGTGCGGTCGGCGATGCCGACGAGGCCGGTGTCGACGAAGCCGTCCGCGTCGTGGGTCAGCCGCGCGCCGCCGGCGGCGAGGAAGCGGCCGCCGGGGCAGGCGGGGCCGCGCACCAGCAGCCGTCCGTCGGGCGTCACCTGCGTCTCGATCAGGGGCGCAAGCCCCTCCGGCGCGATCGGGCCAAGGGCCGTCGCCACGGGCCGGGTCGGCGCCTTGCGGGCGGCGGCGAAGAGGCCGAGCTCGCCGAACAGGGTGACGTCGACCAGCGTCGCGGCCGTGGTCAGGCCGGAGGCGGAGGCCCCGCTGCGGGGATCGGGCGCGCGCCAGACCGCGATCAGCGCGTCGGGCATGGTCCCGCCCAGCGCGCCGTCGCCCACGAGCCGCTCCAGCGCCCGGCCGGGCGCCGCAACGTGGGTCGCGTCGAGGGCGCGCGCGGCGGCGGCGAAGGCGGCTGTCGTCGAGGCTTGGTGGAAGGTCGCGGCGGACCGCGCCAGCAGCCAGGGCGCGAGGCCGGTGGCGAGGCCTGCGAGGCCGCCGAGGTCGAGCGTGGACAGCAGCCGGCCGGAGGCGTCGAGCTGCGACGCGAGCAGCGCGCCGAGGCTTGCCGCCACGAGCTCGTTGTGGGTGCGGGCGACGGGCACGGCGCCGAGTTCGAAGCTGATCACCGCGACATGGTCGGCGGCGTCGTCCGGCCGGCCGGCCCGCTCGAACGGAGTCGCGGGTTCGGCGAGCGCGGCGTCGAGCGGCGTCGCGCCGTCCGGCGGGTTCGCGCCGAACGAGCCGATGAAGCGAATCCGTTCGAGGCCGACGGCCGCTTCGCACGCGTTCTCCGCGGCCTTCAGGCCGGACCGTTCGGTGACCGCGACGATCGCCTCGGCGCGCACGGCGTCGAGCGCGGCCGCGATCTCGCGACGCCGCCAGGGCAGGGGAAGCAAGGCGGGGATCAGGCCGGCGCGCCACAGCGCGGCGATGACGAGCGCGCCCTCGGCGCTCGACCCCATCTGCACGCCGACCGCGGCGTCCGGGCTCAGCCGCCAGGCGGCGAAGCGCGCGGCGAGCGCGGAGACCGCCCGGTCCACCTCGCGCCAGGCGCCCGCGAAGGGCAGGGCGGCGTCCACGAGCGCGCGGCCGTCCGGGTGTCCGGCGGCGTTGTGGGCGAGCACCTCGTCAAGCGTCGAACGTCCCGCGACCGGGTTGGGGAGAGGCTCGTTCGAAGCGGCGGGAAGGCGCATGGGCCGGGTCCGGAAGTCAGGGGCGCGGTCGGTCCGCGGAAATCGGCGCACGCCACCAAGTCTCGAACGCCGCGCCGTACAAAGGAGTCGTATCGGGTCGTTCGATTCGCCGCCAGCGTGCGATCCATTGATCCTTCAGATGAAACAGCGGGACCACGTAGAAACCCGAAAGCAGAACCCGGTCGAGCGCGCGCGCGGCGGAGACGAAATCCTCCCGCTCCCGCGCCGCGAGCAGGGCCTCGATCATCGCGTCGACCGCCGGCTGCTTGACGCCGATGTAGTTGCGCTCGCCGGGCGTGTCGGCGGCGGCGGCGCTCCAGTACTTCTTCTGTTCGGCGCCGGGCGAGAGCGTCGAGACCCATTTGTAGGGGATCATGTCGAAGTCGTAGGTCTGCAGGCGCCGGAAGGCCTGCGTGGAGTCGACCAGCCGCACCGTCGCGCGGATGCCGGCGCGTTCCAGCGCGCCGACATAGGCGAGCGACAGGCGCTCGAAGTCCTTGTCGCTCACCAGGATCTCGAAGCGGAACGGCGAGCCGGCCGCGTCGCGCAGCTCGCCGTTGCGCACGGTCCAGCCGGCCGAGGCCAGGAGCTCCAGCGCGCGGCGGAGCTGGTCGCGGTCGCGGCCGGAGCCGTCGCTGGCCGAAGGCCGCCACGTCCCGTCCATCACGTCCGGCCGCACGACCCCGGGGAACGGCGCGAGCAGCGCGCGCTCCCGGGCGTCGGCGGCGTGGCCGGTGGAGGCGAGCTCGGAGCCTTCGTAGTAGCTCGAGGTCCGCACCGTCGCGCCGCCGTAGAGGTTGCGGTCGATCCAGGCGTGGTCGAACAGCGCCGCGAGGGCCTCCCGTACGCGGATGTCGGCGAACAGCGGCTTGCGGGTGTTGAACACGAAGGCGCTCATGCCCCAGGGCAGACCGGTCTTCAGCTCGTCACGGACGACGTCGCCGTTGCGCACGGCGGGGAAGTCGTAGCCGGTCGTCCAGCGGATCGGGTCCGATTCCGGCAGGACGTCGATCAGCCCGGCCTTGAAGGCCTCGAACAGGGCGTTGGCGTCGCGGTAGTAGTCGTAGCGGATCTCGTCGAAGTTGTTCAGGCCGCGGTTCACCGGCAGCTCCGCGCCCCAGTAGTTCGGGTCCCGCCGAAAGGTCACGGCGCGGCCCGGGGCGACGTCGCTCACCACATAGGGCCCGCTCCCGACGAGCGGCTTGAAGCTCGTCTCCTCGAACGTCCGGGGGTCGGTCGCGTGCCGGGGCAGCACCGGCATCAGCCCGAGGATCAACGGCATTTCGCGGTCATCGGACCCGCCGAGGTCGAAGCGCACCGTGCGCTCGTCCTCGGCGGAGGCCGAGCGTACCCGCCGGTAGTTGGCGCGGAACGACGGGTGGCCGCGCTCGCGCAGCAGCTCGAAGGTGAAGATGACGTCGTCGGCGGTGATCGGTTCGCCGTCGGAGAACCGCGCCTTAGGATTGAGATGGAAGGTGATGGAGCTGCGGTCGTCGGGAAGCTCCACGCTCTCGGCGATCAGCCCATAGAGCGAGAACGGCTCGTCGTAGGACCGGGCGAGCAGGCTTTCGTAGACGTTGGCCTTCAGGCCTTGCGCGGGCTTGCCGCGGTAGCCGAAGGGGTTGAGCGTCTCGAAGGCGCCGAGCCAGCCGTAGATCGCCCGCCCGCCCTTCGGCGCGTCGGGATTGGCGTAGGGGAAGTGGTCGAAACCGGGGGCGAGCGCCGGCGCGCCGTGCATGGCGACGCCGGCGCGCAGCACGGGCTCCTCGGCTGCGCCCGGGCCGCTTGCGGCGAACCACGGGACGGCGGCGAGAGCGACCGTCGCCAGCATCAGCGAAAGTCGGCGCCGCGGACATCTGTCGGATCGTGTCGGCATTCGGTAAGGGTCCGACGCGGGGTCCGATTCGCAAATCACGAGAAAGAGCGTATCACAACCGCGAAGCGCGCCCGGACGAGGCGGAGACGGAGCGAAAAGCGCCACTCTGTCGCCGCATTTGCTGGACAGACAGCGACGTCTTCGCGTTAGAAACGCTCGGCTTCGCGCATCTCGGCGCACGTGCTGACGCCACCTGATCCGCGCGGCCGCCGATGCGACGGTCGTCTCGAACGACATGAAGGGAACGCTCATGAATCTTGGTAGGTACTCCCGCGTCGCCGCCATCTCCACGGCGATCGCCTCCGTCGCTCTGACGTCGCAGGCGTTCGCGCAGGAGAAGAAGGCGCCCGCGGCTCAGGCCCAGCAGGCGGCGCCGGCCGACAACGGGGCGGTTCCGGCTGGAACTCCCCAGGCGGCGCAGCAGCCGAACTGGATGAAGATCTGCAACACCGATCCGCAGGCGAAGAAGGAGGTGTGCCTCACCTCCCGCGACGTGAAGGCCGACACCGGCCAGACCGTCGCCTCGATCGCGATCCGGCAGGTGAGCGGCGAGAGCAAGCGCTTCTTCCTCGCCGCCGTGCCCCCCGGGCTGCTGATCCAGCCCGGCGTCCGCGTCGCCGTCGATCAGAACCAGCCGGTGACCGGCAAGTACTCGATCTGCTTCCCCAACGCCTGCTACGCCGAGGTCGAGGTGACCGACGCCTTCTTCGCCAATGTGAAGAAGGGCAACAACCTCGTGGTCCAGGCCATGAACCAGCAGGCCAAGACGGTGAACTTCCCGATCAGCCTCTCCGGCTTCAGCAAGGCCTACGACGGCCCGGCGCTCGACCCCAAGGTCGTGCAGCAGGAGCGCGAGCGCCTGAACGCCGAGATGACCAAGCGGGCCGAAGAGGCCCGCGACAGGCTGCAGTCGCAGGGCGGCGCAGCGCCCAGCGCGACGCCTGCGCCGGCCGGCCAGGCGCCCGCCAAGCAGCCGTGATCCCGCGGGCTCGCGCCCGCGACGACTGACGAACGCGCGGTCCGGTCTCCGGGCCGCGCGTTTCGTTTGTGGGATGTCCGGCTAGCGGCCGGCCTCACGCTCGTGTCCCGGCGAAGGCCGGGACTCAGAGACGGCAACGCTTTTAAAGCGCCACGCGACCGCGACGCGCGCCGTCAGTGCCGGACGTCGCGGCGGACGCGATAGGAGCCGTCGCTGGAGCGCTCGAAGATCGCCTCCACCTGCGGGTGCCGCACCGGCTCTCCGGTGGTGTCCGGCAGCAGGTTCTGCTCCGAGACATAGGCGACGTACTCGGTCTCCGCGTTCTCGGCGAGGAGGTGGTAGAACGGCTGGTCCCGTTCCGGACGCACGTCTTCGGGAATCGCCTGCCACCACTCCTCGGTGTTCGAGAAGGTGGGGTCGACGTCATAGATCACGCCCCGAAAGGGATAGACGCGGTGGCGGACCACTTCGCCGATCTTGAACCTGGCGTTTCGATACTGTGCGCGGGCGGCCATGACGACGTTACGTCTCGCTTCGGGACGCGGAAAGGATCGCGACCGCGGCCCCAAGTCAATGGCATGCGACGGCATTGCGACGCGATCGTGTCCGACCGCCTCGCATACGCCAAACAGGCTCGGTCGGTTCAGAGGCTGTAGGCGGCCGCCATCTCCGGCTCGCGCTCGGCCACCTGCCGGGCGAGGTCGACGATGACCTTGGCCTGCTTCCAGGTGGCGTCGTCCTGCATCTTGCCGTCGAGCATCACGGCGCCCGTGCCGTCCGGCATGGCGTCGACGATGCGCTTGGCGAACTTTACCTCCTCTACGTCCGGCGAGAACACGCGCTTGGCGATCGCGACCTGTGAGGGGTGCAAGGTCCAGGCGCCGACGCAGCCGAGCAGGAAGGAGTTGCGGAACTGCGCCTCGCAGGCCGCGCCGTCGGAGAAGTCGCCGAACGGGCCGTAGAACGGCTTGATGCCGTTCGCCGCGCAGGCGTCGACCATCTTGCCGATCGTGTAGTGCCACAGGTCTTGCTGGTAGAAGGCGCGGGGGGCGTCGCCCTCCTTGTCGGTCAGGACGCCGTAGCCGGGGTGGCCGCCGCCGACGCGGGTGGTCTTCATCCGGCGCGAGGCGGCGAGATCCGCGGGGCCGAGGCTCATGCCGTGCATGCGGGGGCTCGCCTTCGCGATCTCCTCGACGTTCATCACCCCCTGCGCCGTCTCGAGGATGGCGTGGATCATGATCGGCCGCTTGATCTCGTGGCGGGCCTCGAGCTGCGCCAGCAGGCGGTCGAGGTAGTGCACGTCCCACGCGCCCTCGACCTTCGGCAGCATGATGACGTCGAGCTTGTCGCCGACCGCGCCGACGATCTCGATGACGTCGTCGAGCGCCCAGGGGCTGTCGAGCGCGTTCATGCGGATCCAGAGGCCCGCCGCGCCGAAGTCGTTGGCTTTCGCCATCTCGATGAAGCCCGCGCGCGCCGCCTCCTTGGCGTCGGCCGGCACCGCGTCCTCGAGGTTGCCGAGCACGACGTCGACCTGGGTCGCGAGCTCGCCCACGCGGTTTCGGATCTTCTCCACATGGGGCGGCACGAAATGGATCATCCGCTCCACCTTGACCGGCGGCTCCCGGAAGGGCGCGGGCGCGCCGAGCGCGAGCGGGCGGTAGTAGGCGCTCGGGACGATCATGAGCGGACGGCCTTTCGGGCGAGTGGGCTGGGACGCCGGCACATTCCCCGCGCCCATGCTGCGGCGCAACGCTGCTTTCGTCGCAGCGGCGCTAGCGCCAGCGGCCCATGCTCCACATCCACTGCTCGGGCCGCTCGCGGATCCAGCGTTCGAACAGCGCCGCCACCGCCGCGGTGGTCGCCAGCACGTCGGCGTCGCGGTCCCCGGTCCGGACCACGTCGATCCGCTCGCACAGCATCTCGAAGCGCACGCCCTTCGTCCGGACCACGCGGCCTGCGATCAGGGGCGCGTCGAGCAGCCGCGCGACGATTGCGGGGAAGGGGGTGGAACGCGAAGGGCGCCCGAGGAACGGGACCTCGACGCCGCGTCCGTCGCGCAGGTCCGCCATGATCACCACCGCCTCGCCCGACCGGGCGTGGCCGATCAGCCTGCGCGGCGCCTCGGGGCCCTTCGCCACGAGCCCGCCGAGGTAGAGCGGCTCCCGCATCCTGCGGACCAGCGCGTCGACGTGCGGGTTTTCGATCGCCCGGTAGACGCCCATCGGCCGGAAGCCGGCCTCGACCACGGACTTCGCGCCGAGCTCCCAGTTGCCGTAATGGGCGGAGACGGCGACGAGGCCGCGCCCCTCGGCGCGCGCGGCGGCGAAGATGGGGACGGCGCGGTCGTCGAAGCGCTCGGGCGAGGCGAGCAGGCGGTCGAGCAGGAAGCCTTCCGCCATGTTGCGCCCGAGGTTCTCCCAGGCGGCGCGGGCGATGCGCTCGCGTTCGGCCGGGGTTTTCTCGGGAAACGCCTTCGCGAGATTGTCGAGCGCGCGCCGGTGGCGGCGATTGAACGGCCCGAGCGTGCGCCAGACCGCGCCCGACACGGCCGACGCGGCGTCGAGGCCGAGCAGCCGGCACAGGCCTGCGATCAGCCGCACGCCGGCGGCCTCGAGCGCGTTGCGCAGGCGGCCGCGACGCTTCCGGCGCGTGCGCCCGCGGGAGCTCTCAGGCGAGGACGGCGGGAGCGCGGGGGGCTGGATGTCTGACATTCGTCTCGCGGCGTTGACCCCTCTTGGCAAAGGCGTTAGCCGCACGTCAAGCGGCCCGCCGGGCCGCACCGAGCCCTGTTGGACCGCATGGCGGACGTCGCCGGCCTCGCCCTGCCGTTCTTCGGGCTGATCTTCCTCGGCTTCGCCTGCGGCCGCCTGCGCAAGGCGCCGGTCGAGGGGCTGGAGTGGTTCAACGTCTACATCGTCTATGTGGCGGTCCCGGCGCTCTATTTCGTCCTGATCTCGCGCACGCCGTTCGAGGAGCTGGCGAACGTCGGCTTCATCGTGGTCACCACGACCTCGACCTTTCTCGCCTTCGCGCTGTCCTTCGGCGTCGGGATGATCGCCGCCCGCGGCAAAATCCCCGAGGCGACGATCCAGGCCATGGGCGGCAGCTACTCCAACGTCGGCTACATGGGGCCGGGGCTCACGCTCGCCGCGCTCGGACCGACCGCCTCGGCTCCGACGGCGCTGATCTTCGTGTTCGACTGCATGCTGTTCTTCACGCTCGTCCCCTTCCTGATGTCGGTGGCGGCGAGCAAGCGAGAGAGCCTATGGGCGACGGCGGCGCTGGTTGTTCGGCGGGTCGCGCTGCACCCGTTCAATCTGGCCACGCTCGCCGGCGGGATCGCGGCCTACCTGCACTACGTCCCGCCCAAGCCGATCGACGAGATCGTCCGTCTGCTCAGCGGCTCCGCCGCGCCCTGCGCCCTGTTCGTGCTGGGCGTCACCGTCGCCCTGCGGCCGCTGAAGCGCATCCCCGGCGAGCTTCCGGCGCTGCTTGCGATCAAACTGCTGGTTCACCCGCTGATCGTGTTCACGCTGCTGACGCTGGTCGGCGGCTTTGATCGCATCTGGGTGTCGACGGCGGTGCTGATGGCCTCGCTGCCGCCCGCGCTCAACATCTTCGTGATGGCGAGCCAATACCAGACCTACGTGGAGCGCGCCTCGAGCGTGATCCTCGTCGGCACGGTGCTGTCCGTGCTGACGGTGACGGGCATGCTCTACCTCGTAGTCCACGGCATGCTGCCGTAAGCCCTCACGCCGCGCCGCCGATGCCCTGGCGCATGACGAAGCGCCGGAGCGGGCCGATCGCCTGAAGCGCCGCGAGCCCTGCGCCGCGCAGCGCGTGGAGCGAGGGATGCGCCGAGGTGAGGGTGCGGTTCAGCCCCTCGGTGGCGAGCGTGCGGGACCAGACATCCGCCGCCCGGTCGCGCATGTAGCCGGCGAGCGTCGGAAGGCCGCCGACGTCGCGGCCTGCGGCTATGGCGCGCCGGACCTGATCGGCCGCGGAGACCGCGTCGCGGACGCCGAGGTTCAGCCCCTGCGCGCCGATGGGCGGCAGGGCGTGGCCGGCTTCGCCGACGAGAAGCGTGCGGCGGGCCGCGAGCCGTGTCGCCGCGCCGACGGCGATGGGGAAGGCCCCGACCCGGCCGACCGGCGACATCGCGCCGAGCAGCCGTCCGGCGCGATGGGTGGCGGCCTCGCCGAAGGCTTCGGGCGACAGCGCCTGAAGGTCCCCGGCCTCAGCGGGGCGGACGACCCACACCACGCTGGAGCGGACGCCGCCCGGCATCGGCACGAGCGTGAACGGGCCTTCCTCGAAGTGGATCTCGGTCGAGACGCCGCCGTGGTCCCGCTCATGGTCAGCGGTGAAGGCGAGGGCGGTCTGCGGCCGCGGCGTCAGCGGCAGCGCAAGACCGGCCGCCTCCCGCATCAGGGAGCGCTTGCCGTCGGCGGCGATGGCGAGAGCGGCGCGCACCACGCGTCCGTCGGCCAGCTCGATCTCGACGTCGTCCTCGCCTGGGCGGCTGGCGACCGCCGCGGCGTCGATCAGCGTCGCGTTCGGTTCGGCGGCGAGCGCCTCCCGGAGCGCGGCCGCGAGGGCGACGTTCGGCACGTTCCAGCCGAAGGCGTCGAGGTTCAGCTCCGCCGCGTCGAACAGCACTTCCGGCGCGCGCACCAGCCGCCGGCCGCCGTCGATGACCCGGAGCTTCCGGAGCGGGGCCGCGACCGCCGCAAGCGGCTCCCAGAGCCCGGCGTCGCGCAGCGCGGCCACCGAGCGGTCCAGCAGCGCGGTGGTTCGGGCGTCGGAGGGAAGCGGGGCGGCGATCAGCGCCGTCGAAGCGCCGGCGCGGGCGCAGAGCAGCGCGGCGAGCAGGCCTGCGGGACCGCCGCCGACCACGGCCACGTCGGCTGTCATGGCGTCTTTCATGGCTGCGTCCCGTCCCTTCGCGCGTCGCGCGGTTGCCCCACTTAAATGGCGCGGGGTCGGCCGAAAGTCTCGCTCGCCGAGTTGTCGGACGAGAAATTTCGCGTCCGGTCCGAGGCCCGTCGACGCCGTTGTGATCGGCCGACGTGTCCCTCTTCGCCTTGCGCTGGGTCATGGCGGGTGTATGTCGCTCCACGACGGCGCGTCTGCGCCGCGCGATACCCAAGGAACGTGAAGAGCGAAGCCGCTCGCGACGTTCGGCAAAGGCGAGGGCGCTGCAGTGAACGACCAAGGTAAGGTGTTGATCGTCACCGGCGGCGGCCGCGGCATCGGCGCGGCGGTCTGCCGGCTCGCGGCGCGGGACGGCTGGGACGTCGCGGTGAACTACGCCCGCGACAAAGCGGCGGCCGAGAAGGTGGCGGACGAGGTTCGCGCCTTCGGCCGCAAGGCGACCGTCGTGCAGGGCGACGTCGCGATCGAAAGCGACGTGCGCAACCTGTTCGACAGGGCGCAATCGGCGCTCGGGCCCGCCAGAGGCGTCGTCAACAACGCCGGGATCACCGGCGCGCCCGCCGGAAAGCTCGCGGACGCCGCGGCGGACATGCTGAAGGACGTCGTGGCGCTGAACGTCACCGGCGCGCTGCTTGTGGCGCGGGAGGCGGCCCGGACGCTCTCCACCGCCCGCGGGGGGCAGGGCGGCTCCATCGTCAATCTGTCGTCGGCGGCGGCCAATCTGGGATCGCCCGGCGAGTTCGTCTGGTACGCCGCCACCAAGGGCGCGATCGACAGCCTGACGATCGGGCTGTCACGGGAGCTCGCCGCCGAGGGGGTCCGCGTGAACGCCGTGTCGCCCGGGCTTATCGAGACCGAGATCCACGCCGCCGGCGGCCAGCCCGACCGCCTCCAGCGCCTCGCCTCGAGCATCCCGATCGGCCGGGCCGGAACGGCGGAGGAGACCGCCGAGGCGATCGTCTGGCTGCTGTCGGACGCGGCCTCCTACGTTACCGGCGCGAACATACGGGTCACCGGCGGCCGCTAAGGCGCGCTATAGCTTTCAACCGACGACACCTGCCGGAGATTTCGACGTGCGCAATCCGAAGGGCGGCCTCGCCGCCGTGATTCTCGCGCTGTGGAGCGCGGGCGTGGCCCTCGCCGCGCCGGCCGCGGCCAGCGACGCGCGGGCGCTGGTCGAGAACCGCAGCCATCCCACCCAGTGCGCCGAATTCGACAACGTCTACTACACGATGACGAGCGCAGACGTGCGCCGCTTCGCCATCGAGGTCACGCCTCCGGTCTATCTCGACGCTCTGGAGAAAGACGACACCGCGCCGAACTTCGACCACTGCGACGCGATGAAGGACGACCCGAAGTTCAAGTTCGAACCGAAAACGCTGACGCTCTACGAAGACGCCGACACCAAGATCCTGGGGTTCACCCACGAGGTGAGCTGGCGCGCGCGCGGCGCGGAGGTCGTCGTCGGCGGGGTGGACGAGAGCGACATCCACCTGATCCAGGCGCTGAAGAAGGTCGACGGCAAGTTCGTCGAATATCTCGTGTTCTACCCCTTCGACGGCTACTGGCGCGCGAAGCCGATCCCGCCGGTGAAGTTCCCCGAGGCCGCCTACGGCACCTCGTTCCTGCTCGGGCCGATCGAGGAGCAGCACCGGCCGATCGTGGACGTCTCGAAGCTCGAGATCGATCCCAAGACGCTGACCTTCCGCATGACCTACGCCCGCGGCGGCGTGGGCGAACTCAAGGTCGCGAAGGCGGAGCGGGACGGGGTCACGCTCGAGGTCAAGCTCGACGGGCTGCCGGCCGGCGACAAGCTCGCTCCCTTCGCCGGCATCCGCTCGATGTTCGTGACGTCCGACAACGCCGACACGGCGCGGGTGAACTGGCGGATGGAAGGCGGGCTGTTTGTGGAGCCGGTGATGGACTTCAAGAGCGCCAGCACCACCGAGGTGCGCTTCGACCGCGTCGAGCCCTCGAAGCACAACACCAGCGCCCCCGACGTGACCTTCAAGGGCTTTTCGGACGGGAAGTGACGACGCTCAGGCGAGCAGGGCCGCCAGCCAGTCGGGGATGCGTCGCGCCGCGCGCGGCGCGCTCCGCTGGTCGGCCCGGAACGCCTCCGCCGGCGGCTGGCCGAGGAAGAACTTCGGTTCGAACAGATAGATCGCGTCGAGCCGGGCTGGGTCCTCGTTCGCGATCGTGATCCAGGCGTGGTGCCACAGGCCGACCCCCGGCGTGCGCTCCGCGCCTTTCCGGCGCAGCGCGGCGAGGTGCGGCAGGAGCGCGTCTTTCTCGGGCACAGCTCCATGGCCGGCCGATGCGTTCACGATCTCAACGTGGTCGCCGGCCCAGCCCACGGAGAGCGTCGTCACGTCCCAGGGCGCCGCCGAAGCCGGAGGCCGGTAGCGTTCCAGCAGTTTTGTTATCGCCTGCGTATCGGGATCGTGCGCGAGATCCGTCTCGGGCTCACGCGCACCCGTCAGATACCAATCCCGAAACGCGTCGGGTTCGCCCGGCCGCGGCCGCTTCAGCCGATCTGCGCCGGACGCGCCCAGCCGCGCGCCAAGCCACGCGGCGAGGTCTCCGCGGAGGTTCGGATCGGCGTCGTCCGGGCTCGGCATCAGGTCGCTCGCCGGGCCGCTGTCGTCGAAGTCGGCGGTCGCGAGCCGCACCAGAAAGCTCGGCAGATCAGGGGCCCAGGTCTCGGCCTCGCCCTCCGAGCCGAGCAGCACGATGGGCGCCTGCTCCAGCGGTCGGTCGTCGCGCAGCCAGTAGCCGGCGCGGGAGCCGTCCGGCAACCGGACGACGAACGCGAACTGGCGGAAGAAGCGTTCGCCGCCGAAGATCATGTGGTCCGACCAGCCGGGCGAGAGGTCGAAGGCGCCGACCGAGCCCCAGGGACGCGCCGCGAGCCAGTCCGCGAAGGCGAGCAGAAGCGCGGGCGGCGTCGAGATTCGCTCCGGAAAGGCCTTGATGAGTTCGTCCGTGCGCGGGGAATAGTTCGTCATGCCGTCTCCCTCGTGGTCGCGTCAGCCGTCCCGCCAGTCGTAGATCCAGTCCAGCCCGCGGAGCAGCGCGCTCGTCGGCGCCGCGGCGAGCGCGAGGTTGCGCGCGCGCGCCGCGAGGCCGCCCATGTGGTCGATCGCGATCTGGCGGCGGGAGGCTTCGGGCAGGCGCATGGCGCGCATGATCCGGGCGGTCTCGTAGGCGGCCAGCGGATCGGGTCCGCCTTCGCCGATCACGCGGGCGAGCGTCGCGGCGTCTTCGATCGCGAAGGCGGCGCCCTGGCCGAGCGAGGGCAGCGTTGCGTGGGCGGCGTCGCCGATCAGCGCGACCCGCCCCCGCCGCATGCGCGCCGCCGGAGCGCGGTCGAACAGCGGCCACTCGGTCCAGCGCGGGGCGGCCGCGACCAGAGCGCGGGGGGGGGCCGCCCAGCGCGCGACCCGCTCCCCCGGCGTCGTCGCGCCGAGCGCTCCGATCAGGACGACATTGGCCTCCCGACCCGCGCGGACGGGATAAACCACCATGTGCGCCCCGGGCGCGAGCCAGACGCTGACGTGCGTGAGCGGGAAGGCGTCCGGCAGCGCCTCGGCGGACAGCACGGCGCGAAAGGCGACCAGGCCGGTCTCGCGGACGGCCTCGGGAAGCTTCACGGCCTGCCGCACGACCGAGCGGAGGCCGTCCGCGCCGACGACGAAGGAGCCGTCGACCGTCCTGCGCTCGCCCGCGGTCTCGACCGCGAGGGACGCGCCGGCGGGGGCGTCGTCCGCCCTCAGAACCCGCGCGGCGAGCGTCATGCGAATGGACGACGTCGCGCAGACGGCGTCGCGCAGCGCCGCCTGCAGATCCGCGCGATGGATCACGCGGTAGGGCGCCCCCCACCGCCGTTCGGCGGCGGCTCCGAGCGGGATCGTCTTGAGAGCGCGGCCGCTCGGCGCGTCCGAGATCACGACGCCCTCCGGCCGACAACATACGGCGTCGAGCGCCGGCCCGAGGCCCAGTTCGTCGAGGATGCGGCTGGCGTTTGGCGCGAGCTGAACGCCGGCGCCGACCTCGTCGAGCGCGGAGGCGCGTTCGAAGACCTCGCTGGCGAGGCCGCGCTGCGCCAGCGCGAGCGCGAGCGTCAGTCCGCCGATGCCCGCGCCGGCGATCAGGACCGGGCGCGTCACGGCCGCGTCAGGCCGCGGCGGGCGCCTTCCACAGGCAGGCCGCCGGATCGGACTGGTCGGCATGCAGGTCGGCGCGGAGCTTGTAGAGCGTCGAGCAGTAGGGGCAGATGATCTCGTCGTCCGAGCCCATGTCCAGGAAGACGTGCGGGTGGTCGAACGGCGGCTTCGCGCCGATGCACTGGAACTCCTTCGCCCCGATGTGGATGACGCTCACGCCGGCGTCGTTGGCGAAATGCGGGGTTCCGTGGTCGGCCATGGGCGCGGGTCCTCGATCGTCGTGCAGCCTGCGCTTCGGATTAGGCCGTTTGCGCGGCGCGGACAAGCGGTCCCACGGCTTTCGTCTAACCTCGGCTGCGGTTAGGGTCGCGGCCCCTCGACGCCTCGCTCTCCCCCCGCACGACCGGAGCCGCCATGCCGACCTTCTCCTCCGACGGGCTCGACCTCGCCTACCGCGACGAGGGCGAGGGCGATCCCATCCTGCTGATCCACGGCTTCGCCTCAAACCTCGACGTGAACTGGGTCGGCCCCGGCTGGTTCGACCTGCTGAAGGCCGACGGCCGCCGCGTCATCGCGATCGACAACCGCGGCCATGGCGCGAGCGAGAAGCTCTACGACCCGGCGTTCTACAGCTCCGACCTGATGGCGGAGGACGCGCTGCGGCTGCTCGACCATCTCGACATCGCCCGCGCGGACGTCATGGGCTACTCCATGGGCGCCCGCGTCACCTCGCTGATGGCGATCCGGAACCGGGAGCGGCTGCGGAGCGCGATCATCGGCGGCATGGGGGAGGGGCTTCTGCGCGGCGCGCCCTCGGCGGACGAAATCGCCGAAGGCCTGCTCGCCGACAGCGTCGACGACATCGTGAACCCCACCGCCAAGATGTTCCGGCGCTTCGCGGAGGCGACCAAAGCGGATCGCCGCGCGCTCGCCGCCTGCATGCGGGCGCAGCGTTCGCTGGTCGACCCGGAGAAGCTCGGGACCATCACCACGCCGGTGCTGATCGCGGTCGGGACCGAGGACGACGTCGCGGGCGATCCGCACGCGCTCGCCAGGCTGATCCCCGGCGCGGAGGTGCTCGAAATCCCGCGCCGGGACCACAACCGCGCGGTCGGCGACAAGGTCTACAAGCAGGGCGTGGTCGACTTCCTGTCGAGGCGCCCCTGAGGCGCATGGGCGGCGCGCCCTTTCTTCAGCGCGCGCCGAGACCATGTGTGGTAGAGAACCGCGATACGGAACGACGGTCCCCCGGAGTTTTACGCCATGGCCAAGCTCGCGCGCGCCGAGAGCCATAACCTGCTCACCCTCGATCCCGTCTGGGCGCGTGTGCGCTCCGAGGCCGAGGAGGCTCTGCGTCGGGAGCCGGAGCTTGCGAGCTTCCTGATCGCGACGGTGATCAATCAGGAAAAGCTGGAGCAGGCGATCGGCCACCGCATCGCTTCGCGCCTCGGCCATGAGGACCTGTCGTCCTCCATGATCTCCCAGACCTACGACGAGGCCGTCGCCGCCGATCCCACGATCGGCGCGGCGGTGCGCGCCGACCTTGCGGCCGTCGTCGAGCGCGATCCGGCCTGCACTCGCGCGCTGGAGCCGCTGCTCCACTTCAAGGGTTTCCACGCGATCCAGACGCACCGGCTCGCGCACTGGCTCTGGACGCAGGGGCGGCATGACTTCGCGCTCTATCTGCAGAGTCGCTCGTCGTCGATCTTCCAGGTCGACATCCATCCGGCGACCCGCATCGGCCGGGGCCTTTTCTTCGACCACGCCACCGGCGTCGTGATCGGCGAGACGGCGGTGATCGAGGACAACGTGTCGATCCTGCACGGCGTGACGCTGGGCGGCACGGGCAAGAGCACGGAAGACCGGCACCCGAAGATCCGCCACGGCGTGCTGATCGGCGCCGGCGCGAAGATCCTCGGCAACATCGAGGTCGGCCATTGCTCGCGCGTCGCGGCGGGCTCCGTCGTGCTGCAGGACGTGCCGGCCAACACCACCGTCGCCGGCGTCCCCGCTCGCGTGGTCGGCGCGTCGCCCTGCAAGGAGCCGTCGCGGACCATGGACCACATCTTCTACGACGCCGGTCTCTGACGCGGTCGTCGCTCGCGCCGCCTTGCCTCCCGCCGCCGCCCGTGGCAAGGCGTGCGGCCTCTCGCGCCGGCCTTCCGCGTCGGCGCGTCAAGCCAGTCCACTCTGGGAGGTGACGTTGGAAAAGCGCGAAATCGAGCGCGTGCAGAGCTACATGCGCCGCCTGTTCCAGAACCAGACGGTCCGCGTCGTGGCGCGCCCGCGCAAGGACGACAGCGCCGAGGTCTATCTCGGCGAGGAGTTCATTGGCGTCGTGTTCCGCGACGACGAGGACGGCGACCTGTCCTACAATTTCCAGATGGCGATCCTGGAGACCGACCTCGAGTGAGGTCGGCCGGGTCGCGTCCCAATCAGGGACGGCCCGGATGTTGCTGGCGTCATGCTTCGGACGGCGGCCCCCGCCGTCGTCGGGAGAGGCCCATGTCGCCCTTCGTCGCCAGCCTGTTCACTCTCTGCCTTGGCTTCGCCCTGTCGGCGCTCGCGGCCTCCGCCTTCGAGGCGGCGACCGCGCGTCGGGCGAGTTTTCGGCTGCTGCGCTCGCCGGATTCGACGGCCGTGGTCGCGGTGCCGCTTGTGACCGTCGCCGCGCCGTACATGATGGCGCGCAACCTGATCGCCCTTCGCGCCCGCCGACGGTCGGCGATCGGGGTGGCCATAGGCACGGTGCTCGCCGGCCTGTGGAGCCTCGCGCTCGGCTCCGTCGCGCTCTCGGGGGCGGCGGCGCTGGGCATGTGACGTTTGGAAAAGGGGAGCCGGTCATGGCCCTGTACGAACTCGACGGCGAACGCCCCCAGACGCCCGCCAACGGCCGGTACTGGGTGGCGGAGACGGCGGTGCTCGTGGGCAAGATCGTGCTCGAGGAGGACGCCAACATCTGGTTCGGAACCGTGATGCGCGGCGACAACGAGACGATCACCGTCGGCGCCCGCTCCAACGTCCAGGACGGCTGCATCCTCCACACCGACCCCGGCTTTCCGCTCGACATCGGGCCGGACTGCACGGTCGGCCACGGCGCGATCCTGCACGGCTGCACCATCGGGGCCGGAAGCCTGATCGGCATGGGCGCGACCGTGCTGAACGGCGCGAAGATCGGAAAGTCCTGCCTCGTCGGCGCCAACGCGCTCGTGACCGAGGGCAAGGAGTTTCCGGATTTCTCGATGATCGTCGGGTCGCCGGCCAAGGTCGTGAAGACGCTCGGGCCGGAGTGGGAGATCAAGTTGCTCGGCACCTCCGGGCGCTACGTCGCCAACGCCCGCCGCTTCGCCAAGGGCATGAAGCGGGTGGATTGAGGGGGCGCTGTCGCTCCGGCTGAAGCGCAGCGAAATGCCGGAGCCTATAAGCCCGCGGATGACGATCATCGGTGAGGTGTGTCGCGCCTTGTTGGCGGCGGGCTTATAGGCTCCGGGACTTTGCCCGGAGCGACGGCGGCGGCGTCACGCCGCTGCGATCGCGCCCGCGGCCTCCTGCAGCATCGCCAGCGCCTCGATCACGGACCGACGACGGATCTCGGCGCGGCCGAGGTCGCCGAAGCGGCGCTCGCGGTGCAGGGTCGGACGGCCGGCGCGCGCCGCCGCGAAATGCACCAGCCCGACGGGCTTGTCCTCCGACCCGCCGCCGGGGCCTGCGACGCCGGTGATCGCGACCGTTAAGCTTACGCCGGCGGCCGCAAGAGCGCCCTCGGCCATGGCGCGGGCGACGGGCTCGCTGACAGCGCCATGCGCGGCGAGCAACTCCTCGGACACGCCGACCAGCGCCGTCTTCGCCGCGTTCGAATAGGTCACGAAGCCGCGGTCAACCACGTCGGACGAACCCGGCACTTCGGTCAGCGCCGCGGCCACCAGCCCGCCGGTGCAGGATTCGGCGGTCGCGATGGTGAGGCCCGCGCCGCGGGCGAGGCGCAGCGTCTCCTCGGTGAGATCGTAGAGGGTCGGGTTCATGCCAGGTCCTCCCGGAAGGGCAGTCGGATCGTGGCCGAGGCCATGGCGGCGAGGCCTTCGCGGCGACCCGCGAAACCGAGCCGCTCGGTCGTGGTCGCCTTGACCCCGACGCGGCCCACGGCGACGCCTGCGATCTCGGCGATGCGCGCCCGCATGGCCTCCCGGTGCGGCCCGACCTTGGGCGCTTCGCCGATGACCGTCACGTCGAGATGGGCGATGACGCCGCCAGCCGCTCTGACGCGCGCCACGGCGTCCTCCAAAAACTGCGCGGAGTCGGCGCCCTTCCAGGTCGGGTCCGACGGCGGGAAATGGGCGCCGATGTCGCCGTCGCCGAGCGCGCCGAGCACCGCGTCGGTCAGCGCGTGCAGCACGACGTCGGCGTCGGAATGGCCGGACAGGCCGAAGCCGTGCGGGACCTTCACGCCGCCGATCGTCACATGGTCGCCTTCCGCGAAGGCGTGGACGTCGAAGCCTGTGCCGGTGCGGAGGTCGCCGCGGGCCAGGAACTCGGCGCCGGCGCGCCGGAGCAGGTCGTCGTCGAATTGCTCTGCGGTCGTGAGCTTCACGTTGCGGACCTCTCCTTCGAACACGACGACCCTATGCCCCGCCCAGGCGTACAGCGCGCCGTCGTCGGTGAAATCCTCGCGACATTCCGCCGCCGCGCGGGCATGGGCGGCGAGGAGCGGCGCGTGGCGAAACGCCTGCGGGGTCTGCAGCGCGCGGGCTCCGGCGCGGTCGATCGTGGCGCCGCGTTCGCCGTCGGCCGCGACCGCGCAGACGGTGTCGACCACCGCGACGCCCGGAACAGCGCCGCCATGGGCGCGGCCGGCGGCGATCGCCCGGGCGACCAGCGCGGCGCTTGCGAAGGGGCGGGCGGCGTCATGGACCAGGACGACGTCTACGTCGCGGTCGAGCGCCTGCAATCCGGCGTGGACCGAAGCCTGGCGCGTCGCGCCGCCGAGCACGGGCTCGCCAAGCTTCGGGTGGCCGAGCCACGGCGCCATCGCCTCATAATAGTGGTCGTCATGGCCGGGCCCGATGATCACCCTCAGTTCCGCCACGTCCGGATGGTCAAGGAACAGGCGCGCGGCGACCGCGAGCATCGGCTCTCCGCCAAGCAGGCGGTACTGCTTCGGCGCGCCGGCGCCGGCGCGAAGTCCGCCGCCGGCGGCGCAGATCAGGGCGACCGTCCGGCCGCTGGAATCTGTGGACAATGCCATCGCTTTTCGCTTGATGCCGGCGCGACGGGCGCCGAATTTCCCGCCGTCTTCTAACGAAGCGCGGCCTCGATGTCGCGCGGCGACCGAAACACGCGTTTTGCGGCGTTGTGTCCGATCGCAATCTGTCTAATATGTGTGCACACAAGACGCCGGCCAATTTTATGAGCAGCATCGCCCCCGTGCCTCTCGCCCAAAATTTCGTCGTCGGACGCGTGTCCCCGGCCAATCCGGTGCTTCTCGCGCCGATGTCCGGCGTGACGGATCTCGCGTTCCGCCGAATCGCCGCGCGTCTCGGCGCAGGGCTCGTGGTGTCCGAGATGGTCGCCTCCCGCGAACTCGCCACGGCCGACGACGAAGCGCGGCTGCGCGCCGAGGGCGACGGTCTGGGCGTGCATGTGGTTCAGCTCGCCGGCCGCGATCCCTCATGGATGGCGGAGGCTGCCCGCGTCGCGGTCGGCGCCGGCGCCTCGATCGTCGACATCAACATGGGCTGCCCGGCCAAGAAGGTCGTGGGCGGCCACGGCGGCTCCGCGCTGCTCAAGGATCTCGACCTCGCGACGCGCCTGATCGCCGCCACGGTCGCGGCGGTCGACGCGCCGGTGACGGTGAAAATGCGGCTCGGCTGGGACGCCGCCTCGATCGTCGCGCCGGAGCTCGCCGCTCGGGCGGAGGCGGAGGGCGTCGCGATGGTGACGGTCCACGGCCGGACCCGGGCGCAGTTCTACGAAGGCCGGGCCGACTGGGGCGCGATCCGCGCGATCGTCGATCGCGTCTCGATTCCCGTGGTTGCGAACGGCGACCTCATCAAGGTCGAGGATGCGCCTGCGATGCTGCAGGCCTCCGGCGCGGACGCGGTGATGATCGGCCGCGGCGCGCAGGGGCGGGCGTGGTTCCCCGGCATGGTCGCCGCCTATCTCGCCGGCCGCCAGGTCGTAGCGCCGGATCTCGACGTGCAGCGCGATCTGGCGCTCGAGCACTACGAAGGCCTCCTCGCGCTCTACGGACGCGACGTCGGCGTGCGGCACGCCCGCAAGCATCTCGGCTGGTATCTCGACGCCGCGGCGGCGAGCGCCGGGACGCCCGTTCCGGCGACTCTGAAGGCCGCCGCCCAGAGCGCTCCCACCGCGGACGAGGCGCGCTCCGCCTTCGTCGCCGCCTACGACGAACTCGGCTGGAGGGCCGCGGCATGAGCCTCGCGCCGAGCGATCGTCCCCGCACCGGCGCCGGCGCGCCGGAAGCGGTGCTGAACGCGCTGCCCCATCCCGTCATCTGCGTCGCGGACGCCGGCCGGATCGTGGACGTCAACGTCGCCGCCGAAGCCTTCTTCGAGGCGAGCGCCAACGTGCTGCGCCGGCACGACATCCGCGAGTTCGTGCCGTTCGGCTCGCCGCTGATCTCGCTGATCGAGCAGGCCCGCGACCGCGGCGCCCCGGTCAACGAGTACCGCGTGGATCTGGGAACGCCGCGAAACGGCGGGGAGCGCATCGTCGACATTCACGTCGCGCCCCTGCACGAGCGTCCGGACGTCCTGGTGGTCGTGCTGCAGGAGCGCACGATCGCGGACAAGATGGACCGCCAGCTCACGCACCGCGGCGCGGCGCGCTCGGTGACCGCGCTCGCCGCGATGCTCGCGCACGAGATCAAGAACCCGCTGTCCGGCATCCGCGGCGCGGCGCAGCTTCTGGAGCAGTCCGCCAGCGACGAGGACCGCGTCCTCACCCGCCTGATTTGCGACGAGGCCGACCGCATCGTGAAGCTGGTCGACCGCATGGAGGTGTTCTCCGACGAGCGGCCGATTGAGAGCGAGGCGGTGAACATCCACGCCGTGCTCGAGCATGTGAAGCGCATCGCGGTTTCGGGCTTCGCGCGCGGGATCCGGATCATCGAGGAGTATGATCCCTCGCTGCCGCCGGTGCTCGCAAACCGCGACCAGCTGGTGCAGGTGTTCCTGAACCTGGTGAAGAACGCCGCGGAAGCCATTGGCGACGCTCAGGACGGCGAGATTCACCTCACGACCGCCTTCCGTCCCGGCGTGCGGCTGTCGGTGCCGGGTTCCAGCACGCGCGTGAGCCTGCCGCTGCAGTTCACGGTGCGCGACAACGGACCGGGCGTGCCGGAAGACCTGCTGCCGCACCTGTTCGACCCGTTCGTGACCACGAAGCCGACCGGCTCCGGCCTCGGCCTTGCGTTGGTCGCCAAGATCGTCGGCAACCACGGCGGCATCATCGAATGCGAATCCCAGCCGCGGCGGACGACCTTCCGCGTGCTGATGCCCATGTTCACGAGCGGCGACAGCCGCCGCCAGCGGAGCTGATCGCCCCATGCCGCAAGGCAGCATTCTCGTCGCGGACGACGACGCCGCGATCCGCACCGTCCTCAATCAGGCGTTGAGCCGCGCCGGCTACGAGGTGCGCTCCACAGGCAACGCCGCGACGCTGTGGCGCTGGGTCTCCCAGGGCGACGGCGACCTCGTCATCACCGACGTGGTGATGCCGGACGAAAACGCCTTCGACATGCTTCCCCGCATCAAGAAGGCGCGCCCGGAGCTTCCGGTCGTCGTCATGAGCGCGCAGAACACCTTCATGACGGCGATCCGCGCCTCGGAGAAGGGCGCCTATGAGTATCTGCCGAAGCCCTTCGACCTGAAGGAGCTGATCGCGATCGTCGGCCGCGCGCTGACCGAGCCCAAGGGCAAGGACCTGCGCCGCAGCGACGACGCGGAGGTCGACGAGATCCCGCTCGTCGGCCGCTCGCCCGCGATGCAGGACATCTACCGCGTGCTCGCGCGGCTGATGCAGACCGACCTCACCGTGATGATCTCGGGCGAAAGCGGCACCGGCAAGGAGCTCGTCGCCCGCGCCCTGCACGACTACGGCAAGCGCCGCGCCGGCCCCTTCGTCGCGATCAACATGGCGGCGATCCCGCGCGACCTGATCGAGGCCGAGCTGTTCGGCCACGAGAAGGGCGCCTTCACCGGCGCGCAGGCGCGAAGCTCCGGCCGCTTCGAGCAGGCCGAGGGCGGCACGCTGTTCCTGGACGAGATCGGCGACATGCCGATGGAGGCGCAGACGCGTCTGCTCCGCGTGCTGCAGCAGGGAGAGTACACCACCGTCGGCGGCCGCACCGCGATCAAGACCGACGTCCGCATCGTCGCCGCCACCAACAAGGACCTGCGCCTGCTCATCCAGCAGGGCCTGTTCCGCGAGGACCTGTTCTTCCGGCTGAATGTGGTGCCGATCCGGCTGCCGCCGCTGCGGGAACGCGCGGAGGACGTGCCGGACCTGACGCGCCATTTCTTCACGCTCGCCGCCCGCGAGGGTCTGCCGCCGAAGCAGATCGACGCCGCCGCGATCGACCGTCTGAAGCGCTACCGCTGGCCGGGCAACATCCGAGAACTCGAGAACCTGATCCGGCGCCTCGCCGCGCTCTACCCGCAGGAGATCATCGGCGCGGCCATCATCGACGCCGAGCTGTCGCAGCCGCCGGCCGCGACAATCGGCGACGAGGCCGGCGGCGCCGAGACGCTGATCAACTCGGTGGAGCGCCACCTCAACGCCTACTTCGCCGAGTTCGGCGAGAACCTGCCGCCGCCGGGCCTCTACCACCGCGTGCTGCGCGAGGTGGAGTACCCGCTGATCTCGGCCGCGCTCGCGGCCACCCGCGGCAACCAGATCAAGGCGGCGGAGCTGCTCGGCGTGAACCGCAACACGCTGCGCAAGAAGATCCGCGACCTGGACGTGCAGGTGGTGCGGCTCTCTCGGTGACTGGCGTCTGAACGGGCCGGCGGCGGGACTTTCGGCCATCAGTCCCACGTGACGCCGGCGCCCCGGCCTTGCGCCGGGGCCCATAAGCCCGCCGGTCGAGCTTACTCCTCAAGCCGGGGGGGCATGGGGTCCGGGACTTCGCCCGGACCGACGCGAGCGTGCGGCGCGCGGCGATTCGGTCCGCTTCGCTCACGGGAACTCTTCCAGCAGCCGGTCCACGATCGGGGCCACCCCGAAGCGGATTGGATCGCTGGCGGGCAGGCCATGCTCCGCCGTCGCCGCGTCGAGCGTGGCGCGGGCCTCGGCCTCGGGCAGCGCCGCGGTGTTGATCGAGATTCCGACGCAGCGGATCTCCGGATTGGTGAGACGGCCGGCGGCGACCGTCGCCTCGATCACCTGGCCGATCGTCGGCAGCGGATGGGAGACGTTTCGCATCGTCGTGCGCGTCGGCTCATGACAGACCACGAAGGCGTCGGGCTGCGCGCCATGCAGCAGGCCCAGCGTGACGCCGGCGAAGGAGGGGTGGAACAGCGAGCCCTGGCCTTCCACCACGTCCCAATGCCCGGGGTCGTTGGCAGGCGTCAGCCACTCCGCGGCGCCTGAGATGAAATCGGCGATCACGGCGTCTACCGCGACGCCGCGGCCGGCGATCAGGACGCCGGTCTGGCCGGTGGCGCGAAACTCGGCGTCGAGCCCGCGGGCCCGCATCTCGGCCTCCAACGCAAGAGCGGCGTATTTCTTCCCCACCGAGCAATCGGTTCCGACCGTCAGCAGCCGCCGTCCGGGACGCTTGGTCCCCTTGCCGGTCGCGAAGCGCTCCGTGGCGTGCCGGAGGTCGTGCAGCGCCCGGCCGGCGCGCTCGGCGGCTTCGGCGATGCGGGGCGTGTCGTTCAGGCGGCCATGCAGGCCGCTGGCGACGTCGAGGCCCGCCTCCAGGGCGGCCACGATCTCGTCGACCCAATGGTCGGGCAGCACCCCGCCCGCGTTCACGACGCCGATGACGAAGGTCTTGGCGCCTGCGGCGACGGCCGCCGGGACATCCATATCGGGCAGGCCTACGTTCGCGCCGCAACCGGGAAGACGCATCTGGCCCACGCACCAGTCTCGCCGCCAGTCGACCACTCCAGCCGCCGTCTTCGCCGCCAGCGCGTCCGGGGCGTCGCCCAGAAACAACAGGTAGGGCTTTGCAATCTCCACAACGCGCTCCGCCTCTCGACGCCGCCTCGACACGCGGCTGATAGCCTGACTATTAAGGCTAGGGTCTTGTCGGGCAAGCGGTCGAGTCTCCGGGAGCCAACAGCGAGCGCACGTGCAGGTTGAAGCCAAGACCGGCGATCTGAAGATCGAGACCTTCGACGAAGGGCTCGTGCTGAGCCCGCTGGGCGCCTGGACCGCCGAAGGCGTCGACGCGGCCGCGCGCCGCGCCGAGAAGGTCGATCTGTCGGGAGCGAAGGGCAAGACGCTCGCGTTCGATCTGGGACAACTGGATCGCCTCGACACCGTCGGCGTCCTGGTGCTGCATCATCTCGAGGCGCGTGCGGCCGAGATCGGCGCCAAGGTCGAGGTCCACAACGCCAAGCCGCCGCACCAGCGCCTGCTCGACGCGCTGAGCGACCGCGGCCGAGGAGATCCGCCTGAGAAGGCGAGCGAATCCGGACCTATCGCGTTGCTCGCCGATGTCGGCGAGAGCGTCGTCGAGATCGGCCAGGACGCCATCCGCGCCACCTCCTTCCTCGGCGCGGTGGTGGCTGCGACCGGCAAGCTCTTCCTCGCCCCATGGCGGTTCCGCTACACCTCGACCGTGGTGCATCTGGAGCGCGTCGGGCTGCGCGCCGTGCCGATCATCGCGCTCATCTCGTTCCTCGTCGGCGCGATCGTCTCGCAGCAGTCGATCTTCCAGCTGAAGAACTTCGGGGCGACGCTGTTCGTCGTCGACCTGCTCGGCATCCTCGTGCTGCGCGAGCTTGGAGTCCTGCTCACCGCGATCATGGTCGCCGGCCGCTCGGGTTCGGCCTTCACCGCCGAGATCGGATCCATGAAGATGCGCGAGGAGATCGACGCGCTGAAGACCATGGGCCTCGATCCGATCGAGATCCTCGCGATGCCGCGGTTGGTCGCGCTCGTGATCGCCATGCCATTGCTCGCTTTCATCGCCTCCATGTCGGCGCTGCTCGGCGGCGGTCTGGTGGCCTGGCTCTACGGCGACGTGACGCCGGTCACCTTCCTGCAGCGGCTCAAGGACGCGCTTTCGCTTCAGACTTTCTTCGTCGGTCTGGTGAAGGCGCCTTTCATGGCGATCGTGATCGGCCTGATCGCCTGCACGGAGGGCATGAAGGTCGAGGGCTCGGCCGAATCGCTCGGCGCGCGCACCACCTCTTCGGTGGTGAAGTCGATCTTCATCGTGATCGTGCTCGACGGCGTGTTCGCGATGTTCTTCGCGGCGATGGGGATCTGACCATGGCCGAAGGAAACGGCGCGGCCCCCGACAACATCATCAGCGTGCGCGGCCTCGTCGTGGGCTTCGGCGACCGCAACGTCATCGACGGCTTCGACCTCGACGTCCGCCGCGGCGAGATTCTGGGAGTCGTCGGACCGTCCGGCGCCGGCAAGTCCGTCACGCTGCGCGCGGTGATCGGGCTGTTGCCGAAGAAGGCCGGGACGGTCGAGGTGCTGAACGTCGATCTCGACCAGGCGACGGCCAAGGAGCGGCTCGCGGTGGAGCGGCGCTGGGGCGTGCTGTTTCAGCAGGGCGCGCTGTTCTCCTCGCAGACCGTGTTGCAGAACATCCAGATGCCGCTGCGCGAGCACACCTCGCTGTCGCCCAAGCTGCTGGACGAAATCGCGCGTCTCAAGATTGATCTCGTCGGCCTCAAGCCCGAGGCCGCGGACCGTTTTCCCTCCGAGCTCTCCGGCGGCATGATCAAGCGTGCGGCGCTTGCTCGCGCGCTTGCGCTCGATCCGGACATCGTCTTCCTGGACGAGCCGACCGCCGGCCTCGACCCGATCGGCGCGGCCGACTTCGACAAGCTCATTATGACGCTGCGGGACACGCTGGGGCTCACCGTCTACATGGTGACCCACGACCTCGACAGCCTGACCACGGCCTGCGACCGGATCGCCGCCCTCAAGGGCGGCAAGACGCTGGCGGTCGGCCCGATGTCCGACATGGTCAAGAACGACGACCCTTGGATGCAGCAGTATTTCCGTGGCGAGCGGGCCCGCGCGGCCGGCATCGGCGCGACGGCCGCCTGACGGGGGCAAGGAGCAGACCGGATGGAAACCCGCGCCAATCACGCCCTCGTCGGCGCCTTCACGCTCCTCGTCGTGGCGGCGGCCTTCGCCTTCGTCTGGTGGTTCACCTCCGCCGGCCAGCAGCGCGAGCGGGCGATCTACCGCGTGCAGTTCCAGGGCGCGGTGTCCGGGCTGACGCCCGGCTCCGGCGTGCTGTTCAACGGCATCCGCGTCGGCGACGTCACGAATCTGAACTTCGATCCCCTCGACCCCGCGAAGGTGGTCGCGCGGATCGAGGTCTTCACCAACACGCCCGTGCGCTCGGACACCAAGGCGCGGCTCGAGATCACCGGCCTCACCGGCGGCTCCGTCATCCAGCTCGCCGGCGGCTCCTCGACCGCCGCGCCGCTGCCGAAGGTGACGACGGAGTCGGGCGACCCGAACAACGCGCCCGTGCTGGTGGCCGAGCCCTCCGCCTTCCAGGACATCCTCGAAGGCGCGCGCAGCGTGCTGGAGAAAGCGCAGCTGACCTTCAACGACGTCCAGGGGCTGGTGGCGAACAGCCGCGGCTCGGTGGAGCGCTCGCTGCTCAACGTTGAGCAGTTCACGGCGGCGCTCGCCGCGAACTCTGACGACCTCAAGAGCTTCATGCAGAACACCGGCATCGCCGCGCGCCAGATCGGCACCCTCGCCGACAATCTCGTGCCGCTCGTGACCGACGTTCAGAACCTCGTGCGCGCGGTGGACGTGGCGAAGGTCGACAAGACCATGTCCAACGTCGTCGCCTTCTCGGAGTCGCTGAAGAACGGCGCGCCCCAGATCGAGACGGCCCTCAAGGACGTCGCGGCGCTGGCCACCCAGCTGAAAGCCTCCGGCGGCCGCATCGATTCCGTGCTGGCCGGCGTCCAGGAGATCGTGCGCGGCGTCGATCCGCAGAAGGTTTCGGGCGCGGTCGATCGCTTCGCCGCGCTGCTGAACTCGGTCGATCCGCAGAAGGTCTCGAACGCGGTGACCTCGGTGGAGAACGCCGCCCGCAACGCGGACCGCGCCATCGCGGCGATCGATCCCGAGAAGATCAATCGCGCGGTCGACGGCTTCACCAGCCTTGCGACCTCGATCGACGGCCCGACGATCAGCCGCACGATCGCCAACGTCGACCGGGTGATCTCGGCCGTCGACAGCGAGAAGGTGCGCTCCACCATCGACAACGTGAACAGCTTCGCGGCCGCTCTCGGCCGCAGCACGAACGACGTCGACCAGATCGTCGCCGACGCCCGGCAGATCTCGGGGCGGCTCACGGGCACCGCCGACAAGCTGGACGCGGTCATCACCGACGCGCAGCGCGTGATCGGCAGCGACCAGACGCAAGGGGCCATCGCCGACTTCCAGAAGACAAGCCAGGCGATCCGCGAACTCGCGCAGCGCCTCGACGGCCGCACCGCCGACATCACCGCGAGCGTGAACAAGCTCTCGACCTCCGGCGTCCGCGACCTTCAGGGCTTCGCCGCCGACGGCCGCCGCACGCTGAACGAACTCGACCGCGTGCTGCGCGGCCTCCAGAGCAACCCGCGCCAGTTCCTGTTCGGCGACACGGGCGGCGTGCGCGAGTACAACCGCCGATGACCAGCCGATCCGCCGCATCGCCCCGTATCCCGACGAGCTCGGAGAGAGCCGTGACCGCACCGCGTACCCGTTCAATCCGCGCCAAGACCTTGAGCGCCAAGACCTTGAGCGCCACGGCCCTCCTGCTCGCGGGCGTCGCGCTCGCCGGCTGCTCCAGCCTGCTCGCCGGCAAGCCGCCGGCGACCTACGACCTCACGGCCCCGACCGACCTTCCGCGCGGCGGCTCGCAGAAGGGCAACCTCGTGGTGGGCGAACCGGTCGCCGTCGCCGTCATCGACGGCCAGCGGATCGTCGTGAAGCCGGACGCGGGGCAGGTGACCTACCTTCCGGATTCGCAGTGGTCCGACCGCCTGCCGAAGCTCGTGCAGGCCAAGATCATCGAGGCCTACGAGAACGCCAACCGGCTGAAGAGCGTCGGTCGCCCCGGCGATCGGCTCGCCGTCGACTACCAACTCGTCACCGAGCTCCGCGCCTTCGAGATCCGCGCGGGGCAGGGACAGGCCGTGGTGGAGCTCACCGCGAAGATCGTCAGCGACAAGACCGGCAGGATCGTCGCCGGCGAGGTGTTCCAGGCCCGCCAGCCGCTTCCCGGCGCCGTCGACGGTCCGACCGCCACGCGCGCGCTGAACGCCGCGCTCGCCGACGTGCTGCGCGGCCTCGTCGCGTGGACCGGCCAGCGCCTCTGATCCCTCACGCAGGCGTCATCCGGAACCCGCTCGACCGGCCATTCGGGCGCGCCACCTCCCTGTGACGAACACGGGAGGTGGCGCCGATGAAAGCGACGATCGTTCGAGGACTGACGCTGGCCGGCCTGATGGCGACGCCGGCGCTCGCGCACCATGGGTGGTCGAGCTACGACTCGACCAAGCTGGTGACGCTGCAGGGTCCCGTCCTCGAGTCCCGTTTCGGCAATCCCCATGGCTCCCTGACCATCGAGCATGAGGGCAAGCGCTGGGAGGCGGTGCTCGCCCCGCCCTCGCGCATGACGGCGCGCGGCCTGACCGAGTCCGACATCGCGGTCGGCGCGACCGTCAAGGTCGAAGGCTATGTCAGCACCCGAGTCGCGACCGAAATCAGGGCGGAGCGCATCATCGTGGGGTCCAAGACCGTCGAACTGCGCTGACGGGATGGATGCCGACGGGGTCACGCCGGGCTGGGCAGCCGCGCTCGAGGCGTCCGCGCTGGGCGCGTTCATGCGCGGCGCGTCCGCGGCCTATCCCATCGTAAACCTCGGCCATCTGCTCGGGCTGGTGCTGCTCGTCGGCTCGGTGCTGCTGCTCGATCTCCGCTTGCTCGGCGCGGGCCGGCGGCTCGCAGCCCACGCCGTGGCGCAAGCCCTTACGCCGACGATGCTCTGCGGCGCGGGGCTGCTCGTCGTCACCGGCGTCCTGCTGTTCGCCGCCGACGCCCGGGCGCTGATCGGCAACGCGGCCTTTCTTTGGAAGCTCGGCCTTGTGGCGACGGCCTGCGCCAACGCCGTTTTGTTTCGCGCGGTGTGGAGCGGCGCGCTGAAGAACTGGGACGCGGCGGCGCCGCTCGCCGCCCGGGTTCAGGTCGCCGCCTCGCTCGCGCTGTGGCTGACCGTCGCCGCGCTCGGCCGGCTGATCGCCTACGTCTGACGACATTGCGCGGCCAGAGCTCGCCCACGAAAAAGCCCCGGCGCGCGTGTGCGGCCGGGGCTTTTTCGCGTCAACCAGGCCTTCAGCTCGGATCGAACTTTCCGGCCGCGTGGGCGAGCATCGTGTAGACCTTGCCCGTCTCGGAGGTGAGATAGGTGTTGGTCAGCATGTTGTCGCGATCGTCTTCGCCGACCTCTTCGAGCAGCCGCTCGAACTCGGAGATGTAGCGCTCGACCGTCGCCCGGAACTCGGGCTCCGCGCCGTACTTGCGCCGGATCTCCTCGAAGGTCTGCTGGCCCTGCAGCGTGTAGAGCCGGCGCGTGAAGACGTTGCGCTCGCCGCGGCGGTAGCGGTCCCACAGGTCGGTCACGGCCTGATGGTCGATCATGCGGGCGATGTCGACCGAGAGGCTGTCGAGGGACTCGATCGCGTGCAGCGGCGAGCGCTGCTGCGGGGCCGCCGGCGCGGGCTTGCGCACCGCCGTCGGCGAAGGAGCGCCCGCCGGGGCGTCGTCGCGCGAGGCGCGGGCGAGCAGGCCGGAAATCCAGCTGCCGTTGTCCTCCGCGGGGGCGGCGCCGCGGGCGGTCGCGGGCGCGGCTGGCTTCGGCGCCGCGGGACGGGGGGCCGAAGCGGCGGGGGCGGGCGCGCGAACCGGCGCGGGAGCGGCCGGTCGCGGAGGCGTCGAAGCCGGCTTCGCCGCCGCCACACGGGCCTGGGCGGGCTCGGCCACGTCGAACGACGCGCCCTGGCGCGCGGCGATTTCGCCGAGCGCGGTCAGGGCCCGGATCTGCTCCGCCATCACGCGGCGCAGCTCGGCCGCGTTCTCCTCCGCCTCCTTGGGCATCTCCAGGACGCCGCGACGCAGTTGCTCGCGGGTCGTGTCGAGTTCGGCCTGGATGGAGGAGGTCATGCCGCGCAGCTCGCGGGTGATCTCCGCGAAGCGCCCGGTCGCCGCGCCGAGGGTCTTGGCGATGTCGCGCGCCGCCTCCTCGTTCGCGGCCTTGAGCGCCGTCGCGGTCTTCTCGCGCTCGGCCTCGGTGGTCTGGCGGACCTTCTCGAACTCCCCGGCGATCTGCTGGGCGGTGGCGCCGACCTGCTGCGCGAGGCTCTCGGCGACCTTCTGCGCCCGCTGCTCCGACTTCGACAGCGCGCCGTCGATCGAGACGGTGAAGCCCTCGATCACGCCGCCGAGCTCGTCCGCCTTGGCGACGAGAGCCCCGGACAGCGTCTCGAGCGCGGAGCGGCGCTCCTCGAGCGCGCCGGCCAGGCGGCCCTGCGCGCCGTCGAGCGTCGTCGTGACGGCCGCGATCGCCTGGGTCTGGTCGTCGAGCTTCTTCGACACCTCTGTGACGCGCTGAAGCACGCCGGAGGAAACGTCGCGGAGCGAGGTGACTTGGGCGCCGACCTTCTCGCCGGTGCGGGTCGTCGTCTCCGCGATGTCGGCCATGATCTCCTCGAAGGCCGTGACGCGGCCCGAAAGCTCGCTCTCGACCGCGCCGAGCTTCTGCCCGGCGTTGTCGAGCAGCGTCTGCAGGCCGGCGTTCGAGTCCGCGAGCTTGGTCAGGACGTCCGCCATCTCGCCGGTGAGGGCGGTCTGGGTCCGGGACAGGTCGGCGACGGCGCGCTTGCTCTCCCGGGCGACGGTGGTCGCAAGCGTCGAGGTCGCCTCGACGACGGCCTCCTGGAGCTTGCGGCTCGAGCCGTCGAGGTGCTCGACCGCCTTGGAGGTCTCGAGGCCCATGGTCTCCGACAGGCGATGCGACACCACCCGCAGGCGGTCCGCGACCGAGTTCAGGCTTTCCACCGTCTCGGCGCCGCGGGTCTCGAAGGTGCGCACAAGGTCGCCGTTCAGCGCCTCGAGGGTTTCCTTCAGCGTGTCGCTGCGCGAGGCCAGTCCGTCGATCAGGGTCGCCGAACGGCTCTCGATCTGGGTCGAGACCGCGTCGCCGGCGGCTGCGATCTCGCGCGTCACGGCCGCGCTCTGGGCGCCGAAGCGCTCGACGAGGCCATAGCCCTGCCGCTCGAGCGTCACCGTCAGCTCGCCGATCCGCGCGACCAGCGCTTCCGTCACCTCGCCCGAGAGGCGCGACATGTCGCCCTCGGCGCGTTCGGTCGCCTCGGCGATCGCGCGCGCCAAGGCGTCGGTCTTGAGCGCGAGCTCGGAGGTGAGCGCGTCGCCGCGGGCGCCGAGATTGGCGCTGACAGCGTCGAGCCCGGCGGAGACCACGGACTCGAAGCGGCCGATGCGGCCCTCGAGCTCGGACGCCACTTCGAGCGCGCGTGCGCCGAGCGTCGCGCCGACCGTCTCGGCCTTGCCGTCGAAGGAGGCGATCAGCTCGTCGGTGCGCTCGCTGAGCGTCGCGGCGAACTCGGCGGCGCGGTCGGCGAGGGCGGCCGCGACCCCGGTCGAGCCGTCGCCCAGCGTGCGCGCGAGCTCCAGCGTGCGGGCGGCCAGCGTCTCGTTCAGCGCGCGGGTGCGCGCCTCGAGGCCGTCGTCGATGCGGCTGATGCGCCTCTCGAGCGACAGCGCGAGGTCGCCGATGCGCCCCCCTAGCTGCTCGTCGAAGGCGCCGAAGCGCTGGGCCAGAACGCCCTCGAGCTCGGTCGTGCGCGTGTTTACGCCGTCCGCATGGGCGGCGATGGCCTTCTCGAACTCCGTCGCCTTGGCGTCGAAGACATTGATGCGGGAGGCAACAGCGCGGTGGAGCACGTTGGCGCGGTTGTCGAAGGTCTCGAGGCTCTTCGTCAGCGCCTCGCCGATGCCGGTCGCCTTGTCGTCGAAGGACGCGACGCGCTCGCTGAGCGAGTCGTCCAGCGCGGCGACGCGGCCCGCGAAGCTTTCGAGGCGTTCGCCGAGCGAGCCGTCGAGCGTCGTCACCCGCGCGTCAAAGGCGCCGAGGCGCTCGCCGATCACGCGGTCGAGCTGCGCGACCTGGTCGTCGATGCGTCCGACCTGGGCGCCCACCGTCTCGTCGATGGCGCCGATCTTCTCGTCGATCGATCCGACGCGCAGCGCGATGGTCTCGTCGAGCCGCAGGATCTGGCCGTCGAGCGCGGTGATCCGACCGGCGAACAGCTGGTCGAAGGTCGAGATCTTCTCGTCGAACTGCCCGACGCGTGCGCCGATGGTCTCGTCCAGCCGCTCGATGCGGCCGTCGACCGCGCCGAGGTGGCTTCGAGAGGCGAGGTCGATCGCCGAAAGGCGGTCGTCGAAGCCCGCGAGCCGGTCGGCGATGGCGCCGTCGAACTCGGACATCTTGCCGTCGAACGAGGCCAGCCGGTCAGCCATGGAGGTCTCGAGACGGCCGGCGGTCTCGCCGATCGATTCGGCCAGGCGTCCGCCGTCCTCGCGCAGCACGCGCTCCACGTCGCCCACGTGCGACGCGACGCTTTCGGCGAAGCTTTCGCTCGCCGCGCCGATGCGGTCGGCGAGCGCCGGGCCACGCTCGTCGAGCGTTTTGTCGAGCGCGGCGAGCTGGGCCGCGAAGGCCTCGTTCACGGCGCCGCCGCGGGTCGCGATCTCGTCGGCGAGCTGGCGCGCGGTCGCCGCAAGCGCCTCGCTCAGGGTCTCGCCGCGGCTCGCGATGGCCGCGCCGATCTCGTCGCTGACGCGCTCCAGCTGGCTGTTGACCTCGGCGACGCGCCCGTCGAGGGCGACGCCGAAGCCTTCGACGGACGCCTGCAGCGTCGCGCCGGCGTTCTGGGCGCCGTCGCGCAGGCGCAGCGCGACGAGGCTCGCGGCCTCGCCGAGCAGGCGCTCCGCGCGGGCGACTTCACCCGCGAGCCGCTCGCCGAGCGCGGAGCCCGCGCCGTCGAAGCGCTGCTCGAAGGCGCCGAGCCGCTCCTCGAAGTTCGCTCCGAGGCGCTGGCCGGCGGCGTCGAAGGCGCCTTCGGCCGCGAGAGCCCGGGCGTCGATCGTCTCGACGAAGCGGATCTCCGCGGAGGCGAGGCGGGTCTGGAGATCGGCGCCGCGGTTGACGATGGCGTCGTGGATCCGCTCGGCGGTGTCGCCGATCGTCATGGTCAGCTGGCCGCCGCGTTCGGCGATGACGTCCGCCACCGAGACGCCTGTGGTGGCGAGGCGCTCCTCGAAGGCGCGCAGGCGGTCCTCGACCGTGGTGGAGATGCGGCCGGTGGCGGCGTCGAACGCGGCTTCCGCCGCGGCCGCCCGCTCGTCGATCTTGGCGCCGAGGCCGTCGCCGCTCGCCGCAAGCCGGCGCTCGAGTTCGTCGCCGCGCAGCACGACGACGTCGTGGATCCGCTCGGCGGTTTCGCCGAGCGAGGAGACCAGGGCCCCGCCGCGCTCCGCGATGATTTCGGCGATCACGCCGCCCGTGCTGGTGATCTGCTCGTCGAAGGCGCGCAGGCGCTCGTCCGAGCCGGTCGCGACGCGTTCCGCCGCCGCGCCGAACTTGGCTTCGATCGCCGCCGCACGCTCTTCGAGCGCCAAGCGTAGGGTCTCCGCGCCGGCTTCGAGCCGGTCGCCGAGCGCGCCGCCGCGGCCCGCGAGCAGCGAGTCGATCCGCTCGGCGGTGTCGTCGAGGCGGGTCGCAAGGTCGCCGCCGCGCTCGGAGATCACTTCGGCGATCACGCCGCCCGCGCCCGTGAGGCGCTGCTCGAACGCCGCAAGGCGTTCGTCGAGGCCGGAGGTGGCGCGTTCGGACGCCGACGCGAAGATCTCCTCGACCGCCGCCGCGCGGCCGTCGATGGCTTCGCCGAGCGAGCCGACGACCGCGACGAGGCGGCCCTCAAGCTCGCCGCCCCGGCCTGCGATGCTCTCGTGGATGCGCGCCGCCGTCTCCTCTATCGAGGAGGCGAGGGCGCCGCCGCGGTCGGCGATGATCTCGCCCGCCGCGCCGCCGGCAGCCGCAAGGCGCTCCTCGAAGGCCGACAGCCGTTCGTCGACGCCCTGGGTCGCCCGGTCGGAGGCGGCCGCGAAGGCCTCCTCCGCGGCGGTGGCGCGGCTGTCGATCGTGCGGCCGAGGGCGCCGGTCGCCGCCGTCAGGCGGGTCTCCAGCTCGCCGCCGCGCGAAACGATGGTCTCGTGGATGCGCTCGGCGGTCTCCTCGAGAGTGGAGGCGAGGGCGCCGCCGCGGTCCGCGATGATCTCGGCGACGGAGCCGCCGGTGGTCGAAAGCCGCTCCTCGAAGGCGCGCAGGCGCTCCTCGACGCCGGAGGAGATCCGTCCGGCCGCCGCGTCGAACGCCGCCTGCGCCGCGACGGCGCGGGCCTCGATGGTCTCGCCGAGGTGGTCCCCGGTCGCCGCTAGGCGGCTTTCGAGGTCGGAGCCGCGGACGACGACGACGTCGTGGATGCGCTCGGCGGTGTCGCCCAGCTGGGTGACGAGGATGCCGCCGCGCTCCGACAGCACGTCGGCGATCGTGACGGTCGTGGCCTCGATGCTCTCGCGCACTTCGAGGGCGCGGGTCTCGATGGCCGCGACGATGCGGGCGCCGGCCGCGTCGAATTCGCGCTCGACCTCGCCCGAACGGCCGACGACGGCCTCGTGGACGCGGTCGCTGGCCGCCGCGATGCGGGTCGCGACGTTGTCGCCGCGCTCCTCGAGCAGGGCGGCGATGCGCTCGCCGTTCTCGCCGAACCGGCGCTCGAGCTCGCCGCCGTGGACGACGATCGCCTCGTGCATCCGGGCGCTCGCCTCGGACAGACGGTCCGCCAGCTCGCCGCTCTTCAGCGAGATGCTCTCCGCAAGGCGTCCGCCGGTCTCGTCGAGCTTGCCGGTGATTTCGGAGCCGCGCAGCGACAGGTCGAGCACGACGCCGTCGCCGGCCGTCTTGACGGCCTCGGTGACTTCGGCCGCGCGGACCGCGAGCACGCCCTGGAAGTCCTCGCCCACTTCGCGGAGCGCCTCGGACACCGCCTCGGCGCGCTCCGAGAGGCTGCGCAGGATGAGGTCGGCGCGCTCGGTGAAGCCGCCGGTCACGTCGTCGCCGGCGCGCTGCAGCGTCTCCGCGGCGCGGTCACCGCGGGCGGCGAAGTCGTCGGACAGGCGCGTGGCCACGGTCTCGAGCTGCTCGGTGACGCGCGCTCCGCGTTCGCCGAACGCCTCCGTGACGGAGGCGGCGGTGGAGGCGAGGGCTTCGGTCAGCTCGCCCGCGCGGGCGGCGAAGCCTTCGCCGAGATCGGCGCTGGTGCGGTCGAGCGCGACGTGCAGCTCGCCGAAGCGCTCCGAGATGCGGTCGAGGACCGCCGCGCCGGAGCGCTCCAGCTCGTTCGCCATCTGGTTGCCGCGGCCGTCGAGCACGCCGACGATCTGTTCGCTGGTGCGCGCGAGCCGCTCGTCGAGGTCGAGACCGGTCGCCGCCAGCCGGTCGGTGAGCAGCGCGGTGCGCTCTTCGAGCGAGCGGGCGAGGCTCTCGCCGCTGTCCGTCATGGCGTCTCGCGCCGCGTCCGCGCGGGCGGCGACGGTCTCGGCGAGCCGCGAGCCGGTCTCGTCGAGGCTGCGGGTCACGGCGTCGCTGGTGCTGGAGAGACGCTCGATCAGCTCCGCGCCGCGTCCGCCGACGGCGACGAGCATGGCCTCGCCGGCCTCGGCGATCGCCGCGGACAGCTCCATGCTCTTGGCGTCGAGATGTTCCGTCACCCGCGCGCCTGACTCGGCGATGTTCGCGGTCAGCAGCGTGGCGGCGGCGTTGAGGTCGCGGGCGAGCAGCTCGTGCGCCCCGGCGATGGTCTCGCGCAGGCGCTCGGCGTTGCCGTCGATGGCTTCGCGCTCGCTCTGCAGCTCGGCGATGAGGTTGCGGACCCGCAGTTCGTTGTCGTGGAACGAGCGCTCGAGCGAGGAGACCTCGCCCCGCACCAGCGACTCCAGATCGCCCGCGCGGTTCACGGCGCGCTCGATGCCGTCGCCCATCGCCGCGACCTCGCGGCGCACGGCCTGGCCGAGCGAGGTGACGGAATCGGTCGACGAGGTCTCGGGCTCCGCAAGGCGGAGCGCGACCTCGGTCATCGAACGGGCGACGAGGCGCATCTCCTGCGAGCGCCAGGCCATCATCGCGAGCATGAAGAAGAACACGATCGGCGCGAAGGTGCCGACGAAGGCGGCGGCCAGCTGCGCCTGGATCGCGCGGTCGGCGAGATCGACGCCGCCCTGGCCCAGGCCGACGACGCCAAAGACGTAGAGCGCGCCGAGCGCGGCCCAGGCCACGGCGGCGGCGGTCGCCAGCACGAAGGGGCCGTTCGAGGGCTTGCGCTGCAAGGCGTAGAGGATGTGCGCGAAGGAGCGGGCGTCGTCGTTCGCGGGCGCGCGGCGGCCGGACCGGTCGGGCGTCGGCGCGACGCGGCGTTCGGGCGCCGCGGCCTGGAGCTGCGGCTCGACCATGGGCTCCGTCACCGTGGGCTCAGGCGCCGCCTTGCGCGGGGCGACGACCGCCTTGGCGCCGGGAGCGACGAGATTCAGCGCCTCCTCGATGGCGGACAGGGCCGCTTCCGCGGGATCCTTGGCAGGATTGGGATTCGCCATCGTCTGAAGCCTCGCGTCCGTACACTGCACACATCGGTCGCTTCGGACCCGCCGGCCTCACGCGAGACTGACAACGTCCTCTGCCGGATCGTGTCCCCACACAGACACGGCCCGTCTCGCCGTTTGGAGCCGTCACGCCATCGCCACGAAAACGCCGCGGCGTCGTCAGGCATGCGTCTCCACGCTTCTGATGGTACCGATGATCCCGCATCTAGAGAACCGCGGAATCCATCCGTTGGCAAACGTCGTTAACGGGTTGTTCACCATCTCAAACGATTCGGCCGGCCCCGCGTCATGTTCCTGAGGTTTTTCGAGGCGCTGCGCAGCGCCGGCGTGCCCGTGTCCCTACGTGAGCACCTCGCGTTCCTGGAGGCGCTGGACCGCGGACTGCGTCCGACCGACGCCGACGGGCTCCATGCGCTGGCCCGCGCCTGCCTCGTCAAGGACGAACGGCACTTCGACCGATTCGACCGCGTTTTCGCCCAGATCTTCGCCGGGGCCGAGAGCCTGGCGGAGGCCCTCGCTGGAACGGACATACCGCCGGACTGGTTGCTGAAACGCTTCGAACGCCTGCTGTCGGATGAAGAGAAGGCGGCGATCGAGGCGCTCGGCGGGCTCGACAAGCTGCTCGAGACTCTGCGGCAGCGTCTCGCGGAGCAGAAAGCGCGGCACGAGGGCGGCAACAAGTGGGTGGGCACGGGGGGCGCGTCGCCCTTCGGCGCCTACGGCTACAATCCGGAAGGGATCCGGATCGGGCAGGAGGGCAACCGCAACTTCAAGGCGGTGAAGGTCTGGGACAAGCGGGAGTTCCGCGATCTCGACGGCGAGGTCGAGATCGGCACGCGGGCGATCAAGGTGGCCCTGCGGCGCATGCGGCGCTTCGCCCGCGCCGGCGCGGCGGAGGAGTTCGATCTCGACGGCACCGTGGGCGCGACCGCGCGCCAGGGTTTTCTCGACGTGAAGCTGCGCCCGGAGCGGCGCAACGCGGTGCAGCTTCTGCTGCTGCTTGACGTCGGCGGCTCCATGGACGGGCACGTGCGCGCCTGTGAGGAGCTGTTTTCCGCCGCGCGGTCCGAGTTCAAGCGGCTCGACCACTTCTATTTCCACAACTGCGTCTACGAGCACGTGTGGCGCGACAACCGTCGCCGGCGCGCCGAGCTCACGCCGACGCTCGACCTGCTGCGCGGCTATCCGCCGGAGTGCCGGGTGGTGATCGTCGGCGACGCGTCGATGAGCCCCTACGAGCTGCTGTCGCCCGGCGGCGCGGTCGAACACATGAACAAGGAGGCGGGCCGGGTCTGGCTGCGACGGTTCGTCGATCGCTTCCCGAAGCTCGCCTGGGTCAACCCCCTCCCGGAGCGGAGCTGGTCGTGGACCGAGTCCATCGACATCGTCCGGGACGCGGTCGAAGGGCGCATGTACCCGCTCAGCCTCGACGGCCTCGATCGGGCGACCCGGGCGCTGGCGCGCTGAGAGTTCGGTTGGCGCCCTAAAACACGTTCGCCACAGTCTGAGTTGCGGCGAACGGGCGCCAGATGGGCGCGAGAACGGACATCTTGGCCGTCAGGCGCCCGCGAGCTTCTTCTGCAGGGTGGACGACGAGGTCGAGTGCTGGAAGACCATCCGGCGCTCTGGATGCACGCGGCGGGCGGCGGCCTGGGCCATCAGCGCGGCCTCGTGGAAGCCCGAGAGGATCAGCTTCAGCTTGCCGGGATAGGCGTTGACGTCGCCGATCGCGAACACGCCGGGCGTCGTCGTCTGGTAGCTCTCGACGTCGACCGGGATGAGGTCTTCGCTCATGTTCAGCCCCCAGTCCGCGATCGGGCCGAGCTGGGCCGCGAGGCCGAAGAACGGCAGCATGGCGTCTGCGGCGATCTCGTGGAGCGACCCGTCCTCCGCCTTGGCCTTCACCGCCTTCAGCATGCCGTTCTCGCCGATGAGGGCGGTGGCCTGGCCGATGAACAGGTCGACGACGCCCTTGTCCACCAGCGCGCGCATCTTGTTGACGGTGTCCGGGGCGGCGCGGAACACGTCGCGCCGGTGGATCAGCGTCACGCTCTCGGCGATCGGCGCGAGGTTGAGCGTCCAGTCCAACGCGGAGTCGCCGCCGCCGACGATCACCAGATGCTTGGCCCGGAACGCATCCTTGGCGCGGACGGCGTAGAACACCGAACGTCCTTCGTAGGCCTCCACGCCGGGGATCGGCGCGCGCCGCGGCAGGAACGAGCCGCCGCCGGCGGCGATCACCACGACCTTGGCGTCGAAGCGGGTCCCGGCGTCCGTCGTCAGAAGGAAGCGGTCGTCGGGCGTCCGCTCGAGGGCCGCGACCATCTGGTTGAAGTGGAACCGCGGCGCGAAGGGCTGGATCTGGGCGAGCAGGTTGTCGGCGAGCCCCTGGCCGGTCACCTCCGGCAGCCCAGGGATGTCGTAGATCGGCTTCTCTGGGTACAGCTCGACGCATTGCCCGCCCGGCCGGTCGAGGATGTCGACGACGTGGGCCTCGACGTCGACCATGCCGAGCTGGAACACGGCGAAGAGCCCGACGGGGCCGGCCCCGACGATCACGGCGTCTGTGTAAATGATGTCGGTCATGGCGTCCCGGATCTGCGCGAAGCGTGAGGGCGCGCAGGTCTAGCGGAGGCGCGGGCGCGGGAAAAGGACCGGCGGCCGAACGGCGTCAGCCCTGACGCTGCGGCGTCGTCACCTTGAGGCCGTCGAGCGCCGGCGTGATCTTGATCTGGCAGGAGAGGCGGCTGGACGGCCGGACGTCGAAGGCGAAGTCCAGCATGTCCTCCTCCATCGGGGTCGGACCGCCGACCACTTCGCTCCAGGCCTCGTCCACGTAGACGTGGCAGGTCGCGCAGGAGCATCCGCCGCCGCACTCGGCCTCAATGCCGGGGACGTCGTTCGCGATGGCGACCTCCATCACGGTCTGGCCCTCTCGGGCCTCGACCGTGCGTTCGCCGCCGTCATGATCGATGAAGGTGATCTGGGCCATCGCCGCGCCGCCTCTTGCACAGACGGACCGGTCCGCCGTGCCGCGGCCGATCCTTCGGCGGGCTGTTTAGAGCGTTTCGCATCCACGCGCCAGACGACGGGCGGCCGCCGTCGTCACGCGGTCGGATCGCGGCCGGCTGATCCAGCCGGCCAAAACGTTCGAAGCCTGAAGGTTCAGCGGTCGAAACCGAAGCGCAGTTCGATCGCGGAGGTGGCCTCTGCGACGGACTCGGCGACTTCGGCGAGAGCCTTGCCGGTCGGCTCGCCGGCGTTCGCCGCGCGCTCAAGCTCGTCGGCCGCATAGGCCACGCGACCGGCGCCGACGCCGCGGGCCGAGCCCTTCAGCGTGTGCGCGATCTGGGCGCGCTCGGACGGGCAGGTCACCGCTTCGAAACGGAAGAGGAGGATGCGCGCCTGACGGCGGAAAAGCTCAAGGACCTCGCGCTCGAGGGTCCGGTCGCCAAGGGTCTGGCGGGAAAGGTGAGCGAGGTCGATCGCGGTCGCGAATTCCCCGCCGGTGCGTTGCTCGTACTGTTCCATGGTGCTCGACATGATGACTTTAACTCCAACCCCGCTGATACGCTGCGGGAGCCATTCTGAAGTGTGCGATGGCGATGGTGAAACAAAGGCGCCGAAACGTCTTGATCACCTTTCGGCGAAAGCTTTTCCTACAAAGTGACCTTTCGGCCACGGTGATCAGTTTCGCCGAGCGACGTTGAACTCGGTCCGAACGTGGCGTTCATCCGGCGTTCACCCTGGCGCCATCCATGAAAACGCCATGGAAGGTTTCCGAGTCGTGAACGGCGAGGCTTGAGAAAGGCGTTTGAGGCCCCCACCTCCTGCAGCGCCGCGGGATCGCCGCGGCTGTGAATTCCGGGGATCCATGCGCCGTCTCATTCTGTTCCGTCACGCGAAGTCCGACTGGTCGCTGGCCGCAGCCGCCGACCATGACCGCGGCCTCGCCACCCGCGGCCGAAAGGCCGCCGGGCCGATGGGGGCCTGGCTCGCGGGCCGGGGCTTCCGCCCCGACCTGGTGCTGTGCTCGACGGCGAAGCGCGCGAAGACCACCTGGGACATCGCGAAGGGCGCCTTCACGCCGGCGCCGGAGACGCGCGTGCTGCGCGAGGCCTATGAGGCGTCCGCCGACGGCCTGCTGGACGTGATCCGCTCCGCTCCGCCGGAGGCGCAGACGCTCATGGTCGTCGGCCACAATCCCGCCCTCGCGGATCTTGTCGACCTGCTGGCGGGCTCGGGGGACCCGGAGGCCCGGCGGCTGCTGTCGGTCAAGTTTCCGACCGCGGCGATCGCGGTGCTCGACCTGCCGTTCGACAGCTGGACCGAGACCGCGCCGCGCGCGGGGCGGCTCGACCGGTTCGTCACCCCCAAGAGCCTCGGCCTCGACGTCGCATGAATTTCGGCGACCTCGCCCACGAAGCCCGGATCGCGGCGCAGAGCCTGCTCGACGCCGCCGCGGGCACGCTCGATCCGACGCTCCGGCTGGGGGTGACCGGGCTGTCGCGGGCGGGCAAGACCGTCTTCCTGACGGCGCTGGTGAACGCCCTGACGCAGGGCGGCCGCCTTCCCGCGTTCCGCGCCTACGGCCAGGGCCGCATCGCCGGGGCGCGGCTTGCGCCGCAGCCGGACGACGCCGTGCCGCGGTTCGAGGTCGAGACCCATCTGAGGGCGTTGACCGGCGCCGACCGGCACTGGCCCGAGTCCACCCGGCGGATTTCCGAGCTGCGCGTCGTCGTCGATTTCGAAAGCCGCTCCGGCTTTCTCAGCCGGCAAAGGCCGGGCCGACGCCTCACCCTCGACATCGTCGACTATCCCGGCGAATGGCTGCTCGATCTCGCTTTGCTGTCGCAGGACTTCCGGACCTGGTCGCAGAAGACGCTCCACGCCTCTGAAGGTCCCACCCGCGCGCCGCTCGCCGCCGAATGGCGGGCCTATCTCGCGACGCTCGATCCCGCCGCCCGCGAGGACGAAACCGCGGCCCGGCAGGCGGCGGCGCTGTTCCGGGCCTATCTGATCGCAGGTCGCGCCGAACGCGTCGCGCTGTCGACGCTTCCTCCCGGCCGCTTCCTGATGCCGGGCGATCTCGACGGCAGTCCTGCTCTGACCTTCGCACCGCTCGACGTGCCGGCCGAAGGCGAGGCCCCGGCCGGGTCGCTGTGGGCGATGATGGAGCGGCGCTACGAATCCTACCGCAACCACGTCGTGAAGCCGTTCTTCCGCGACCACTTCGCGCGGCTCGACCGCCAGGTCGTGCTCGTCGACGCGCTGGCCGCGCTGAACGCCGGACCCGAGGCGGTCGCGGACCTCGAGGTGGCGTTGACCGACGTGCTCGCGGCGTTCCGGCACGGCCGGAACTCGTGGCTCACCAGCCTGTTCCGCCCCAAGGTCGACCGCCTGCTGTTCGCCGCGACCAAGGCCGACCACCTGCATCACACGAGCCATGACCGGCTCGAGGCGATCCTGCGGCGCCTCGTCGGACGGGCGATCAAGAACGCGGAGTTCGACGGCGCGGCGGTCGACGTGGTGGCGCTGGCCGCGGTGCGGGCCACCCGCGAGGCGACGGCGCGGCAGGGCCGGGACGATCTCCCCGTCATCGTCGGCGTGCCGGAGGCGGGCGAGCGCTCCGGAGGCCAGGTGTTCGACGGCCAGGAGGAGATCGCGGTGTTCCCCGGCGACCTGCCGGAGGATCCTGAAACGGCGCTGAGCGCCGGCGGCTACCGCGGCCGCGCGGTGAGCGACGACGGCGGGGACATCCGCTTCGTGAAGTTTCGCCCGCCGAGGCTCGCGCCCGAGCGCGGGGTCACGCAGCTTCCGCACATCCGGCTCGACCGCACGCTCGAATTCCTGCTGGGAGACGCGCTGCTGTGACCGACGCTCCGTCGAACGACCCCCTGCGACAGCCGCCCCGACGGCCGACCGCCTTCCGCCTGAACGACCCTTCCGTGGTGATGGCGGCGCCCGACGAGACGGTCGCCACCTCGCGCGGCGGCGTGGTCGTGACCTCGCAGCCCGATCCCTTCGAGGTCGAGGAGCCCGCGGCCGCGCCCGTCGCGCCGCGGCGCACGAGGCTGTCGCTCGGGAACCTGTTCTTCGGCGCGCTCGGGGGGCTGGTCAGCCTCGCGGTCGGCCTGTGGGCGACGCGGGTGGTCGAGGACCTGTTCGCACGCTCGGACTGGCTGGGGTGGGTCGCGCTCGGTCTCGCCGGGCTCGCGGCGCTGGCCGGCCTCGCCATCATCGGCCGGGAGGCGGCGGGGCTGATGCGCCTGTCGCGGATCGAGCACCTGCGGGAGGCGGCGGACGCCGCGCACGCCAGCGACGACGCCAAGGCCGCCAAGCGCGTGATCGCGGACGTGGTGGCGCTCTACGCCGCGCGGCCGGAGACGGCGCGGGCGCGCCGCGCCATCGTGGAGCACGACGACGACATCATCGACGGCTCGGACCGTCTGAAGATCGCCGAACGCGAACTGCTGGCGGCGCTCGACGCCGAGGCGACGCGCGCGATCGCGTCGTCCGCCAAGCGGGTGTCGGTGGTGACCGCGGTGTCCCCGCGCGCGATCGTCGATCTCGCCTTCGTGGCGGTCGAGGCCATGCGGCTCATCCGGCGGATCGGGACGATCTACGGCGGCCGCCCGGGGTCGCTCGGCTTCTTCAAGCTTGCGAAGCACGTGCTCGGCCATCTCGCCGTGACCGGCGGCATGGGGGTCGGCGACGGGCTGCTGGAGCAGGTGCTCGGGCATGGCCTTGCGGCGAAGCTCTCGGCGCGGCTGGGGGAGGGCGTGCTGAACGGCCTTCTGACCGCCCGCGTGGGCCTCGCCGCGATGGCGGTCTGCCGCCCTCTGCCCTTCGTCGAGCGCCGTCCCCCGACGGTCCGCGAGGTCGCCGGCAACCTGTTCGACACGCAGCGCCCCTAGACTCAGTCCTCGGATCGGCTCGTGGGGTCGCGATCGCCGGCGTAGCGGCGCGACAGCGGAAACGGCGGCAACCAGGATTCGCGACGGACGGTCCAGCTTTCGTAGGTGGGGCGCAGTTGGTCGGGCGCGTCCAGAGACCCGAGGTTCACTTCGACCTCGTCCGCCGTGCGCGCGAACACGGACGAGCCGCATCGGGGGCAGAAAAACCGCCCGGCGTAGGAGCGCGGTTCACCGTGGACCGCGACCGCATCCTTGGGAAACACCGCGGAGGCGTGAAACAGCGCCCCATGATGCTTGCGGCAGTCGAGGCAGTGGCAGAGCCCGACCCGGTAGGGTCGTCCCGACGCCACGATCCGAACGTCGCCGCACAGGCATCCGCCCGTCACTCGCTCCATGGCCGCAGCCCTCCGTTCAAGATCGGCGGAGGCCGCGATACGCCGCCTGCGCCGACCGTCAGCTTGGACCATGGGAGGCGGTGGGCGAAAAAACCGCCGGCTCGGGGACTGCTTACCGGCCGGCGGGTTTCTCAAGTTGAAAACGCGGCCCCGAGGGGATGCGTCTATGCGGTCTCGTACGGCGCGTTCATGACAACGGATTTACCTCGCCGCGGACCAACCGCGCCTTCGGTTGCGTCGCCGAAATCGCCGTCTGGACGCGCCCCGGTTTCGGGCCGCTCGCGCGACGCGTCAAGCCCTTGATCAGCCGCCGGTCTGGCCGCGATGTCGCAGGACGTGGTCCGCGAGCACGCAGGCGACCATCGCCTCGCCGACGGGCACGGCGCGGATGCCGACGCAGGGGTCGTGGCGGCCCTTGGTCGAGACGTCGACGTCGGCGCCTGAGGCGTCGATCGACCGGCGCGGCGTGAGGATCGACGACGTGGGTTTCACGGCGAAGCGCGCGACGATGGCCTGGCCCGTCGAGATGCCGCCGAGCACGCCGCCTGCCTTGTTCGATAGGAACACCGGCTTGCCGTCGTTCCCGGCCCGCATCTCGTCGGCGTTTTCCTCGCCCGTCAGGCGCGCCGCGGCGAATCCCGCGCCGATCTCGACGCCCTTGACCGCGTTGATGCTCATGAGGGCCGCGGCGAGGTCGGCGTCGAGCTTGCCGTAGATCGGCGCCCCGAGGCCCGCGGGCGCGCCGTCCGCCTCGACCTCGAGCACCGCCCCAACGGAGGAGCCTGCTTTGCGGATCCCGTCGAGATAGGCCTCCATCTCCTTTGCTGCGACGGGATCGGGGCAGAAGAACGGATTGCGGTCGACCTCCGCCCAGTCCCACCGCGAGCGGTCGATCTCGATCTCGCCCATGGCGACGAGCGCGGCGCGGATGGTGACGTTCGAGAGAACGAGGCGCGCGATGGCGCCGGCCGCCACGCGCATGGCGGTTTCGCGCGCGGACGACCGCCCGCCGCCGCGGTGGTCGCGGACGCCGTATTTCACGTCGTAGGTCACGTCCGCATGGCCCGGTCGGTAGCTCTGGGCGATGTTGGAGTAGTCCTTCGAGCGCTGGTCGACGTTCCGGATCAGCAGGCCGATCGGCGTGCCGGTGGTCGTGAGCAGACCGTCCTCGGCCTCCAGCACGCCCGACAGGATCTCGACCTGGTCCGGCTCGCGCCGCTGGGTGGTGAAGCGCGATTGGCCGGGGCGCCGGCGATCGAGCGCGGCCTGCACGTCGTCCCGCCGAAAGGTCAACCGCGGCGGACAGCCGTCGACCACCGCGCCGATGGCGGGGCCGTGGCTTTCGCCGAAGGTGGTGACGCGGAAGAGGTGGCCGAAGGTGTTGTGCGACATGGGCGGAGCCTATGCCACGCTGTGATCTTGGCGAAAAGCTTCTGGCGACGCTCTTTTCGATACCGTAGGAACGTTCCGTTAACGTCCCGCCGCACCGCGCCAGTCGAGTCCCGATCGGAAAGAGATGTCCACGCCGCTTGAACGCATCGCCGCCGGCGAAAGCCGCTATGTCTTCTTCGACCTCGAGACGACGGGCCTGACGCCGAAGCGGGACCGCGTGATCGAGATCGCGGCCCTCAAGTTCGACCGCGCCAGCGGCGAGCTGTGGGCCTTCCAGTCGCTGGTGAAGCCCGACCGGGCGATCCCGGCCTTCGTCCGCGCGATGACCGGCCTCGACGACGCCGCCTTCGCCGAGGCGCCCGAGCCAAAGGACGCCTTGGCGAGCTTCTTCGCCTTCGTCGGCGAGGATCCCCTGGTCGCCTACAACATCGGCTTCGACCACGCGTTCCTCGTCGCCGAGGCGGAGCGCGCCGGCTTGACGGCGCCGTCGACGACTGTGTGCGCCATGCGCTTCGCGCAGGGCCGCGTGAAGGACCTCCCGAACCACCGCCTTGAGACGGTCGCCAAAGCCCTCGACGTGCCGCGCCCCCGCGCCCGCCGCGCGATGGAGGACTGCCTGACGGGGCTCACCGTGTTCGAGAAGTCGCTGGCGCTCGCCTGACGTCCCGCGGCGAGGGCGCTACCGCCCTTCGCGCCGCATCATGAAGGCCATGCGTTCGAACAGCTGGACGTCCTGCTCGTTCTTCAGCAGCGCGCCGTGAAGCGGCGGGATCGTCCGGCGCGGATCCTTCGCGCGCAGGATCTCGGGCGCGACATCCTCCGCCAGCAGCAGCTTCAGCCAGTCCAGAAATTCGCTGGTCGACGGCTTCTTGCGCAGACCGGGCGCCTCGCGCACCTCGTAGAACAGCGCTAGCGCCTCCGACAGAAGGCGCTTCTTCAGCCCGGGAAAATGCGTCTCCACGATCGCGGCCATGGTGCCCGGGTCGGGGAAGCGGATGTAATGGAAGAAGCAGCGGCGCAGGAAAGCGTCCGGCAGCTCCTTCTCGTTGTTCGAGGTAATGATCACGACCGGCCGGCGCGCGGCCTTCACCGTCTCGCCGGTCTCGGGCACGTGGAACTCCATGCGGTCGAGCTCGAGCAGCAGGTCGTTCGGAAACTCAATGTCCGCCTTGTCGATCTCGTCGATCAGCAGCACGGGGCGGCGCTCCGCCGTGAAGGCGGTCCAGAGCGGGCCCTTTCGGATGTAGTTGGCGATATCGGAGACGCGCGGGTCGCCGAGCTGGCCGTCGCGCAGCCGGGCCACAGCATCGTATTCGTAAAGCCCCTGAACGGCTTTCGTCGTCGACTTCACGTGCCACTCGAGCAGCGGAGCGTCGAGCGCCTGGGCGATTTCACGGGCGAGCACGGTCTTGCCCGTGCCGGGTTCGCCCTTCACCAGCAGCGGCCGCTCCAGCGTCACGGCGGCGTTGACGGCGATCTTGAGATCCTCCGTCGCGACGTAGGCGGTCGTGCCTTCGAATCTCATGCGTCCGGCGCCCGTCCGTGCGTGGTTGCGTCGCAGGACAGATAGCATCCGCCGGGCGTGCGCGTCAGGCGCTCGATCGCCGCGGCGGTCCGCTGTCGCGGACGAACTTTAGATCTATTCTATACTTTGCTGTGCTGCCGCTTTCGTTCTCGCGGATCGCAAAGGACTTACCTCGCGCGGCGCCCTTGGTGTAAAGGGGCCTGCATCCACCGTTCGATGTTTTGGAAGAGCCCCCGTCATGCTCCGCTTCAGCGCCGCCCTCCTTCTCGCCGCCGCCGCGTTGGCGGCCGCTCCGGCCGCCTTCGCCCAGCAGCCGACCGCCGAGGAGATGAAGGCCGCCACCGACCGGTTGCGGAAGAACGACCGCACGACGCAGCCGCAGCCGACCGACGCCCAGGCCGCGAAGGCGCAGACGCCGGGCCAGCCCGCCGCCGCGTCGCTCCCGAACGGCGCGGGCTCCGTCAACGAGACCTACGGCGACTGGACCGTGGACTGCCGGGTCGCGGACAGCCGCAAGAGCTGCCTGCTGTCGCAGGCGCAGGGCGACAAGCAGTCCGGCCGCCGCGTGTTCGCGATCGAGCTGCGGGTGCCGGCGGAAGGGAAGACCGAGGGCGCCGTGCTCATGCCCTTCGGCCTGAAGCTCGACAACGGCGCCATCCTCACCCTCGACGACAAGGATTTCGGGACGGGCCTGCGCTTCTCCACCTGCGTGCCGCAGGGCTGCGTGCTGCCGGTGTCGTTTCCGGCGGCGGCTACGGACGCCATGAAGAAGGGCCAGCGCCTGACGGTCTCCTCGCTCAACCAGAGCGACGGCCAGGTGACGAGCTTCAGCGTCTCCCTCAACGGCTTCTCCGCGGCGCTCGACCGGCTGGCGGCGCTGGGAAGCTGACACTCATAGAGTTCAATCGACGATCGGGACCTCGCGGTCGAGCTGGACGCCTTCGAGCGTGACCGTCGCGCTCCAGCAGTGCGCCTCGACGCCGCATGCGCGGGCGAGGTCGAAGGCGCGGCCGTAGACGGGGTCGAGGTCGCGGGCGATCGCGAAGCCGGCCGCCGGGCCCTGCACGATGAACAGCATCGCCGCGCGGCCTCCGGCCGCGACTTCGTTCGAGAGCTCGACCAGGTGCTTGGCGCCCCGAGCGGTCACCGCGTCCGGGAACTCGGCCAGCGCGCCGCGCCGCCACAGGTGGACGTTCTTGATCTCGACGAAAGCCTTCGGCCGGCCGGCGCTTGCGAGCAGCAGGTCGATCCGGCTGTTGACGCCGTAGCGCACTTCGCGCCGGACGCTGTCGTAGCCCGCGAAGGCGGGCAGCAGGCCGGCGCCGACCGCCGCGAGCCCGAGCTTGTTGGGCGCGGCCGTGTCCACGCCCACCAGCGTCGGACGCCCGTCGATCTCGACCTCGACCACCGCCCACGACCACGGCAGGGATCCGCTGGTCTTCGGGCAGAGCCAGACGCGCATGCCGGGCGTCGAAAGCCCCATCATCGAGCCCGAGTTCGCCACATGGGCGACGACCTCCCGGCCGTCGTCCAGCCGGACGTCGGCGAGGAAGCGCTTGTAGCGGCGGATCAGCCGGCCCGGAACGAGCGTGGCCGGGTAGGGCAGCACGGGAAAGGCGGCCGCGGCGACGTCCACGTCAGAGATCATCGGCCGCCGTCGAGATCGCGCCGTACCCGTCGCCGTGGAACTGGATGAGGCAGAAGCCGTGGCCGAAGGGATCGGACAGCGCGGCGAGGGAGCCCCAATCCTCCACGGCGATCTCGCCCTCGACGATCGCCCCGGCCGCCACGGCGCGGTCACGGGTGGTCCGGATGTCGTCGACGACCACGTCGAGGTGCAGCGGCGTCCAGTGCCGGGCGTAGGAGCGGCGCGCGCGTCCGGCCGTCGCCGTGTGCTCGGCGCGTTGCAGGAGGTAGACGGGCGTCGGCCATCCTGCGAGCTCCACCGCGGCGTCGCCGATCCGGCGCGTCGGCGTCAGCCCGAAGGCCGCGCGGTAGAACCGCACGGCGGCGGCGAGATCCGGAACGTCGATGTTGATGAGCGGCGTCACGGCTGTCTCCTGCGGGCGAAGGCCCCCTAGGCGGCGCCTGGCTTGTTCGCCGCCGATCGCTCCTCTATCTCCGCGACGTCCTCCCATCGCAAGGCCGATCCCATGTCGAACACGCCCGCCACCGCCGCCGTCCTCGTGATCGGCGACGAGGTGCTCTCGGGACGCACGCGGGACAGCAACAGCGGCTACATCGCGCAGTACCTCACCAACATCGGGATCGACCTGCAGGAGGTGCGCGTCGTGGCGGACGACGAGGCGGCGATCGTGGAGGCGATCAACGCGCTCCGCGCCCGCAACACCTACCTGTTCACGACCGGCGGCATCGGACCGACGCACGACGACATCACCGCCGACTCGGTGGCGAAAGCCTTCGGCGTCGGCATCGACCACGACCCCCGCGCCGTCGCGATGCTCCGCGAACGCTTCCCCAATGCGGCGGACCTCAACGAGGGGCGGCTGCGCATGGCCCGCATTCCCTTCGGCGCGGACCTCATCGCCAACAAGGTCTCGAAGGCGCCGGGCTTTCGGCTCGAGAATGTCTTCGTCTTCGCCGGCGTCCCCTCGATCATGCAGGCCATGCTCGACGAGGTCGGGCCGACGCTCGCGGCGGGCGTGAAGGTGCTGAGCGAAAGCCTGCGCGCCGACGCCAGGGAGGGCGACATCGCGACGCCGCTCGGCGCCGTGCAGAAGGCCCATCCCGGCGTCGCGATTGGCAGCTATCCCTTTATGGACGAGGGCGGCTTCAACACCAACATCGTGATCCGCTCGCGCGACCCCGAGGCGCTCGCCGCGGCGAAGGTCGCGGTCGAGGCGATGCTGACCGGCTTGCGCTGACGTCTCGATAGGACGACCCCCATGGCGGCTCCGGGCCCCGAGAAGATCTATCCCGTCTCCTGGGAGCAGTTTCACCGCGACGCCCGCGCGCTCGCCTGGCGCCTGACGGCGGACGCGGAGGCGGTCGGCGGCTTCAAGGCGATCGTCAGCGTCACCCGCGGCGGGCTGGTGCCGGCGGCGATCGTGGCGCGCGAGCTCGACATCCGGGTGATCGAGACAGTCTGCGTCGCGAGCTACCACGACTACGACACGCAAGGCGCGATGACCGTGCTGAAGGAGGTCGCGGCGTCGGTGGCGGCGCTCGGCGGCGGGCAGGGGCAGGGCGTGCTGATCGTCGACGACCTGGTCGACACCGGCGGCACCGCGCGCTGCGTGCGCGCCATGCTGCCCGAGGCGCACTTCGCCACCGTCTACGCCAAGCCGCAGGGACGGCCGCTGGTCGACACCTTCGTCACCGAGGTCAGCCAGGACACCTGGATCTATTTCCCCTGGGACATGGGGCTCGCCTTCCAGCCGCCGATCCGCGAGGGGGCCGCCGGGTGAGTCGGACTGTTGCGATTGTGTGAAAGCGGGCCAAGGGAGTTATGCGAAAGTAGCATGCCTCCGTCGAGGACAACGCGCATTGTGCGATGCGGCATCGGGCTTATCTTGAGCGCCAGGAACCAACGGGTTCCAGGAACTTTGGAGATCGAACGTGGCTCGCAATCTTTCCGTCGCGATGGGCCGCCCTCTGCCGGCGCTTCGCATCCGCAACATGGCTCGTGAGGTGATGGAGACCATCGGTCTCGTGTTCGCCGCCGGCCGCGTCGCATCGGCGGTCGAGTCGCACCGGACTCCGAACGCCGCCGACCTCGACCGTCTCGGCATCTCCGACGCGGCGACCCAAGTCCGTCGTCCGTTCGGCTCGTAAGCCTACCTCGTTATCGATTGCTCGAAGGCGCGTCGCAGTTGCGGCGCGCCTTTTTCGTGTCCATACCTCGCCGCTCGGGCGGACGTGGCGAAACCGGTAGACGCACGAGACTTAAAATCTTGCGCCGCAAGGCGTGCGGGTTCGAGCCCCGCCGTCCGCACCATCGATTCATGTCTTGATCGCGGTTCGGCTGCGCCAGCGTTCCGCGAGCGCCGCGCCGAGATCGAGCATCTCGGCGGGGTCCCGCGCCGCGTCGGCCCGCGCGACCAGGGCGCTGAGGTGCCGCGGCTTGATGGCCGAGAACAGGCACAGGCCCGAGGCGTTGGTCGCCAACGCGTAGTCGGTCAGCATCTCGGCCGGCGTCGTAGGGGCCGCCGGGTCATAGCCCGCGTCGGCGAGGCGACGTCGCGTCGCCGGATCCTCCGCGAGCAAAGTCCGCAGACGCGGCAAGGCGCCGAACACGTTCAGCGCTCCGTGCGCGATCGTCAGGCGGCCGGCGGATCGCCAATCCGCAAGGCGGCGGTCCTGCAGGCGAGATTCGAACGGGTTGTTCTCGGTCTGGAGGGCCGCGAACAGACGCGGTCGTTCGGCGCCGGCCGCGACCGCCTCGAGATCCCCCGCCACGCCGACCGCCCCGACCTTGCCGGCCTCGATCGCCATCGTCAGCGCCTCCTCCACTGCGCCGTCGAGCACGTCGCGCGGCAGGGGGTCGTGGATCATCAGCAGGTCGATCCGCTCCACGCCCAGCCGGCGGAGGCTCTCGTCGACGCTCGCCGCGACCCCGGCGGTCGTGAGCGGCGTGGTCTCGATCGTCCGCACGCCTCGGGCATAACGGCGGAGCGCGGGAAATCGCCGGACGAGGCGGCGGGCGTGGGGTCGCAGCGCCGCTTTCCAACCGGTCGACACCGCGACGATCCCGACCTTCGTGCAGACGTTGACGGCGCCGGCGCGTCCGGCCAGGAAGCGGCCGAGGATGGTTTCCGCCGCGCCGTCGCCGTAGCTCGGCGCGACGTCGAACCAGGTCACGCCGGCGTCGAAGGCCCGCTCGAGCGCGCGCAGCCCCTCGTCGGCGGTGACCCACGAGCCGATCGAGGCGCAGCCGAAGCCGATCGCCGAGACGGGAGCATGACCGATCGTGGTGGACACCTGCCTCATGCGGCTCCCTCAAAGGGTTTTCGCAGGCGCCGCTGCATGGTGAGCGCACGGCACGATGGCGCGGAAGCCTAGGCCGGCGCCCCGCCTGAAATCGTCGTACGCAGCCGTCGGATGCGTCCTTGATCCCTCCCGCGGTACCTCGAGCGACGGTGTCAGACCGGAGGCGCAGTGCCGGCCTCATGCTCGCCGAGCAATCTGGCGCACGAGATTCTGAACAGCGCGGAGCGCTTCGGGCCCTATGTTCCGGCCTCACTTGTCGTTGAATGGTCCCCGATGCGTCGACGAACCTCCGCCGCCCTGACCTGTCTTCTCGCCTTCGCCTCCGCAGGCGCGGAGGCCCAGGGCGTCGTCGAGCGCAACCAGTCGGCCTGGAGCCCGGCGCTCGGGCGCGAGATCGAATACAACCTCTACCGGCCGGAGACGGCCCCCTCCGGCGCCGAGCGCTGGCCTGTGGTCTACCTCCTCGAAGGCCGCCCCAGCGTGTCGGACTGGCTGGACCAGGGCGGCCTGGCCGAGACCATGGACCGGGCGATCGCCGAGGGCGCGATTCCGCCGACGCTCGTGGTGACGCCGGTCGCGCCTTACAGCTGGTATGTCGACAACCCCGATCCCGGCGGCCACGGCCTGATGAAGACGGCGATCGTCCGCGACCTCGTCGCCGCTGTCGACCAGCGGTTCCCCACCGCGGCCTGCCGCGAGGGACGCGCGGTCGGCGGCCTCTCGATGGGCGGCTATGGCGCGCTGTTGTTCGCGATCGACGCGCCCGAGGTGTTTTCGGCGGCGATCAGCCTCGCCGGCGCGGTCAGCCCGCCGATCGACCGTAGCGACGTCGCGCGGCTGAAGCGCGCCGACGCCTTCTACGACGGCGCCTTTGGGCGGCCGCTCGATCGCGAGCGGTTCAACGCCTGGAATCTCTTCACGCGTCTCCGCACGTTCGAAAAGGGCGCCGCGCCGCAGCCGGACGTCTACCTGTCGATCGGCGACCGCGACCGTGGCGGCCTGCTGCAGAACACGACGCGGCTGCATGTCGCGCTGCTGCGGGCGGGCGTCGACAGCACCTTCCGGATCGGCCCGGGCCAGCATGATTGGGAGACGTGGCGGCGCGCGTTCGCCACGTCCCTGACGTGGCTCGGGCCCAAGCTCGACCCCACCTGCGGCCACGACGTGGCCTCGAGCGGAGCGTCTGACGGGACCAGGCCGACGCCTTGAACGCATGCAAAAGCGCAAGGCGGGCGCCGACCATTTGGGCGTGCTTTTCGGATCAAGCGCGCAATAACATCGTGCCGGCTCCGACGACGCTCTGACGCCGCCCGCGCCGCTCCCGGTTGTCCGCCCGTCGGAGAGCGCTCGTTGATCACGCGCATCCTGTCCGCCAGCCTCGCCGCCGCGGCTCTGGTTCTGAGCGCCGCGACGCCCGCCGTCTCCGGCGGGGTCGTGGAGCGCGACCTCAAGGCGCCCAGTCCCGCGCTTGGCAAGCCGCTACGCTACAGCCTCTACAAGCCCGCCGGGGAGCCCGCGCCCGGCACGCGCTGGCCGGTGCTCTACCTGCTGCACGGCGGCGGGCCGGGCGAGGCCGACTGGCTCGACGCCGGCGGGCTCGCGACCACGATGGACAAGGCGATCGCGGAGGGGCGCATGCCCCCAACGGTCGTGGTCATGCCCTACGCCGGCAATAGCTGGTACGTCGACAATCCCGACGCGCAGGGCGAAGGCCTGATGGAGACCGCCATCACGCGCGATCTCGTCAACACCATCGACAGGAGCCTGCCGACCGCAGCCTGCCGCGGGGGCAGGGCGGCCGCCGGCCTGTCGATGGGCGGCTATGGCGCGCTGCTGTTCGCATTCGACAAGCCGCACCGGTTCGGCTTCGGCGTCAGCCTGTCCGGCAGTCTGACGCAGCCGATCGCGCCGCAGATGACCGGGCGGCTGAAGCGCGCGCGCACCTTCTACGACGGCGCCTTCGGAACGCCCTTCAGGGTCTCGCGCTTCAACGCCGCCAACCTGTTTCCCAAGGCGCCCAGGCTCGCGCTGCTGCGCGAGAAGCCGAAGATCTACATCAACGCCGGCGACCGTGACCCCGGCGGAATCGTGCAGGGCTCGACCGAACTGCACCTCGCTTTGCTGAGGGCGGGGGTCGACAGCAAGCTGACGATCGTTCCGGGCCGCCACGAGTGGCCGTTGTGGCGGCGCGAGCTGGGTCCGGCGCTCGCCTGGCTCGGCCCCCAGCTCGACACGACCTGCGGCGCGGCCGACGGCGTGGCCATCGTGAAATCGACCACCACGCAGTGAGACGACGAGGGCGGATCGGTGATCGCCAGACGCGCGAAAGGGCGCTTCGAGGAGCCGAAGCGCCCTTTCTTTAAGGGAAGCTCTCGTGCGCTTCGTGTTCGGCGTCGTCAGCCGTGGTCGGCCTGACGGCGATCGCCCTGCGGGCGACCGTCGCGACGCGGGCGGCGACCGCCGGGCTTGGCCCCGCCGCCGTTCGCCTTCAGGAAGCCGACGCCGGAGATACCGGCTTCGGAGCTGCGGCCGCCGTCGTTCCGCGCGCCCTGCGGGGCGGCGGCGTGCTGGCGGCGCGGTTCAGCGGTGCGGTTGCCGTTCTCGCCGCCGGGACGGCCGCCGTCGCGGCGCGGCTGCTGGTTGCGCTGGCCGCCGCCGGCCGGACGACCCTGGCCTTGCGGCCGGCCGCCGCCGCCGCCGCGGTTCTGCCCCGTCTTGGACGCGGCGCCCGAACCTTCCGGCTCGGCCTTGCCGGCTTCGGAGCGGCGGTCGGTCGAGGGGATCGACTGCTTGATGAGGCGCTCGATGTCGCGGAGATAGGCGCGCTCGTCGTTCGCGACCAAGGTGATGGCGAGACCCGCGGCGCCGGCGCGGGCGGTGCGGCCGATGCGGTGGACGTAGGATTCCGCGACGTTCGGCACGTCGTAGTTCACCACATGGCTGACGCCGTCGACGTCGATGCCGCGGGCGGCGATGTCGGTCGCGACGAGGGTCTTGATGTGGCCGGTCTTGAACGACCCGAGCGCGCGCTCGCGCTGCGCCTGGCTCTTGTTGCCGTGGATCGCCGCGGCGGCGATGCCGGCTTCCTCAAGCTGGCGCACGACTTTGTCGGCGCCGTGCTTGGTGCGGGTGAAGATCAGCGCGCGGCCAATGTCGGGCGAGCGCAGCACGTCGACCAGGACGGTCTTCTTGCCGGCCTGCTCCACGAACACGACGCTCTGCTCGACGCGGTCCGCGGTCTTGGCGACGGGCGTCACCTGGACCATGGCCGGATCGGTCAGCATGGCGTCGGCGAGGTCCTTGATGGTCTTCGGCATGGTGGCCGAGAAGAACATCGTCTGCCGGCGGTGCGGCAGCATCGGCAGGATGCGGCGGATCGAGTGGATGAAGCCGAGGTCAAGCATCTGGTCGGCTTCGTCGAGCACGAAGAACTCGACCTGGTCCAGCCGCAGCATCTTGCCGTCGATGTGATCGAGCAGGCGGCCCGGCGTCGCCACGAGGATGTCGACGCCGTTCGAGAGCTTGCGGACCTGCGGGCCGGCGGCGACGCCGCCGAACACGACCGCGATCGAAAGCTTCAGGTTCTTGGAATAGGAGCGGAACGAGTCCGCGATCTGGCTGGCGAGCTCGCGGGTCGGCGACAGGATCAGCGCGCGGCAGCCGCGGCGCGGGGCCATGCGCGGGTTCGCGACGAGCTTCTCGATGATCGGCAGCGCGAAGGCGGCGGTCTTGCCGGTTCCGGTCTGGGCGATGCCCATCAGGTCGCGGCCGGCGAGCAGAGCGGGGATCGCCTGCGCCTGGATCGGGGTCGGGGTCTCGTAGCCGTCGGCGGCGAGCGCCTGGAGAATGGGCTGCGACAGGCCGAGATCGGTGAACTTGGTCAAGGTGCTAAAGCTTTCGAATGCAGCCGTGCGCTTGCGCGTCAGGCCTCGAAAAGGCGCGCGCGGCGACGGCGGGTGCGTTGAGACGCGCCCCGCGTGATCTGGGCTGTCGAGGAGGTTCGTGGGCGTCCGGCAGGTTCGGGCGAGGGGCCCGACTCACGCGGCCTGGACGCGAGGGCTCGCATCGTGTGCGATGCCGTCTATTCGCATGTGCGAAGAGGAAAAGTCAAGGCAGGCGGCGGGCGGCGCCGCGGGTGAGGCGCGATGAGCATACCGCCTAGGCCTCCCGCAGCCTCGCCAGATGCTCGACGAGCCCCTTGGTGGAGCTGTCGAGCTCCTCCGTTCCCCTCTCGCCCTTCACCACCGGGATCAGCCGGCTCGCGAGCTCCTTGCCGAGCTCCACGCCCCACTGGTCGAACGAGTTGATCCCCCAGATCGTCCCTTGCGTGAACACCTTGTGCTCGTAGAGCGCGATCAGGCGGCCGAGCGTGCGCGGGTCCAGCGTGCGGTAGGCGATGGTCGAGGTCGGGCGGCCGCCGGGGAAGGTCTTGTGCGGGGCGAGCCGGGCCGCCTCCGCCGCGTCGAGGCCGGACGCTTCGAGTTGCGCCGCCGCTTCCTCGGTCGTGCGGCCCTTCATGAAGGCCTCGCCCTGAGCCAAGCCGTTCGCGAGCAGCATGGCGTGCTGGTCGGCCACATGCTCGTGCGGAACGGCGCCGAGCAGGATGTCCGCCGGGACCACGTTCGTGCCCTGGTGCAGCAGCTGGTAAAACGCGTGCTGGCCGTTGGTGCCGGGCTCGCCCCAGACGATCGGCCCGGTCTTGGTCGCGACCGGCGCGCCGTCGAGCGCCACCGACTTTCCGTTCGACTCCATGTCGAGCTGCTGGAGGTAGGCGGGGAAACGCGCGAGCCGCTGGTCGTAGGGCAGCACAGCATGGGTGTCGTAGCCGCAGACGTTGCGGTGCCAGATACCGATCAGCCCCATCAGCGCCGGGATGTTCCGCTCGAGCGACGCGGTGCGGAAGTGCTCGTCGATCTCGTGGCCGCCGGCCAGGAAGGCGTCGAAGTTCTTGCCGCCGATCAGAATGGTCAGCGACAGGCCGATCACCGACCACAGCGAGTAGCGCCCGCCGACCCAGTCCCAGAAGCGGAACATGCGGTCCGCGCTCATGCCGAAGGCCTCGACCGCCCTGACGTTGGTCGAGATCGCCGCGAAGTGCGCTCCCACCGCCGCTTCCCCCAGCGCGCCCACGAGCCAGCGCCGCGCCTCATGCGCGTTCGCCATGGTTTCCATGGTGGTGAAGGTCTTGGAGGCGACGAGGATCAGCGTGCTCGTCGGGTCGAGATGGCGGAGCACGTCGGTGATGTGCGAGCCGTCGACGTTCGACACGAAGTGCCCGCGCAGGCCCTGCTGCATGTAGGGGCTGAGCGCGAGCGCGGCCATGGCGGGGCCGAGGTCGGAGCCGCCGATGCCGATGTTGACGACGTCGGTGAAGCGCTCGCCGGTCGCGCCTTCCAGCACGCCGGCGCGGACGGCCTCCGCGAAGTCGGCGGCCTTGCGGCGCTCGGCCAGCACCTCCGGCATCACGTCGACGCCGTCGACCAGGATCGAGGCGCCCTCGGGCGCGCGAAGCGCCGTGTGCAGCACCGCGCGGTCCTCGGTGACGTTGATCTTCTCGCCCGCGAACATCGCGTCGCGACGTCCCTCGACGTCGGCCGCTCGCGCAAGCGCGAGCAGAAGCTCGAGCGTTTCGGGCGTCATGTGGGTCTTCGAGTAGTCGAAGAGCAGATCGTCGAGCTTCACCGAGTAGCGGGCGAACCGCTCGGCGTCGTCGGCGAAGAGTTTTCGGAGCGTCAGGCCCTCGGTCTCGCGGCAAAGCTCGGCGAGGCGATCGAACAGGACGGCGACATCGGTCATGCGGGCGAATCTCCGAAACGCGCGTGCGGAACGTCGGGCCCGCACGCCTTGCGGAACATAGGGGTCGCGAGCGATTTGAACATCGTCGACCTGGGGCGCGGGAGCCGCAGGGCCGGCTTTCGTCCTAATAGATCCACTGCTCGGGCACGCGGACGACCACATCCGAGCCGGCCGCGACCTCGCCGACGCGCTCGACGCTCGCCACCACGCCCCTGAGGCGCTTGGCGATCTTCGGGAAGCTGAGCTCGTCGCCCGGCCGTCCCGTGTGGCCGGCGATGGCCCGCCCGGCGTGGCGGCACGGCGCGTTCTGCGCCTCGACCACCACGCAGGCCCCGCCCTCGAAGAACAGCCGCGTTCCCGCCGGCAGGAACGACAGGCTCGGCAGGCCTTCCATGACGAGGTCGGCGCCGATCCAGCCCGCCTCGACGACGGAATGCCCCATGGCGCTCGCAATCTCCGCAAGCTCCTCGACGGACACGATGGAGAGCTGCCGGCCCGAGCGAATCTCGGCTCCCCGCGGATGCCACGGCTCGCGCGGCCCGGCGCGGCGGGTGAAGCCGGCGTGCGGATCGCCGGGGACGCCCTCGAGCGTCAGCGTCAGCCCGGGGACCCGCTGGGTCTCGAAGCTCGCGGCGTCGACGACCGCGAGTGTCTCGGCGAGGCGCGCGGTCAGGCGGCGGCCGGGGTGGACGGAGATCGCGCCCAGCAGGTCGCGGCTCATGCCCGCGTCGCGACCATGAACAGCCGGGGAAAGCGCAGCAGAACCTTGCCGTCGGAGCGCGCGGGGTAGAGCCGGCGCGTCCGCTCCACGTAGGCCGCGACGAACGCCTCGCGTTCGCCGTCGTCGAGCGGGTCGAGGAACGGGCGCAGACCCGTCGCCTTCAGCCAGCCGGCGATCGCCTCCGCGCCGTCGAGCGGGTGGGCGTAGGTGGTGCGCCAGACGTCGACCTGCGCCGCATGCGGCCGCAGCATGTCGTAATAGGCCTCCAGCGACGGCAGCGTCGTCCGGGCGGCCGCGGCTCCCGCGAGACGCTCCCGCCAGCGCGGATCGAGCGCCTCCTCGCGCATCGCGCGGTGCGACGGCTCGTCGAGATTGTCCGGCATCTGGATCGCGAGAGCGCCGCGCGCGGCGAGCAGGCCCATAAGCCTCGGGAGCAAGGTTTCGTGGTCCGGCAGCCACTGCAGCACGGCGTTGGCGAAGATCACGTCCGCCGGGCGCTCGGGGGTCCAGGTCGCGAGGTCGGCTTCGACGAATCGGGCGCCGGGCAGGCGCTTGCGCGCCGCAGCGAGCATGTCCGGTGAGGTGTCCACGCCGATCGCGTCCGCTTGGGGAAAACGGCGGGCGAGCAGCTCCGTCGAGTTGCCCGGTCCGCAGCCGAGATCGAGGACGAGGCTGGCGCTCGTCAGCGGAACGCGCGCGAGCAGGTCCGCCGAGGGCCGCGTGCGCTCGTCTTCGAAGCGCAGGTAGGTCGCGGCGGACCAGTCTTCCTTGAGCGTCATGCCCAGATCACCGGAACGCCGTAGTCTCCGAAGGCGCGGTCACGGGTGACGATCGGGAGCCCCCGGCGCTTGGCTTGCGCGACGATCATGCGGGCGAAGGGGTCGCGATGATGAAGGGGGAGGGCGCCTGCTTCGACCGCATCTTCGATTTCGACTGGTAGCAGGATCAATTGATCTCGGAGCGTTTCATGCCAGTCGATATCGGCCAGAAGCTTTCCCAACCCTCGCTTGATCTCAAGCGCCCAAACGCTTGCAACGCTTAACGAGAGAGACGGCGCCGAGATGAGGGCTTCCTCCGCGCCTCTGCTGATACGGCTGAGTCCGAGATTCCAAAACAGCAGGACATTGCTGTCAAGAAGCATCGAAATCTTCCGGCAACACCTTGCCACTTTCAAAGAGATCAGCGAGTTCGTCGTCCGGCTTCCACCAATCCGGATCGATGATCTTCACTTTGCCCCTCCAAATCCCCCGCAACCGCTTTCCAGGCGTATCCTGCTCCGGATCATCCGCGATCGACGGAGTCACCGGCACAATCCTCACCGCCGGCTTGCCGTTGCGGGCGATGATCACTTCCTCGCCGCGCTCGGCAGCCTCGATCAGCTTCGAGAGGTTTGTCTTCGCCTGATGGATGTTGGTGACGCTCACGGGCGCGCTCCTGCCTAGCTAAGCTAGCTAGCACAGAGCGCGCCGGCGGTCATGTCAGCGCGCGAACTGGCGGTACTTGATGCGCTTCGGCTCGACCGAATCCGGCCCGAGGCGGCGCTTCTTGTCTTCCTCGTAGTCCTGGAAGTTGCCCTCGAACCATTCGACGTGGCTGTCGCCCTCGAACGACAGCATGTGCGTCGCGATGCGGTCGAGGAACATGCGATCATGGCTGATGATCACGGCGCAGCCGGCGTAGTCCTCGAGCGCCTCTTCGAGCGCCCGCAGCGTCTCGACGTCGAGGTCGTTGGTCGGCTCGTCGAGCAGCAGAACGTTGGCGCCGGACTTCAGCATCTTGGCGAGATGCACGCGGTTGCGCTCGCCGCCCGAGAGGTCGCCGACCTTCTTCTGCTGGGCCGCGCCCTTGAAGTTGAAGGCGCCGACATAGGCGCGGGAGTTCACCTCGCGCTTGCCGAGGTAGATCACGTCGGTGCCGCCCGAGATCTCCTCCCAGACGTTCTTGTTGGGGTCGAGCGAGTCGCGCGACTGGTCGACGTAGCCGAGCTGCACGGTCTCGCCGACCTTGATCTCGCCCTTGTCGGGCTTGTCCTGGCCGGTGATCATGCGGAACAGCGTGGTCTTGCCGGCGCCGTTCGGGCCGATGACGCCGACGATGCCGCCGGGCGGCAGCTTGAAGGTCAGGTCCTCAATCAGCAGCTTGTCGCCGAAGCCCTTCGACATGTTCTCGAAGTCGACGACGTTCGCGCCGAGGCGCTCCGCGATCGGAATGACGATCTGGGCGCTGGTCGGGCCGGCCTCGGAGGCCTTGGCCACGAGGTCGTCGTAGCGCTGGATGCGGGCCTTGTTCTTGGCCTGGCGCGCCTTCGGGCTGTTGCCCATCCACTCCTGCTCGCGCTGGAGCGTGCGCTGAAGCGCCTCCTCGACCCGGTTCTCCTGGATCATCCGCTTCTGCTTCTGCACGACCCAGGCGGAGTAGTTGCCCTCGTAGGGGATGCCGCGGCCGCGGTCGATCTCGAGGATCCAGCTCGTCACCTTGTCCAGGAAGTAGCGGTCATGGGTGATGATCAGGATCGCGCCGGGGTAGTTGCGGAGATGGTTCTCCAGCCAGCTGACGGTCTCGGCGTCGAGATGGTTGGTGGGCTCGTCGAGCAGCAGCAGCTCCGGCTCCTCGAGCAGCAGCTTGCAGAGCGCCACGCGGCGCTTCTCGCCGCCCGAGAGCTTCTCCACGTTCCAGTCGTCCGGCGGGCAGCGCAGCGAGTCCATCGCCTGGTCGACCTTGCTGTCGAGGTCCCACAGGCCCAGCGCCTCGATGCGGTCCTGAAGCTCCGTCATCTCGTCCGCGGTCTCGTCGGAGTAGTTCATGGCGAGCTCGTTGTAGCGCTCGAGGATCGCCGTCTTCGAGGCGACGCCTTCCATGACGTTCTCGCGGACCGTCTTGTTGGGGTCGAGCTGCGGCTCCTGCGCGAGGTAGCCGACGCGCGCGCCCTTCGCGACCCAGGCCTCGCCGGTGTATTCCTTGTCGATCCCCGCCATGATCTTCAGCAGGGTCGACTTGCCGGCGCCGTTCGGGCCGAGGATGCCGATCTTGGCGTCCGGGTAGAACGAGAGATGGATGTTGTCGAGGGTCTTCTTGGCGCCGTAGGCCTTCGACAAGCCGCTCATGTGGTAGATGAATTCGCGCTGTGCCATGGGGTCTCGGGCTCGCGTGGAAGGCGCGCGCGGCGTTGAGACGGCCGGCGCTGGATGTCATGGGTCGCGCGTCTTCTAGCGCGCCGCTTCGAGGGGCGGCAAGGGGAGGGGCGTTTTCTTAAGGCGTGACGCCCTCCTGAGACGTCGCGTCGTCAGTTCATCTCCAAACCGCTCTCATGCTGAGGAGCGCCGAAGGCGCGTCTCGAAGCACGCACCTCGCTTCAGCCCCTACCGCTCCTTCGGATCGAACGCGTCGCGCAGGCGGTCGCCCAGCACGTTGAGGGCGGCGAGCGTCGCGACGAAGACGGCGGCGGGAAACAGCAGGAGGTGCGGCGCGCCCTGCAGGCTGCCGGCGCCTTGCGCGATCAGCGCGCCCCAGCTCGTCAGCGGCGCCTGCACCCCAAGTCCGAGGAACGACAGGAAGCTCTCGAGCAGGATCACCTTCGGCGCCGTCAGCGTGGCGAAGACCACGACCGTCCCGACCATGTTCGGCAGGATGTGGCGGGTGAGGATCCGGCCCTCCGCGACGCCCAGCGCGCGGGCGGCCTGCACGAACTCCCGTTGCTTCAGCCGCAGCGTCTCGCCGCGGACGATGCGGGCCATGTCGAGCCACTCGATCGCGCCGATCGCGAGGAACAGCAGCGCGACGTTCCGACCGAAGGCGACGACCAGCAGGATGACGAGGAACACGAAGGGCAGGGCGTAGAGCACGTCCACGGTCCGCATCATAAGGTCGTCGGTGCGGCCGCCGACGAAGCCCGAGACCGCGCCCCAGACGACGCCGATGACGAGGCTCGTCAGCGTGGCGAGCACGCCGACCGCGAGCGACACCTGGCCGCCGACGAGGATGCGCGCCAGCAGGTCGCGCCCGTTGGCGTCCGTCCCCATCAGGAAGCGCACGCGGTTCACGTCACCCTCGAGGATCGCGCTTCGGCCGCTGTCGCGCGTCTCTGCGAGCCGCGCGTTGCGGAACTCGTCGGCGCGCTCGACGTAGCGCAGCACCCGCGGATCTATCGGCTGTTCCGACGCGACATCCGCCCGGAAGCGGTCGCCTTCGACGGAAAGACTCTTCAGCTCCACCCGGCCGCGGGCGAGCGCCGAGCGCAGCGCGTCCTCGAGCGTCGCCTCCTGCGGATAGGGCTGGAGGCTGGGCGGGACCAGCACGTAGGAGCGGTAGACGCGGTCGTAAGAGTGCGGCGAGAGCCACGGTCCGACGAAGCAGACAGCGGCGATCGCGAGCAGAAGCCCGAGCGCCGCAAGGCCCACGGGGTCCCGCCGGAGGCGCCCGAGAGCGCGCCGGCCGAGGCCGCCGCGGAGAGGGGAAGTCGTGAGCGCCGCGTCAGTCATGGCGGATCCGCGGATCGAGCGCGGCGTAGGCGAGATCGACCAGCACGTTGAAGGCGACGATGAAGACCGCGACCAGCACCACCGTGCCCATGACGAGCGCATAGTCGCGGTTGAGCGCGCCAAGCACGAAGTAGCGGCCGACGCCGGGAATACCGAAGATGGTCTCGACCACCACCGAGCCGGTCAGCAAGCCAGCCGCCGCGGGACCGAGATAGGACACGACCGGCCCGCCGGCCGCGCGCAGGGCCTGGGCCGTGACGCGCCATTCGGGCAGGCCGTAGGCGCGGGCGGTGCGGATGTGGTCGGCCTTCAGCGCCTCAATGGTCGCGGCGCGCGTCAGCCGGGCGAAGGCCGCGATCTGCGGCAGGGCGAGGGCGACCACCGGCAGGACCTTGTAGGCGAGCGCCCCCTGCCCCCAGCCCGCCGCCGGCAGCCAGCCGAGCCAGACCGCGAACATCAGCGACAGCAGCGGCGCGATGACGAAGCTCGGCACGGTGACGCCGAGGCCCGCGAGCGTTGTCACGACCGCGTCCAGCGCCGAGCCCTGCTGCCGCGCCGCGAGCGCGCCGAGCGAGACGCCTACGACCAGCGCCAGCGCCAGCGCCGCGCCGCCGATCTGGAGCGAATAGGGCAGGGCGCGGGCGAACAGCTCGGTCACGGTGAAGTCGCGGTAGCTGTAGCTGGGCCCGAGGTCGCCCCGGAGCAGCTGCGCGAGGTAGTCGCCGTACTGCACGATCAGCGGCTGGTCGAGCCGGTACGCGCGCTTGAGGTTTTCGAGCACCGCGGGCGCCAGCGCCTGATCGGTGTTGAACGGCCCGCCGGGCGTGAAGCGCATCAGGACGAAGGAGAGCGTGACCACCGCGAACAGCGTGGGGACCGCCCAGAGCAGGCGGCGGAGGAGGAATGCGGTCATGACGTGCTCGCTTCCCATGAAGCGCGCGCGTCCCCCCTCCCCCTTGCGGGGAGGGGCCGGGGGTGGGGGGGGTTCAGGATGAAGCGCGGCGTGTCCTGTCGTCCCCACCCACGTGCCTTCTGCGGCGCTACCCCCACCCCTAATCCCTCCCGGCAAGGGGGAGGGGAATTCGCGCGCGGCTTGGCGCACGGGCGCCGTCGCTCCGGGCGAAGTCCCGGAGCCCATAACATCGACGTCGCACAATCGGAGCGCCGTCCCCTCGCGCCGTCGGGGTCATGGGTTCCGGCATTCCGCTTCGCTTCACCCGGAACGACGGCGGCGCGCGCCCTCACGGCTCCAGCCTCAGATAGCGCGTGGGATGGATGTCCATCACGTTGTCCTCCCACCCCTTCAGCCGGCGGGAGACCAGCGCCTTGGAGGCGTAGAACAGGATCGGGATCATGGGCTGCTCGTCGACGAGGATCGCCTCCGCCTTCCCAAGCGTGGCGAGGCGCTCGGCGGGGTCGGGCATGGCGTCGGACGCCTTCACCAGCGCGTCGTAAGCCGGGTTCTTCCAGCCGGGGTAGTTGAAGCCGACGTTGTCGCTGAGGCCGAGGAACAAAAAGTTCTGCGGGTCGCGGTAGTCGGCGATCCAGGCGGCGCGAGCGACGTCGAAGTCGCCCCGGTTCTGGAGGTGGGCGTAGTGGGTCTTGCCGTCGGCGTTGATCAGCCGCGCATCGACCCCGATCGCCTTCCACATGTCGGCGATCGCGGTCGCGGTGTTCTGGTGGTTCTCGCCCGAATTGTAGCGGATCTCGACCTCGAGCCGCTTTCCTGCGGGATCGAAGCCAGCCTCCTTCAGCAGCGCAAGCGCGGCGTCCTCCCGCTCGAGCTGGGACATCGACCGCCACGACGCCTCGACCGGGGCGTAGCCGTCGAAGCCCGGCGGAACCCAGCCGTAGGCCGGCAGCATCGTTCCGGCCCAGACCTTGTCGGCGATAAACTCGCGGTCGAGCGCCATGGAGAGCGCGCGGCGGACGCGCGGGTTGGAGAACGGCGCCTTCCGCACGTTCACGGCGTAGTAGTAGACGCCGACGTAAGGCGCGATCCGGAGCTGGTCGCCGAGCGTGCGGCGGATGAAGGCGATCTGTTCCGCCGGCACGTCGTCGTAGGACTGGATCTCGCCGGTCTGGAAGCGCCGGAGCGCCGCGCCGCGGTCCTCCAGCGGCATGTAGTTCACCACGTCGATCGCGACCTCCGAGGCGGCGTGGAAGAACGGGTTCTTCTCCAGCCGGATGTGGTCGTTTGGCAGGTTCTCCGCGAGCCGGTAGGCGCCGTTCGTCACCATGCGGCCGGGCTTCACCCAGTCGCGGCCGAAGCGCTCGACGCTTGCTCGGTGCACGGGGTAGGTCGTCTGGTGGGTGAGCAGCTCGAGAAAGTAGGGGGTCGGCCGCTCGAGCCGGATCTCCAGCGTGCGGGCGTCGCGCGCCACGACCCCCAGCGCCTCCTTCGGCGCCTCGCCCTTGTTGACCCTCTCGGCGTTCAGGATGGGGTAGAGCAGGTTGGCGTACTTCGCCGCGAACGCCGGATCGAGGATGCGGCGGAGCGAGAACGCGAAGTCCTCGGCCGTCACAGGGTCGCCGTTCGACCAGCGCGCATCGGGCCGCAGCGTGAAGACCCATGTCCGGCCGTCGTCCGAGACGTCCCAGCGTTCCGCCATGCCGGGCACGACGTTTGCGCGGCCGTCGTGGGCGGTCAGGCCCTCGAACAGGTCGCGCATCAGGTTCGCTTCCTGCACGGTGGAGACGAGGTGCGGATCAAGCGTCTCCGGTTCGCCGGAGTTGCCGCGGTCGTAGACGACCTCGGCCGAGGCCGCGGACGCGAACAGCAGCGCGAGGCAGGCGAGCGCGAGGCGGCGGAGAAGGGTCACGCAGGGTCCTGATCGGCGAAGCGGCGGCGTCATGCTAGGGGGCGCCGTCTCTGCGCCGCAAGCGCCGCGAGGCCACTGTCGCCGCGTTGCAACGCTCAGTGAACCTTTGCCGTTCGCCACGTTTCGGTAACCATCCCCGCGTTGAATGAGCGTCGTAGGGTGCGGTTGCGAAGGGCGTGGCGGAAGGCATGGGCGTGGATCTGTTCGCGGGGCTCACCAATGCGGCGCTTCCGCCGCTCGACCGGACGCCGCGCATTCTCGTGTTCGATTCAGGCCTCGGCGGCCTGACGGTGCTGGCCGAGCTGGTCGCGACGCTTCCCCACGCGGCCTATGTCTACGCCGCCGACGACGCCGCCTTCCCCTATGGCGCGCTCACGCCCGAACGCCTCGTCACCCGGGTGGTGACGGTGATGGAGCGGCTGATCGCCCGCGAGGCGCCCGATCTCGTCGTCATCGCCTGCAACACCGCTTCTACGCTCGCTCTGCCGGCGCTGCGCGCCCGCTTCGCGCTGCCCTTCGTGGGCACGGTGCCTGCGGTGAAGCCCGCCGTGGCCGCGACGCGCTCCGGCCTCGTCACCGTGCTGGCGACCCCCGGAGCCGCCCGAAGCGAGCACACCCACGCCATGATCGACGCTTTCGCGGGGGCAGTGAAGGTCACGCTCGTGGGCGCGTCGAACCTCGCCGCCTTCGCGGAGGCCGAGCTTCGCGGCGCGCCGATCGACGACGCGGCGCTCGCCGCCGAGATCGCGCCCTGTTTCGTGGAGGAGAACGGGCGCCGCACCGACGCGGTCGCCCTCGCCTGCACGCACTTTCCGCTGCTCACCCGGCGCTTCCGCGGGCTCAGCCCCTGGGACGTCGCGTGGATCGACCCGGCGCCGGCGGTCGCCCGCCGCGTCGCCGCGCTGCTCAGCGCCTCGCCTATGCCCGCGGGGCCGCTCGCCGAGCGCCGCGCGCTCTTCACCTCGAACCGGACGGCGCCGTCGCCGCTGGTCGTCGCTCTCGCCGCACGCGGGCTCACCGCGATCGAAGCCGGCGTTTCGCCACTCGACTGAAGACGATCTTGTGCATCCAGTCTTCAGGATGCCACGATCGTCTTATGTCATTTGACATCTGATCTGCGGATTCAACCGCAGACGGCCGCGACAGGCGGAAAACAGGACGCGCCGCAGTGCTCAGCGCTCGCTATCCAACGATCCTCGAGATCGAGGGCATTCTCGCCGACGTGCCGCACGACGGCTACGTCGACGCGGTCACCGCGGCTTTCGCCGATCCCGCGGTCATGGTCACGCTCGGCGGCGTGCGCCCGCCGGAAGCGGCGCGCGGCTTCATCACGCGCGCCCGCGCCCACTGGCGCGACGCGGGCTTCGGCCTGTGGTTCTTGCGCGACATGCGGGACGGATCGTTCGCCGGCTGGGCCGGCATCCGCCGCTGCGAGGCCGACGGCGAGAAGACGGTCGAGCTCGCCTATGCGCTGACGCCCAAACTTCGCTGCAAGGGCCACGCGACCCGCATCGGCGCAGCCGCGCTTCAACTCGGCTTCGAGAACCTGGGTCTGCCTGAGATCGTGGCCTTCACCACCGAGGCGAACACGCACTCGCTCGCGGTGATCGAACGCCTCGCCTTCGCCTACGACAAGCCGTTCCAGCATGCCGGCCTGCCGCACGTGCTCTACCGGCGGACGGCGGCGCTGCACGCGGCGGCGTGAGCCGGGCGTCATCCCGGACGGCCAAAGGCCGATCCGGGATCGTTCTCGGAATAAAGCTCGTCATGGTCCGGCTCGACCGGACCATCCCTCTCAGGCGTCAAGCTCGACGCCGAAAATCGGTCGTCGGCCGAGCCGGAGGACGACGGTGGAGGGTGGTCCAAGGTGCGAATGCGCCCCTGCGGACGACGGTCCCGGCTCTTCGCTTCGCTACGGCCGGGATGACGCGCGCTGGGGTTGGCCTCACTCCGCCGCGATCTTCGCGATGCGGTTGGGGTCGTAGTTCAACACCGGCGCGAGCCAGCGCTCCATGTCGGCGAGCGCGTAGCCCTTGCGGGCGGCGTAATCGATCACCTGGTCACGGTCGATCTTGCCGAGGCCGAAGTAGCGGCTGTCGGGGTGGCTGAAGTAGAGCCCCGACACCGCCGAGCCCGGCCACATCGCGTAGCTCTCGGTCAGGGTGAGCCCGATCGCCTCCGGGGCGTCCAGCAGGTCGAACAGCGCGCCCTTCTCGGTGTGGTCGGGCTGCGCGGGGTAGCCCGGCGCGGGGCGCACGCCGTCGTACTTCTCGGCGATAAGGTCCTCGTTCGACAGCGCCTCGTCCGGGGCGTAGCCCCAGTGCAGGCGCCGCACCTCGCGGTGCATCCATTCGGCCGCGGCCTCCGCCAGACGGTCGGCGAGCGCCTTGGCGAGGATGCCGTTGTAGTCGTCGTTGGCGCGGGCGAAGCGCTGGGCGATGGCCTCCTCGCCGATGCCCGCCGTCACCGCGAAGCCGCCGACATAGTCCGCGACGCCGCTCGCCTCGTCCGCCACGAAGTCGGACAGCGCGAGGTTCGGCTTGTCCTTCGAACGCGCCATCTGCTGGCGCAGCGTGTGAAGGACGGCGAGTTCTTCTGTGCGGGTCTCGTTCTTGAACAGCACGACGTCGTCCCCGCGCGACGCCGCGGGCCAGAAGCCGATCACCGCGCGCGCCTCCAGCCACTTCTCCTCGGCCATCTGCCGCAGCATGGCGGTGGCGTCGTCGAAGAGGTTCCTCGCTGCCTCGCCGTACTTCTCGCTCGTCAGGATGTCCGGGTAGCGGCCGTGCAGCTCCCAGGTCGAGAAGAACGGCGTCCAGTCGATATAGGGGATCAGCGTCTCGAGCGGGATGTTTTGGAACACCTTGGTGCCCAGGAACGAGGGCTTCGGCTGCACCTTGGCGAGGTCGAGCACGTGGCGGTTGGCGCGGGCGGCGGCGATCGGCGCGCGCACCTTGTCCTCCTGCGCGCGGGCGTGCTGCTCGGCGAGGCGGATGTAATCGGCCTGCACGCCGGCCACGTAGCCCGCCTTGTTCTCGGGGGACAGCAACTGCGAAACGACGCCCACCGCGCGGCTGGCGTCGAGCACGTGCACGGCCTGGCCGCGGTCGTAGGCCGGGTGGATCTTGACGGCGGTGTGGATGCGCGAGGTGGTCGCGCCGCCGATCAGAAGAGGGATGTCGAAGCCTTCGCGCTCCAGCTCGGAGGCGACCGTCACCATCTCGTCGAGCGAGGGCGTGATGAGGCCGGAGAGGCCGATGACGTCGACCTCGTGTTCGCGGGCGGCGGCGATGATCTTCTGCACCGGGACCATCACGCCGAGGTCGATGACCTCGTAGTTGTTGCACTGGAGGACCACGCCGACGATGTTCTTGCCGATGTCGTGGACGTCGCCCTTCACGGTCGCCATCAGGATCTTGCCGGCGGCCTGCCGCTGGGTCGCGCCGGAGAGCCGCTTCTCCTCCTCCATGTAGGGCATGAGGTAGGCCACCGCCTGCTTCATCACGCGGGCGGACTTCACCACCTGCGGCAGGAACATCTTGCCCGCGCCGAACAGGTCGCCGACCACGTTCATGCCTGCCATCAGCGGGCCTTCGATCACGTGCAAGGGGCGTTCGGCCTGCGCGCGCGCCTCCTCGGTGTCGGCTTCGATGAACTCGGTGACGCCGTGGACCAGAGCGTGCTCCAGCCGCTTCGCCACCGGCTGGTCGCGCCATTTGGTGTCGACGACCCGCGCCTCCTGCTTGCCGCCCTTGAACTTGTCGGCGGCGGCGAGCAGCCGATCGGTCGAATCCGCCCGGCGGTTCAGCACCACATCCTCGGCGAGTTCGCGGAGCTCCGGATCGATGTCGTCATAGACGGGCAGGGCGCCCGCGTTGACGATGCCCATGTCCATGCCGACCGCGATCGCGTGGTACAAAAACACCGAGTGCATCGCGGCGCGCACCGGCTCGTTGCCGCGGAACGCGAAGCTCAGGTTCGAAACGCCGCCCGAGACATGGGCGTGGGGCAGGTTTTCGCGGATCCACTTCGTCGCCTCGATGAAGTCGACGCCGTAATTCGAATGCTCCTCGATGCCGGTCGCGACCGCGAACACGTTCGGGTCGAACACGATGTCCTGCGGCGGAAAGCCGACCTGCTCGGTCAGGATCTTGTAGGCGCGGGCGCAGATTTCGGTCTTGCGCGCGAAGGTGTCGGCCTGGCCCTGCTCGTCGAACGCCATCACGACCACGGCCGCGCCGTAGGCGCGCACCTTGCGGGCGTAATGGATGAAGCTCTCCTCGCCTTCCTTCAGCGAGATCGAGTTCACGATCGGCTTGCCCTGGACGCACTTGAGGCCGGCCTCGATCACCGACCACTTCGACGAGTCGATCATGACGGGCACGCGGGCGATGTCAGGCTCGGCGGCGATCAGGTTGAGGAACTCGACCATCGCCTTCTCGCTGTCGAGAAGGCCCTCGTCCATGTTCACGTCGAGGATCTGCGCGCCGCTCTCCACCTGCTCGCGCGCGACGTCGAGGGCCGCGGCGTAGTCGCCGGCCGTGATCAGCTTCCGGAATTTCGCGGAGCCGGTGACGTTGGTGCGCTCGCCGACGTTGACGAAGCGGGAGGCGGCGGAGGTCATAGTCGATCCGTCGTTAAAGCGGTGAAAAGGCTCCGCGTGTCTGTCCCGGCCTTGAGCCGGGACCCAGAAACGCCAGCGTGAGCGGCATAAGTGAGGGCGGCGCCGATCTTCTCGGCGCACGCGGAGTGTCTGGGTCCCGGCTCAAGGCCGGGACAAGACGGAAGTGACGAACGCGTCACGCTGCTGTCAGCTCGAACGGCTCGAGGCCGGACAGCCGCATCTTGGGCGCGACCTCAGGAATCTTCCGCGGCGCCTTGCCTTTCACCGCTTCGGCGATCGCGCCGATGTGGGCGGGCGTGGTGCCGCAGCAGCCGCCGACGATGTTGACGAGGCCCGCGCTCGCGAACTCGCCGACCAGTTCGGCCATCGCCTCCGGGCTCTCGTCGTAGAGCCCGAACTCGTTGGGAAGGCCGGCGTTGGGGTAGGCGCAGATCAGCGTGTCCGCGGCGCGGGAAAGCTCCGCCACGTGGGCGCGCATCTCCCTTGCGCCGAGCGCGCAGTTCAGGCCGACCGACAGCGGCCGCGCGTGCGACAGCGCGTTCCAGAACGCGGTCGGCGTCTGACCTGAGAGCGTGCGGCCGGAGAGATCGGTGATCGTGCCGGAGATCATCACCGGCAGGCGGGCTCCCCGCTCCGCGAAGATCTCCTCCAGCGCGAACACCGCGGCCTTGGCGTTCAGCGTGTCGAAGATGGTCTCGATCAGCAGCGCGTCGGCGCCGCCCTCGATCAGGCCGCGCGCGGCCTCGCCGTAGGCCGTCGCCAGCTCGTCGAAGGTGACGGCGCGGAAGCCGGGATTGTTCACGTCCGGCGAGATCGAGGCGGTGCGGTTGGTCGGGCCGATGGCGCCGGCGACGAAGCGCGGACGACCGTCCTCCTTCGCCGCGATGTCGCCGGCCTGGCGCGCGAGCCGGGCGCCTTCGACGTTCAGCTCGTAGGCGAGGGCCTCCATGCCGTAATCGGCCTGGGCGATCGTGGTCGAGGAGAAGGTGTTGGTCTCGACGATGTCGGCGCCGGCGCGGAAGTACTCGAGATGGATCTCGCGGATGGCGTCCGGCTGCGTCAGGATCAGCAGGTCGTTGTTGCCCTTGAGGTCCCGGCCCCAGTCCTTGAAGCGCTCGGCCCGGAAGTCGGCCTCCGAGAACCTGCGCTGCTGGATCATGGTGCCCATCGCGCCGTCGAGCACGAGGATGCGCTCGGAGGCGAGCTTCCGTAGCGTGGTTTCGACGTCGCTCATGGTCTCAACTCCCTACTTTACCGCTTCCAGCGCCTCGAGACGTTTTTCGATCGCCTCCAGTCGATCGTCGACGCCGTTCACAACGTAACGGCCGAGGATCGTCTCGCTCTTCAGCGCTTCCCGAATGGCTTCGAGCTTTTTGTCCTGTGCCGCGAACTGCCCGTCGACCTCGTCGAAACGTGCTCCGATCGCGTCAAAACGCGCGTTCATGTCGTTGCGCAGTTCCCGCAGCAAGGTCAGAACGAGGTTGTCCGGCTCGGCCATCGCGTCAGCTCCGTGGATCGCTCGCCCCTTAAGATGGGCGCGTTTCCGCCGAAATGCACCGTCTCAGGCGGCGGCGGCCTTCGACGCGGCGCCGGTCGGCCGAAGGCCCAGCAGGTGGCATACGGCGTAGACCAGGTCCGCCTTGTTCATAGTGTAGAAATGGAAGTCCTTCACGCCGTGGTCGACCAGGTCGAGCACCTGCTCGGCGGCGACGGCGGCGGCGATCAACTGCCGGGTCTGGACGTCGTTGTCGAGGCCGTCGAAGCGGGCGGCGAACCAGTCCGGCACGGTCGCGCCGGCGCGGGCGGCGAAGCTCGCGGTCTGCTTGAAGTTCGACACCGGCACGATGCCCGGCACGATCGGGATGTGGATGCCGCGCGCCCGCGCCTGGTCGACGTAGCGGAGGTAATGGTCGTTGTCGAAGAAGAACTGGGTGATCGCGCGGTTCGCGCCGGCGTCGACCTTGGCCTTCAGAACGTCGAAGTCGGCCTCGAGGCTGGGGCTTTCAGGGTGCTTCTCGGGATAGGCTGCGACCGACAGCTCGATCTCCGGCGCCCGGCGGCGGATGCCGGCCACGAGTTCGGCCGTCGAGGCGTAGCCGCCGGGGTGAGGCTCGAACGTGCCGCCGACGCCGTTTGCAGGATCGCCGCGCAGCGCCACGATGTGGCGCACGCCGGCCTCGCGGTAGGCGTCGACGACGGCGTCGACCTCGGCCTTGGTGGCGGAGACGCAGGTCAGGTGGGCGGCCGGCGGCACCACGGTGTCCGTCACCATCCGCGCCACGGTGGCGTGCGTGCGCTCGCGGGTGGAGCCGCCCGCGCCGTAGGTCACCGACATGAAGGTGGGGTCGAGCGGAGCGAGGCGCTCGACCGAGCGCCACAGCGTGGCCTCCATCTCCGGGGTCTTCGGCGGGAAGAACTCGAACGACACCCGGATCGGGCGGCGCGCGGCGCGGGAGAGACGGTGGTTGGGCATCAGGCGACCTCGAGGTTCGAGGAAGAGGGAAGCGCGTCCGACACGATCCGCGGATCGCGGGCGAGCCAGAGCGAAACGGTGAGCTTGTCGCCGTCGGCGTCGGGCGGCGGCAGATTGGAGTGAGCGACAAGGTCGAGGCCGCAGGCCGCCAGCCAGCCCGCCATCGCCTCGCCTGAGAAGCCAAGCCTGCGGTGGGCGTGGCGCTCCCGCAGCTCCTCGATGCCGTGGGGCGCGAAGTCGACGATCAGAAGCCGCCCGCCCGGCCGCAGCGCGCGCGCGGCCTCCCGCACGGCGCGGGCCGGATCGTCGAGGAAGTGCAGCACCTGGTGCACCACGACGAGGTCGAACGCGCCCGTCTCGACCGGCGGAGCGAAAATGTCGCCTTGGCGGATCTGCGCGTTGGTCACGCCGGCGCGGGCCAGATTGGCGCGGGCGAGCGCCAGCATGTCGCGATTGGCGTCCACGCCGATCGCGCGGCCGACGCGCGGGCTGAGAAGCTCCAGCATGCGGCCGGTGCCGGTGCCGAGGTCCAGCGCGGTCTCGATCCGCCCGTCGCCCACGGCGGCCAGAATTGCGCGCTCCACGGCGGCTTCGGAGACGTGAAGCCCGCGCACGCCGTCCCAGCGCTCGGCGTTGGCGCTGAAGTAGCGCGCCGCCGCCTGCTGGTGCGTGGCGCGGACCTCCGCCAGACGTTCGCGGTCGCGGCGCAGCGCGGGGTCCGCGGGGTCGAGCCGGGACAGCGCGGCGCGGAGCGCGGAGTCGTGGCCTGCGCCGTCGGACAGCCGGAAAAACGCCCACGCGCCTTCGCGATGCCGTTCGACCAGCCCCGCCTCGACCAGCAGCTTGAGGTGGCGGGAAATCCGCGGCTGGCTCTGGCCAAGGATGTCGGTCATGTCCGACACGGTCAGTTCGCCTTCCGCCAGAAGCGCGAGCAACCGCAGACGCGTCGGCTCCGCCGCGGCTTTCAAAGCCGACAGCGCGACGTCGAGACCGAGCCGAAGCGCAGGATGGGGCGAGGTAGACATAAAGATGTCTTTATATCTTTATCACGCCGCGCGCAAACGAAGTTTCGAGGCATGTCGTCTCCGAGAGATGAAGCGATCGTTGATATCCGCTTGGCCGCGCCCAGAAGTTGTCGCATTTGAACAACACTGTGCCCATGATGCATCATCGATCGGCGGCGACTCGGGTTCGGGGGGAGCGACGTCGGATGCGGCGCGCCTGCGTCGAGATTGCCCCCAGTTCGAGGTTTCATGTCGAGCGACGCGCCTACCGCGCATGAGCTGCCCGCCGTCGCGCCGGAAAGGCGCGGCCCGGGCCTGCTCGGGCCGGTCTGCGTCGCCGCGGCGCTGATCTCGGCGCTCGTCACCTTCGTCGTGCTGACGGGCCGGTTCGACATCGAGCCGACTGAACGGGCCTCGCAGATCGCCGTCTACGTCAACGCGGCCTTCGCGGGACTGCTGATCCTGATCATCCTATGGGAGGGCAGGGCGTTTCTGATCGCGCGCCGGCGCGGCCAGGCCGGCTCCCAGATCCACGGGCGCCTCGTCGGGCTGTTCTCGCTGCTCGCCGTTACGCCGGCAGCCCTGCTCGCGATCTTCGCGGTGGTGACGATCGACCGGGGTTTCGACAGCTGGTTCTCCACCCGTGTCCGCGAGATCGTCGACAACTCCCTCGTGGTGGCGCGCGCCTACCTCAACGAGCACGCCCGCTCGATCCGCGGCGAGATTCTCGCCATGGCGAGCGACGTGAACCGCGCGCGTCCGCTGTTCGACAACGATCGCCAGCGCTTCGCCGAATTCTTCACCGCACAGGCGCAGATCCGCGGCCTGCCCGTGGCGCAGCTCCTGAAGCCGGACATGACGGTGGTGGAGCGCGCTAACATTCAGATCGGCCGCGAGTTTCCGCGTCCGCCGCTGGTCGACGTCCAGAGCGCCCCGACCGACGAGCCGACGCTGCTCGCGCCGGGCAAGCAGAATGCGATCGGCGCGGTGCTCAAGCTCGCGAACTACGACGACCTCGTGCTGTTCGTGGCCCGCCCGGTGGATCCGCGCGCGAACAGCTACATGCGGCTGGTGGAGCAGGGGTCGGAGGAGTACTCCTCGCTCACCCTCCGCCGACCGCGCATCCAGGCTACCTTCGCGCTGCTCTATCTTGTGGTGGCGCTGTCCCTGCTGCTGGCCGCGATCTGGCTCGGCCTCGCCTTCGCGAACCGGCTGGTGTCGCCGATCCGCCGCCTGATCACCGCCGCCGATCAGGTCAGCCAGGGCAACCTCTACGTCCAGGTGCCGATCACCCGGAAGGAGGGCGATCTCGGCGGCCTCGCCGAGACCTTCAACAAGATGACCTCCGAGCTTCGCAGCCAGCGTAACGAGTTGCTGGAGGCCTCGGACCAGATCGATAGCCGTCGCCGCTTCACCGAGGCGATGCTCGCGGGCGTCAGCGCGGGCGTCATCGGCATCGACCCTGCGGGCCGCGTGACACTGATCAACCGGACGGCGGAGAAGCTGCTCGGCGCCCAGGAGACCGAGCTGCTCGGCCTGTCGCTGAAGGAGGCCGCGCCCGAGCTCAGCCCGCTGGTCGAGGCGGCGCTCGGCCGGGCGCAGCGGCTGGTGCAGGGACAGGTCACGCTGCTGCGCGCGGGCCGTGAGCGCACCGTCAACGTCCGGTTTACGACCGAGACCTCGACGGCGCAGGAGCACGGCTACGTCGTGACCCTCGACGACATCACGGAGCTGGTGGCCGCGCAGCGCACCTCGGCCTGGGCCGACGTCGCGCGCCGCATCGCGCACGAGATCAAGAACCCGCTGACGCCGATCCAGCTTTCCGCGGAGCGCATCCGTCGCAAGTACGGCAAGGTCATCGTCGAGGAGCGCGAAATCTTCGACCAGTGCACCGACACGATCATCCGTCAGGTCGACGACATCAAGCGGATGGTCGACGAGTTCTCCTCCTTCGCGCGCATGCCCAAGCCGAAGATGGAAGAGGACGACCTCGCCAAGGTGGTGAAGCAGGGCGTGTTCATGATGCGCGTCGGCTACCCCGACATCCGCATCGAGCTCGACGGCGCCGACATCGCGGCTCCCGCCATGTTCGACCGGCGCCTGATTTCGCAGGCCGTCACCAACATCGTGAAGAACGCGACCGAGGCGGTGCAGGCCGTTCCGGAGAACGCCGGCGGCGCCGGCCGGATCAACGTGTCCGTGCGGCGGGACGGCGAGCTGGCGGTCATCGACGTGATCGACAACGGCGCCGGATTGCCGACCGAAAACAGACAGCGGCTGCTCGAGCCCTATATGACGACGCGAGAGAAGGGCACCGGCCTTGGTCTCGCGATCGTGGGCAAGATCATGGAGGAGCATGGCGGAGGCGTGGAGCTTCTCGACGCCCCCGACGTCGCCTCCGGCGGACGCGGCGCCCTCGTGCGGCTCTGGTTCCAGGCTCGCGCGCCGGCCTCGTCCTCGACCGTCCCATCCCGCGCGGCTCCGGCGGCCTGATACGGCCGATCGCTTCCGCCGCCTGAAATCCCACTCGGAGTGTGCAAGTCTTCTCATGGCGACCGACATCCTCATCGTCGACGACGAAGCTGACATCCGCGAGCTTGTCGCCGGCATTCTTCAGGACGAAGGCCACGGCGCGCGGACGGCTCGGAACTCCGACGAGGCCTTCGCGGAGATCGAGAAGCGCCGGCCGCAGCTCGTCTTCCTCGACATCTGGCTGCAGGGCTCGAAGCTCGACGGGCTCGAGATCCTCGACCTGATCCACAGTCAGCATCCTGACCTGCCGATCGTGATGATCTCCGGCCACGGCAACATCGAGACCGCCGTCGCGGCGATCAAAAGCGGGGCCTACGACTTCATCGAGAAGCCGTTCAAGGCCGACCGTCTCGTGCTGATCGCCCAGCGGGCGCTCGAGTCCTACCGGCTGAAGCGGGAGCTGCGCGATCTCAAGCGCGGCTCGGGCCATCCCACCCGTTTCGTGGGGCGCTCAAGTGTGATGAACCAGCTCCGCAACGCGCTGGACAGGGTTGCGCCCACCAACAGCCGCATCCTGATCACCGGCCCCTCGGGCGCGGGCAAGGAGCTCGCGGCGCGCTCGATCCACAACGCCTCGGGGCGCGCCGGCGGCCCCTTCGTGATGATCAACGCCGCCACCATCACGCCGGAGCGGATGGAGGAGGAGCTGTTCGGCGTCGAGGGCGTGAACGGCAGCCGCAAGATCGGCGCGCTCGAGGAGGCGCACGGCGGCACGCTGTTCATCGACGAGATCGCGGACATGCCGCGGGAGACGCAGAACCGCATCCTGCGCGTGCTCGTGGAGCAGACCTTCACCCGCGTCAGCGGCGCAACCCGCGTCTCGGTCGATGTCCGCATCATCTCGTCCTCCGCCCGCAACCTCGAGGACGAGATCGCCGAAGGCCGGTTCCGCGAGGACCTGTTCCACCGCCTCGCGGTGGTGCCGGTGCGGGTGCCGGGCCTCGCCGAGCGGCGCGAGGATATCCCGGAGCTGATCGACTTCTTCCTCGAGCAGATCTCTTCGGCGACCGGCCTGCCCAAGCGCACCATCGGCGAGGACGCCATGGCGGTGCTGCAGAGCCACGATTGGCCGGGCAACGTCCGCCAGCTCCGCAACAACGTCGAACGCCTGATGATCCTCGCCGGCGGCGATCCGGAGGCCGTGGTGACGGCTAGCATGCTGCCGTCCGAGATCGGCACCATGGTGCCGCCGACGCCCCACGGCACGGGCGGCGAGCAGCTGATGGGCCTCGCGCTGCGCGAGGCCCGCGAGATCTTCGAGCGGCAGTACCTGCTCGCGCAGATCAGCCGCTTCGGCGGCAACATCTCCCGCACCGCCGAATTCATCGGCATGGAGCGCTCCGCGCTCCACCGCAAGCTGAAGGCGCTGGGGATCGGGTGACGAAGGCCGTCATCCCGGACACGCCGCGCAGCGGCGCAGATCCGGGATCGCCTTCAGGATGAAGCGCCAAAAGCGGCGCACGATCCCGGCTCTGCGTTGCGCTTTGGCCGGGATGACGCGTTTCACGATTAGGAAGCTCGCTAAATGTCGCGCATCGCCTACGTCAACGGCCAGTACGTCCGCCACGCCGACGCCGGCGTCCACATCGAGGACCGCGGTTACCAGTTCGGCGACGGCGTCTATGAGGTCTGCGAGGTGCGGGACGGTCGGCTGATCGACGAGCCGCGCCATCTCGCCCGCCTGTGGCGCTCGCTCGCGGAGCTGAGGATCGCTCCGCCGCTCTGCGAGGCGGCGCTGAAGATCGTGCTGCGCGAGACCGTGCGCCGGAACCGGGTGCGCGACGGCATCGTCTACCTGCAGGTCACCCGCGGGGTCGCGCGCCGGGACCATTACTTCCCCGCCGACGCCGCGCCCGCGCTGGTGGTGACGTCGCGCTCGGCCGATCGGGCCAAGGCCGACGCCATGGCGGAAGCCGGCGTCAAGGTGATCACCGTTCCCGAGAACCGCTGGCCGCGGGTGGACATCAAGTCGATCGGCCTCCTCCCAAACGTCCTCGCCAAGCAGCAGGCGAAGGAGGCGGGCGCGCGGGAGGCCTGGTTCGTGGACGCGCAAGGCCGCGTCACCGAGGGCGGCTCCACCAACGCCTGGATCGTCACCGCCGAAGGCGTGATCGTGACGCGGCCGGCCGACGACGGCATTCTCCGCGGCGTCACCCGCGCGGCGGTGTTCGACATGGCGGAGCAGCTTCAGATGCGGATCGAGGAACGTCCGTTCACGGTCGAGGAGGCGCGGCGGGCGAAGGAAGCCTTCAACACCGCGGCGACCGCGATCGTGACGCCGGTGATCGCCATCGACGGCGCGCCGGTCGGCGACGGCAAGCCCGGACCGGTCGCGCTCGGCCTGCGCCGCCGCTTCCACGAGTTCGCCCATTGGTCGGAGACCTGACGCGACGCGGGCGGCGAAAGCCGTGGACGCACGACGCCGGAGCCGGCTCTTGGGCTCATCTCGCTCTTGCGAAATCCGGACGTGGTGGCGTTAATAAGGGCGGCGCCGCCACATGCGGCGCCGTCGCGAAAAACGCGGGGCGGCCAAAAAAACCCTGTAGCGCCGAAGCGTCGGTTCCCAGCCGCCGCTCGCGGGCGCGTCCAACTGGCCTGAGCCTCTAACGGAAGAAGAAGAACATGGCGGCCGAACGCTCCCAGAATCTCCAGGACACCTTTCTCAACAACGTTCGCAAGAACAAGGTGCCGCTCACCATCTTCCTCGTGAACGGCGTCAAGCTGCAGGGCGTCGTCACCTGGTTCGACAATTTCTGCGTGCTGCTGCGCCGCGACGGGCACTCGCAACTCGTCTACAAGCACGCCATATCGACGGTGATGCCAGGCCATCCGATCCAGCTCTTCGAGCCGGAGGAGGCCGACGAGGCGCCGGCGCGGGCCGCCCGCTGACGGCGCGCGCATCGGCGCCGTGACGGAGACGCATGCGACAGGACGACATCGAGATCCATGACGACGACGGCGTCCGCGACGCCGGCGCCGGACATCTGACCTCCCGCGCCGACCGGACGCGCGCCTTCGTCATGACGCCCGTGGTGGGCCGCCGGCCGGGCGACCCCGCCGAGCGGAGCCCAAGCGCGCGACTCGAGGAGGCGGTCGGCCTCGCGCAGGCGATCGACCTCGACGTGCTCGAGCGCAAGCTTGTGCCGCTCCAGCAGATCCGGCCCTCGACCTTTATCGGCAAGGGCAAGGTCGAGGAGTTCGCGGACATCATCAAGGCGTCCGAGATCGAACTCGTCGTGGCGGACACCGCCCTGACGCCGGTGCAGCAGCGCAACCTGGAAAAGGCGCTCGGGGCCAAGGTGCTCGACCGCACCGGCCTGATCCTCGAGATCTTCGGCCGGCGCGCGCGCACCAAGGAAGGCGTGCTGCAGGTCGAGCACGCCCATCTGACCTGGCAGAAGAGCCGGCTCGTCCGCTCCTGGACCCATCTGGAGCGTCAGCGCGGCGGCTTCGGCTTCCTCGGCGGCCCGGGCGAGACCCAGATCGAGGCCGACCGGCGGATGATCACCGAGCGGATCCTGAAGATCGAGCGTGAGCTCGAGCAGGTGAAGCGCACCCGCGGCCTGCACCGCGCGGGCCGCAAGCGCGTGCCCTATCCGGTGGTCGCGCTCGTCGGCTACACCAACGCCGGCAAGTCCACGCTGTTCAACCGGCTCACCCGCGCCGAGGTGGTGGCCGCCGACATGCTGTTCGCGACGCTCGACCCGACGCTGCGGTCGATCACGATGCCGCACGGCGCGCACGCGATCCTCTCGGACACGGTGGGCTTCATCTCCGAGCTGCCGACGCAGTTGATCGCCGCCTTCCGGGCGACGCTGGAGGAGGTGATCGAGGCCGACGTCATCCTGCACGTGCGCGACGTCGCGCATGAGGACACCGAGGCGCAGGCGGCTGACGTCGCCGGCGTGCTGAAGGACCTCGGGATCGACCTCGGCGACGCGAAGCGCGTCTTGGAGGTCTGGAACAAGGTCGACAAGCTCGACGAGGGCGCGCGCGAGAACCTCGCCGCCACCATCTCCCGTCGCGAGGCGGCGGAGCGGCCGGTGCTGGTCTCTGCGCTCACGGGGGAGGGCGAAGACGTCCTGCTCGGGGCGATCGAGGAGCGGCTCTCGGCCGGCCGCGAGACGCTGCTGGTCACCGTGGCGCCCGACGACGGCGGCGGGGTGAACTGGCTGTTCGGCCATGCCGATGTGCTGGCGCGTCATCCCCTGGACGACGGCGCCATCGAGGTCACGATCCGTGTCGAACCGGGGCGCGTCGAGGGCATCCGCCGGCGCTTCGCCAAGGTCGAAGGCGGCGCGCCGCGCGAGGACTGACCGGCGCCGCAAGCGTGTCCCGGCCTTGAGCCGGGACCCAGACACGCCGCGTTCGTCGAACAGGGCGCGGCGACGGAGGCGAGCTTAGTCTTCGACGGGCGGGCCTCCGGGTCCCGGCTCGAGGCCGGGACACGAGGTCGAGTGCGTGGGGCGGGCTTTCCAGCCCGCGACATCGGCGCCGAACGAGGCGCGTGATGCTGACTGCGTCGATCGGGACCTCGGTCACCCCAACCCGACGCTCGTGTCCCGGCCTTGAACCGACTCAACCCCTCGTCCCGGCCTTGCGCGGGGACCCAGAGCCCCGGCGGCTCGCGCGTGACGGGGGCTTTGCCGACCTTAGGCGCATCACGGGGCCCCGCCCTCGGCGCGGCTTCACCCTCGCCTCCAGCGTCTGACCGCGCCTCGCGCCGGCGCCATTCTCGTTCCGCCTGCCGCTGCACACAGAAACGCCCCGCAGGCTGGGCCGGCGAGGCGCTTCATGTCGTCGATGACGCAGGTCCGTTCGGGTGTGGGCCGGCCTCCTCGGAGGCGCTCGGCTGGTGATGGACCGGCGAGCTCTCGATCTGCTCTTTTACGGCGACTGCAGTCCGTAAACGTCAGGGTACCTGTCGTTCCGATCTCCGACAGGTCGTATCAAGACGTCGCAAACTACAGCGGCCGTTCAAAATTCTAATGATGTGTTCGCCACGTAATCTTCGCGCTCAGAATGCGCGTCAACGCGGTGTCTTTACACGCTTCGGTGGAGTCATTGTCTTAGACCTCCCGTATCTGTGTTGACCATCGAAGCATGCGCCCGGTTCTCGCGGTCGTCAAGCGGCCTCGTCGGCGATGTTCGAAAGCGCGCAAAGCCGTTGGCCCAGGGGCGGCGCTGCCGAGGCTTGAGGCGATGGGCCGTGCGGCTCGCCCGGACGCAGGACGTGCGTCAGGCGATCGCGCCGCCGCCCCTCTTCGTCACCACCACCACGGCTGGCCGCGGGGGCATGCCGGGCGCGAAGTCCGGCCAGCGCGTGGCGGGGGCCGCGAAGGTGCCCGGGGCCTTGTCGTCGTCGCTCTCGCCGGGGTGCTGGACGGCAAGGAAAAGCGTCGTGTCGTCCGTGGTGAAGTAGGGGCCGCACATCTCGGCGCCGGCCGGCACGCGGAAGAAGTGCTTCGACGCGCCCCGGGCGGCGCCTTCGGTCTCGAGCGCCCACAGCCCGTCAGCGCGGCCGGTGCTCTTTCCCCCGTTGCCGTCGGTGGCGATCCAGAGCCGGCCCTGCGCGTCCACCGCGCAGTTGTCGGGCATCCCGAACCAGCCGTTCGCGCTGGTCGCGCTGGAGAAGGTCGCGCCCACCGCCGCGATCGACGGGTCGCCGCACTTCACGAGGATCTCCCAGGCAAACCCCTCCGCGGCATGGTCGCCGCCGTCCGGAGTGATTTCGACGATGTGGCCGAAGGCGTTCTCCGGCCGCGGGTTCGCGGCGTCGACCTGATCGGCCTTCCGTTTCGAATTGTTGGTCAGCATCACATAGACCTTGCCCGTCTTCGGGTTGGCCTCGACGTCTTCCGGGCGGTCCATCTTGGTGGCGCCGAGCAGGTCCGCGGCGCGGCGCGCCTCGATCACCACGTCGGCCTGGCTCGCGAAGCCGTTCGCCGGGGTGAGCGGCCCCTCGCCCTGGACGAGGCGCATCCAGCGGCCGCGGCCGTCGGCGTCGAAGCGCGCGACGTGCAGCACGCCGTCGTCGAGGATGTCGGCGTTGTTGGCGCGGTCCGCCATGTCGACCTTCGCGGCCGTCACGAAGCGGTAGACGTAGTCAAAGCGCTCGTCGTCGCCCTGGTAGACGACGAACCGGCCGTCGGCCGACAGCGCGTTCGCGGCGCCCTCGTGCTTGAAGCGCCCCATGGCGGTCCGCTTCTTCGGGGTCGAGGCCGGGTCCATCGGGTCGATCTCGACCACCCAGCCGAAACGGTTCGCTTCGTTCGGCTCCTTGGTCACGTCGAAGCGGTCGTGGAACCGGCCCCAGGCCTGCCAGGGGCTGCCGTTGATCCCGATGCGCTTGTAGTTCTTAGCCTCCCGGTGGTCGTCGGCGACCTTGCCCCAAAAGTAGTTGTTAGTGTTCTCCTCGCAGGTGAGCCACGTGCCCCAAGGGGTTACGCCGCCGGCGCAATTGTTGATCATGCCTCGCACCCGCCGCCCCTCCGGATCGTAGGACGTGCGGAGCCGCTCGTGGCCCGCGGCGGGGCCGTGGATCGCCATCTCGGTCTCGGCGGTGATGCGGCGCGTGTAGCGGGAGTTAGGGACGACCGCCCACTTGCCGCCGGACCGGGCGATCTCGACGACAGAGCCGCCGTGGGCCGCCATCTCGATGTCCACCAGCTCCCGGGTCATGCCGGCGAAAGCGGCGGACTTGGAGTCCTGAACCCCGAGGCCCGGAAACATCAGCTCCTCGTTGGTGTACTCGTGGTTCACGACCAGCAGGCCGCGGTCGGCCGGGCCGTCGAGCGGCACGAAGCCGACGAAGTCGTTGTTGTAGCCGAACTGCAGGCGCTGCTTTTCGGCCGTTTGGGCCAGGGGATCAAAAGCGGGCGCCCCCGGGAACAGCGGATCGCCCCAGCGCAGCAGGACGTCGGCGTCGTAGCCTTCCGCGACGTGGTGGGTCTCGTCGATCCCGGCCTCGATCTCCGTGAAGTCGAACCGGGACGCCGGCTCGGCGGCCGAGGCGGCGCCTGCGGCGTCGAGCGCCCGGGGCGAGATCGTGGCCGCGATCGCCGTCGCCGCCAGCGCGCCGCGCATCAGCTCCCGCCTGGAGAAACGCGCGGCGATGATCTCGCCGAGGGTCGGGTTCGCGCTGCCGTTGCGGCCGACGTTCTCGGCGTCCTCGCAGGCGACGGCGCGGGTGGTGCGAAGGTTGTCGGTCATGGCGGGTCCGTCCGGCGGCTTGGGAAGGCGTCGTCGCGCCCTGCGGAGCGTCGACAAGAAGGTTTCTAAAAACCTTCCATGTCGTGTCGGTGACATCACGACCGCGGCAGCGGTCCGTAAAGGACTTTCAAGTAAGTCTTGTCCGATCGACGTCCGGGGGGACAGCGAGTGACGATGCATGAACCGCCGCGAAGCTTCAGGTCTGGCATGCTGTTGCCCGAGCTCGTCTCGACCCGGGGGATCGCGGCCGTCTGGGTCGTGCTCGCCCACACGCTCGCGACCGTCCTCAAGGGTCAGGGCGAACTGCCCTCCCCAGTGGAGTACACGCGCCTCGTCGTGGATTTCTTCTTCGTGCTGAGCGGCTTCGTCCTGGCCCACATGTACGATCCGCCGTGGAGCGAGGGGCGGTTTCGGCACGGCGCCTTCCTGATCCGTCGGCTGGCGCGGCTCTGGCCGCTGCACATGTTCACGCTGTGCGCGATGGGGGCGATCGTGACGGCTGGGCGCCTGATGGGCGCGGAGCCGGACAACCCGCACACCGCCTACACCTTCCTCGTCAACGCCGCGATGCTGCACTCGACCTGGCTTGCGCCGGACCTCGCTTGGAACTGGCCGTCGTGGTCGATCAGCGCGGAATGGTGCGCCTATCTCGCGATCCCGCTGTTCCTGATGGCGGCGGACCGCGTCCGCGGCACGCGGCTGCGCGTCGTCGCGATGCTCGGCGTGTTCCTGGCCTGCTCGCTGTTTTCGCACTGGGCCTTCGGCCTCGACCTGACCTCGCTCACCGCGGACGGCGGGGCGCTGCGCATCGCGCCGTCGTTCTTCGCCGGCATCCTGCTGCGCCGCATCTTCGACGACGAGCCGGCGCTGGTCGCGATGACGCCGCGTCTCTACGCCGGCTCCATCGCCGGCGTGTTCGGCGTCTGCGCGGTTCTGGTGGCGCTCAACGCGCCCTACGACGCCCTCTGGCCGCCGATGATCGTGCTGGTCGCGGCGCTGGCCTCCCGCGCCACTTGGGTGGAGCCAGGGCTGCTGCGGGGCCGCGTCCTGAACTGGCTCGGCGACATCTCCTATTCGATCTACCTCACGCATGCGATCGTTCTCACGGTGCTGTTCAACAGCGCGGAGATCCTCGGCCTCGCCGACACGCTGGCCGAGCGCGCGGCGCTTGGCTTCAGCGTTCCCTTCGCGACCCTTGTTGCGTCGCAGATCACCTACGCATGGGTCGAGAAACCTGGCCGCAAGCTGGTCATGCGCATCGCCGAGCGCGGCGAACGCAAGGCCTTGCGGCCCGCTGGAGCGGAATGAGCGGATGATCTTCGATCTGCAGGCCGGCGAGACGCCGAAGGAGATCACGGGCGACGTCTGCGTCGTCGGCACCGGCCCCGCGGGCGTCACGCTCGCGCTCGAGCTCGCCCGCAAGGGGCGGAGCGTCGTCCTGCTCGAAGGGGGCGGGGAGACCTACGAGGAGTCGAGCCAGGCGCTCTACGAGGGCGCCGTGATCGGGCACGGCCACATCGACGTGGCGGCGTCGCGCCTGCGTCAGTTCGGCGGCACGTCGGGCCACTGGACCGGGCTCTGCGCGCCGCTTGACGCGCTCGACTTCGAGACCCGCGCCGATATTCCCCACCACGGCTGGCCGATCACCCGCGCCGACCTCGACCCCTTCTACGCCCGCGCGCACCCCTATCTCGATCTTGGACCCTACCGCTACGACTGGGACGAGTGGAAGGCGATCGTGCCCTTTCCCGCGCTGCCGCTCGACCCGACGAAGATCCTGACCGACGTCTACCAGCAGAGCCCGCCGACCCGCTTCGCCGAGAAGTTCATGGAGACGGTGCGGGCCGAGCCGAAGATCGCCTGCTGGACGCATGCGAACCTCGTCGACGTGACGCTGGCCGACGGCGGCGACGTCGTCGCTTCGGTCGCCGTCCGCACGCTCGACGGCCGCGCTACGACCGTGAAGGCCAAGACCTACGTCATCGCCTGCGGCGGCATCGAGAACGCCCGCATCCTGCTCAACGCCCGCAAGCAGCGCCCGGCGGGCCTGGGCAACGAGCACGATCTCGTCGGCCGGTTCTACACCGACCACATGACGATCGAGACCTCGATGCTGCTGTTCCGGGACGACGTCGACACCCGGCTCTACCCGACCTCGCTGAAGTACGACGGCGCCGAGATCCTGATGGGGCTCAAGGTTCACCCCGACGTGGTGAAGGCGAGAAACCTCAACAACAACTCGGCCTTCCTGGTCGCGGACTACGGCGACGCGGTCTACAGCGACGACTTCCGGAACTACGGCTGGGTGGCGTTCTCCACCATGCTGAAGACCTTCAGCCGCGGGCATGTGCCGGACCGGTTCGCCGAACGCACCTGCGACGTTGTCGACGACCTCGGCTCGGTCGCGACCGGCGTCTACCGCCACGCCCTGCGTCGCGTGCTGCCCGAGAAGCCGGCCCAGGCGTTCCGCCTGCGGCAGGACGCCGAGCAGGCGCCGAACCCCGACAGCCGCGTGACGCTGATCGCGGACACCGACCCGTTCGGACTGCAGCGCATCGCGCTCGACTGGCGGGTGACGAACGAGGACCTGCTGCGCCTGCGCCGCACGCACCAGTTCATCGGCGAGCAGGTCGGCGCGGCCGGCCTCGGCCGGCTGCAGCTCGGCGTGGGCGATCCGCCGGACCCCGACATCGCCTATTCCGGCTACCACCATATGGGCACCACCCGCATGCACGCCGATCCGCGGCAGGGCGTGGTGGACGCCGACTGCCGCGTGCATTCGACGAAGAACCTCTACATGGCCGGCAGCTCGGTGTTCACCACCGGCGGCTGCGCCAACCCGACCCTCACCATCACCGCGCTCGCGATCCGTCTCGCCGAGCACCTCGCGGTCAGCGCCTGAGGAGGGCGACATGGGCAAGCTCACCCGCCGGGCGCTGCTTGGGACGGCGGCCGTCGGCGCCTTCGGCCTCGTGGCCTACGGCGGCGGCCGCGTGGCCTGCAGCTTCGTGCCGCGCAACCACCCCGACTTTTTCTCGCTGCTTGACATCCCGCCGGACGGCGCCGCCGCGCGCCGGATCGGGGAGGGGGCGCTGGCCGAGGCGAGCCTCCCTTCGGATTTCGACGGCCTCGCAACGGCGATGAAGCTCCGCCCGCTGATCGCCGAGGCGGTCGCGACCGACTGCCCGACGACCCGCCGACAACTGGTGCAGGACCAGTGCGCCGCGGACTTCGCCGAGGGCCGCTGCGTCGTGATCGACGGCTGGGTGCTGTCGGAGACCGAAGCGAGCCTCTGCGCCGCCAAGCTGCTGCGGCCGTCGCTGATCTGACGGCGTCGGGAGCGCCCGGCGGGGCCGGACGCTCCGCGTCGCTCAGCCGTCGGTCTTGCAGCTCTCGGGAGCGTCGGCGGCGGGCTTCGGGGCCGGCGTCTTGCCGTCGAACGGCTTGTAGGACGCTTTGAGCTCCGTGGTCATCCACTCGCCGGCGTCCTCGGGCTTGTCCTTGTAGAGGTGGCGCACCCAGGCCATCGTCAGCAGCATCTCGTCGACGTTCATCGAGCCGTACATCGGCCCCATCTGGCCGCTGGCGCCGCCGAAGATCAGCTCGAACAGGCCCTTATCGGTCGCGCCCTGCGGGTAGGTCCAGTAGCTGTCGTTAAGGCCGGGTCCGAGCTTGCCCTCACCCTTCTGGCCATGACAGCCCGAGCACATGGCGAGGAACAGCTGCTCGCCCTTGGCGAGGCAGCTCGGGTTGCCGAGATAGGCGTTCTTGCCCGTCTCCACGAAGGTCTTGAACGCCTCCGTGTCCTTGCCCTCCGGCGGGGCGTCGTCGAGGTTCAGCACCTCGCCGGTCACCGCGTTGTTGAAGGTGAGCGCAGCCTTGGCGCCCATGACGCCCGCCGCGCCGACGGCCGTCGCCAGCGCCGCAGCAACTGCGCCCTTCACCCAAGCTATTGCCATGTTATTCCTCCCGCTCGTTCTCACAAAGCGAAGAGACGTCAATTATAAAACTCATATTATAAGTATGAGCCGGTATAATGTTCCGTCTATCGCGACGGCGACACATAAATGACATGGGTGATATTGCGACCGAGGCGATCCTCACATTGCCGTCAGGGCGCCGTGATCACGCTGATCATCTTGGCGGGGCAGGATCTGGCCTGCGACCAAAGTCAATACGGCCGGTTCGCCGGCGCGCAACGAAAAAGGGCGCCCGAAGGCGCCCTTAAGTGCTCGGCGGCGGGGCCGCCGCGGCGATCGATCGGCCGTTAGGCCGAATAGTACATGTCGAACTCGACCGGGTGCGGCGTGTGCTCGAACCGGATGACCTCCTTCATCTTCAGCTCGATGAAGCTGTCGATCTGGTCGTCCGTGAACACGTTGCCCTTCTTGAGGAACTCGCGGTCCTTGTCGAGATTCTGCAGCGCCTCGCGCAGGCTGGCGGAGACGGTCGGGATCTTCTTCAGCTCGCGCGGCGGCAGGTCGTAGAGATCCTTGTCCATGGCCGGGCCCGGATCGATCTTGTTGGTGATGCCGTCGAGGCCGGCCATCAGCAGCGCGGCGAAGGCGAGGTAGGGGTTCGCGGTCGGGTCGGGGAACCGGACCTCGACGCGCTTCGCCTTCGGCGAGTTCGTCCACGGGATGCGGCAGGAGGCCGAGCGGTTGCGCGCGGAGTAGGCCAGCAGCACGGGGGCCTCGAAGCCCGGGACGAGGCGCTTGTAGCTGTTCGTCGACGGGTTGGTGAAGGCGTTCAGCGCCTTGGCGTGCTTGATGATGCCGCCGATGTACCAGAGGCACTCCTGGCTGAGGCCGGCGTACTTGTCGCCCGCGAACATCGGCTTGCCGTCCTTCCAGATCGACTGGTGGACGTGCATGCCCGAGCCGTTGTCGCCGTAGACCGGCTTCGGCATGAAGGTCGCCGTCTTGCCGTAGGAGTGCGCCACCTGGTGGATGCAGTACTTGTAGACCTGCAGGTGGTCGGCGATGCGGACGATCTTCTCGAACTTCAGGCCCAGCTCGTGCTGGGCCGAGGCCACCTCGTGGTGGTGCTTCTCGACGACCGCGCCCATCGCGGCCATCGCGGCCAGCATCTCGCCGCGCATGTCCTGCTCGCTGTCCACCGGCGGCACGGGAAAGTAGCCGCCCTTGGTGCGGACGCGATGGCCCATGTTGCCAGTTTCGTAGTCGGTGTCGGAGTTCGTCGGCAGTTCGATCGAGTCGAGCTTGAAGCCGGTGTTGTAGGGGGTCGCCGCGAACTTGACGTCGTCGAACACGAAGAACTCGGCTTCGGGGCCGAAATAGACGGTGTCGCCGATCCCCAGCGACTGCATATAGACCTCGGCCTTCTTCACCGTGCCGCGCGGGTCGCGCTCATAGGGCTCGCCGGTCGTGGGCTCGAGCACGTCGCAGACCACCGACAGCGTGGTGGCGGCGAAGAACGGGTCGAGGCAGGCGGTGGCGACGTCGGGCATCAGCAGCATGTCGGACTCGTTGATCGCCTTCCAGCCGGCGATCGACGAGCCGTCGAACATCTGGCCTTCGGCGAAGAACTCGTCGTCCACCATCGTGATGTCGAAGGTGACGTGCTGCCACTTGCCCTGCGGGTCGGTGAAGCGGAGATCGACGTACTTGACGTCGTTCTCTTTGATGAATGCGAGAATGTCCTTGGCCGTGGTCATTGCCATTTTGATTATCCTTATCCTTGTTCAGGAGTGGGGCTTCGGCCGCTCAGAGGCGGCCGTATCCAAGGCTCAGATCGCGTCGACGCCGACTTCCCCCGTACGGATGCGGATGGCCTCTTCGACGGCCGACACGAAGATCTTGCCGTCGCCGATGCGGCCTGTCGCGGCAGCCTTTCGGATGGCCTCGACGGCGCGGTCGAGCAGGTCGTCGCCGATGACGACCTCGATCTTCACCTTCGGGAGGAAATCCACCACGTACTCCGCGCCACGGTACAGCTCGGTGTGGCCCTTTTGCCGGCCGAAGCCCTTGGCTTCCGTGACCGTGATGCCCTGGACGCCGACCTCTTGAAGCGCTTCCTTCACCTCGTCAAGCTTGAACGGCTTAATGATCGCTTCGATTTTCTTCACGTTTCCAGGCCTCCTTGGCGTCGGTCGCCGCGCGCCGATGGGTCGTGAAACCGCGTGGCGGGACCTCGCGCACTTAAGCAGCTAGCGTGCCAATCTTCCACGCCCCGCGAAACCGCTGCGTCTGCGGCTCGTTTGGAAGATAGGTCGCTCGAGATAAATGGCAGCAGTCGCCTGTATGATCAAAAATCAGGCGGAATGCCGAAAAAAAAGGCGATTAAATCGGAGGCTGGCTCGATCGTCAGCGCGAGAATTGGGCAAAAATGCATTTCCGCGGGAGCGGCGACCTTGACCCTTGAGCTTTTGTCGACCTGCCAGATGGCCGAAGCGGACCGTCGCGCGCCCGCAGCGGGCGCGAGCGGCGCGGAGCTGATGGAGGCCGCGGGCCGCGCCGTGGCGGACGCTGCGCTCGATCTCCAGCCGCTCGCCCGCCGCGTCGTCGTCATGGCGGGACCGGGGAACAACGGCGGCGACGGCTACGTCGCGGCGCGCCTTCTGGTCGCGCGGGGCCTCGAGGTCGCGGTCGCGGCGCTCGTCCAGCGCGAGCGGCTGAAGGGCGACGCGGCGGCGGCCGCCGGCCGCTGGGAGGGGCCTGTCGTCCCGCTCGCCGAGGCCGAGTTCTCGGGCGCCGACATCGTGATCGACGCGCTGTTCGGCGCGGGCCTGTCCCGCGGGCTCGACGGCGCAGCCGCGGAGGCGGTCGAGCGGCTCAGCGCGGCGGCGGCCCCGACGCTCGCCGTCGACGTGCCGAGCGGCCTTGACGGGGACACGGGGAAGCCCGCGGGGGAGGGTCCCGTCGTCCGGGCGGACGCCACCGTCACCTTCGTCCGCCTCAAGCCGGGCCACGTGCTCTATCCCGGCCGCGCGCTGTGCGGCCGCCTCGTCCTCGCCGACATCGGCATGCCGGAGCGCGTGGTCGAAAGCGTGGGCGCGGCCGCCTTCCTCAACCGACCCGCGCTGTGGCGGCGCGCTTTGCCGCGTCCCGAGCCCGAAGGCCACAAGTACGGCCGCGGCCACTGCGTGGTGTGGACCGGCCCCGAGTTCGCGACCGGCGCCGCCCGGCTGTCGGCCGTCGCCGCGCTGAGGGCGGGGGCGGGCGCCGTGACGCTGGTCGGCCCGCCGGCCGCGCTGCGAATCCACGCCGCGCACGTCACCGCCGTCATGCTGCGGGCGGCGGACGACGCCGCGGGCTTCGCCGCCGCGGTCGCCCTGCGCCGGACCGACGCGGCGGTCGTGGGCCCTGGGGCGGGCGCCGGCGTCGAGGAGATCGTCCGCCGGGCGCTCGACCTTGCAGGCTCCGTCGTGCTGGACGCCGACGCCCTCACTGCCTTCACCGGGCGGCCCGAAGACCTTGCGGCCGCGATCGCGGCGCGGGCCGACCGCCCGGTGGCGCTCACCCCGCACGAGGGCGAGTTCGGTCGCCTGTTCGGCGACGCGGCTCCTTCCGGATCGAAGCTCGAGCGGGCGCGCGAAGCGGCGGCCCGACTGGGCGCCGTGGTGGTGCTGAAGGGGCCTGACACGGTGGTCGCTTCGCCCGACGGGCGGGCCACGATCGCCGACAACGCGCCGCCGTACCTCGCCACGGCCGGGGCGGGCGACGTGCTGGCGGGAATCGCGGCCGGCCTGCTCGCGCAGCGCACGCCCGCCTTCGAGGCGGCGGCGGCGGCGGTCTGGATCCACGGGGAGGCGGCGAACGCCGTCGGCCGCGGGCTCATCGCCGACGATCTGCCGGGAGCGCTGCCGGCCGTCCTTGCGGCGCTGGACTGATCAGGCTGCGGGGAAGGGCGACGCGCGCATGTCAGTTTTTTGCTGCGCGCGGCCTCGGCCATGATATAGAGCGTCCGCTTTCGCGCCGGTCCCGGCGCGAGGAGCAATGCGCCCGGCGCGGGCGTGGTGGAACTGGTAGACACGCGGGATTTAGGTTCCCGTGGCGCAAGCCGTGGGGGTTCGAGCCCCTCCGCCCGCACCAAGCCTGTGACCGCAAGCCCGCCGCCATCCGAGACACAAGGACCGCGGTCGCGCGCAGCTCGAAAAGCGCGCCGCCCGCGGAGGATTCGAAGAGACCACTCTCATGCAGGTGACGCAAACCCTCGACGAGGGCCTGAAGCGCGAGTTCAAGATCGTCGTGCCGGCCCAGGATCTCGACGCCCGCCTGATCGAGCGGCTCACGAGCCTCAAGGACCGTGTCAACATCAACGGCTTCCGCAAGGGCAAGGTGCCGCTCGCGCACCTCAAGAAGCTCTACGGCAAGTCGGTGATGGCGGAGGTCGTCGAGCAGGCGGTCGCAGACGCCAACCGCAAGATCGTCGACGACAACGGCCTGAAGCTCGCGATGCAGCCGAAGGTCAACTTCCCCGAGGACAAGGACGAGGTCGAGGGCGTGCTCTCGGGCAAGTCCGATCTGTCGCTCGGCGTCGAGCTTGAGGTTCTGCCGACCTTCGAGGTCAAGGACGTCTCGGAGCTCAAGCTCGAGAAGCTCGTGGCCGACGTGGAGGACGCCGAGGTCGACGAGGCCGTCGAGCGCATCGCCAAGCAGAATCAGTCCTTCACGCCCAAGGACGACGGCGAGGCCGCCGCGGACGGCGACCGCGTCACCATCGACTTCGTCGGCACGATCGACGGCGAGGCCTTCGAGGGCGGCTCGGCGACCGACCAGCCGCTGACGCTCGGCTCCAACACCTTCATCCCGGGCTTCGAAGAGCAGCTCGCCGGCGTGAAGACTGGGGACGAGACGGTCGTGAAGGTGAGCTTCCCCGAGGCCTACGGCGCGGCCAACCTCGCCGGCAAGGCGGCGGAATTCGCCGTCACGGTTAAGGGAATCGAAGCGCCGGGCGCGCTGTCGATCGACGACGAGCTCGCCAAGGGCATGGGCTTCGAGGACGTCGCCGGCCTCAAGGACGCCGTCCGCAATCAGATCTCGACCGAGTACGCCCGCGTTTCGCGCCAGCGCGTGAAGCGCGAGCTGCTCGACGCCCTCGACGGCCAGTACGACTTCGCGCTGCCGCCCACGCTGGTCGAGCAGGAGTTCGAGAACGTGTGGCGCCAGGTGGAGCAGGATCTCGCCCGCTCCGGCCGCACCTTCGCGGACGAGGAGACCACCGAGGACGAAGCCAAGGCCGAGTACCGCAAGATCGCCGAGCGCCGCGTGCGCCTCGGTCTGGTGCTTGCGGAAATCGGCGAGACGCACGAAGTCAAGGTCACCGACGACGAGGTCACCCGCGCGCTTGTTGAGCGGGCCCGGCAGTTCCCGGGCCAGGAGCAGCAGGTGTGGGACTTCTACCGTCAGCGTCCCGAGGCTCTGGCCGAGCTGCGCGCCCCGATCTTCGAGGACAAGGTCGTCGACCTGGTGCTCGAAAAGGCGTCGGTCGCCGAGCGCAAGGTCGGCAAGGACGAGCTTCTCGCCGAGCCGGACGCGGACGAGACGAAGACCGACCAGCCGTCGGCTTGACGCAGGCGCCGCAAGCGGCGTCGATAGGACGTCCGGCCGCGCTGATTTGCGTGGCCGGCGACCGGCTCCAGTGAGGAAGAGACTTCAGAGATGCGCGATTTTCAGGATCTGACGACGAACTTCCTCATCCCCATGGTGATCGAGCAGACCAACCGCGGCGAGCGGTCGTTCGACATCTACTCCCGCCTGCTCAAAGAGCGCATCATCTTCCTCTCCGGCCCCTTCAACGACGACATGGCGGCGGTGATCTGCGCCCAGCTGCTGTTCCTCGAGGCCGAGAACCCGAAGAAGGAGATCGCGCTCTACATCAATTCGCCGGGAGGCGTCGTCACCTCCGGCCTCGCGATCTACGACACCATGCAGTACATCCGGCCCGCGGTCGCGACGCTTTGCATGGGCCAGGCGGCCTCGATGGGCTCGTTCATCCTGATGGCCGGCGAGCAGGGCATGCGCGCCGCGCTGCCGAACGCCCGCATCCTCGTGCACCAGCCGTCGGGCGGCTTCCAGGGCCAGGCCTCGGACATCGAGCGCCACGCCGAGGACATCGTGAAGATCAAGCGCCGGCTGAACGAGATCTACGTGAAGCACACCGGCCGCTCCTACGAGGAGATCGAGCGCACGCTCGACCGCGACACCATGCTGTCGGCGGAGCAGGCGCGCGACTTCGGGCTGATCGACCAGGTGTTCGAGAAGCGTCAGGTCGAGGGCGAGCCGGATTCGAAGCCGGCGTGACCCTAAAGGCGCGGACAGGCCGCAACCGAGACGCCGGGCGCGTGCGCGGTTGCGGCGCCGCTGCATGAAGCTATCATAACGATCGGCGTTGCGTCGCGGCGAGACCGTGCCTACGTGACGGCGCCGATTGATTAAGCCCGATCGACGTATGACATTCCGATGAAGCAGCGCGGCGACGGGACGCTGCTTGGGACCCGAAAGGGGTAAGATGATGAGCAAGGTCGGCGGCGGCGACGCCAAGAACACCCTCTACTGCTCCTTCTGCGGCAAAAGCCAGCACGAGGTGCGCAAGCTCATCGCAGGCCCGACCGTGTTCATCTGCGACGAGTGCGTCGAGCTGTGCATGGACATCATCCGCGAGGAGAACAAGTCCTCGCTGGTGAAGTCGCGCGACGGCATTCCGACGCCGAAGGAGATTCGCAAGGTCCTCGACGACTACGTCATCGGGCAGGACCATGCGAAGAAGGTGCTCTCGGTCGCGGTTCACAACCACTACAAGCGCCTGAACCACGCGACGAAGCACAACGACGTCGAGCTGGCGAAGTCGAACATCCTGCTGATCGGCCCCACCGGCTGCGGCAAGACGCTGCTCGCCCAGACGCTCGCGCGCATCCTCGACGTGCCATTCACGATGGCGGACGCGACGACCCTGACCGAAGCCGGCTACGTCGGCGAGGACGTCGAGAACATCATCCTCAAGCTGCTGCAGTCGGCCGACTACAACGTCGAGCGCGCCCAGCGCGGCATCGTCTACATCGACGAGATCGACAAGATCAGCCGCAAGTCGGACAACCCGTCGATCACCCGCGACGTGTCGGGCGAGGGCGTCCAGCAGGCGCTGCTGAAGATCATGGAAGGCACGGTGGCGAGCGTCCCGCCCCAGGGCGGCCGCAAGCACCCGCAGCAGGAGTTCCTGCAGGTCGACACGACGAACATCCTGTTCATCTGCGGCGGCGCTTTCGCGGGCCTCGACAAGATCATCTCGGCCAAGGGGCAGGGCACCTCGATCGGCTTCGGCGCGAAGGTGAAGTCGGTCGACGACCGCAAGACCGGCGAGATCTTCCGCCACGTCGAGCCTGAGGACCTGCTGAAGTTCGGCCTGATTCCGGAGTTCGTCGGCCGTCTGCCGGTGCTGGCGACGCTCGAGGACCTCGACGAGGCCGCGCTGAAGACGATCCTGACCGAGCCCAAGAACGCGCTGGTCAAGCAGTACCAGCGGCTGTTCGAGATGGAGAACGTGGAGCTCGCCTTCAACGAGGAGGCTCTGACGGCGATCGCCAAGAAGGCCATCGAGCGCAAGACCGGCGCGCGCGGTCTGCGCTCGATCATGGAGCAGATCCTGCTCGACACGATGTTCGACCTCCCCGGCCTCGAAGGTGTCGAGCAGGTGGTGATCTCGGGCGACGTCGCCGACGGCAAGGGCCGCCCGCTCTACATCTACGCCGACCGCGCCAGCGAGGCCGGCGTTAGCGCCTGACGCCGGCATAAGGCATGAAACGAGAACGCCCGCGACCCTAGTCGCGGGCGTTCTGCGTTAGAGCGGGTCCGTCGTTTTCCGATTCTGGTGCGGGATTCCGCTGACGCCTGAGCTGTGCGAGTCCTTTGTCGTTGATGCGGCGGAGGAATGAAGGATGGCTCGGGCGTACGGCCAAGACCTTCGGGACCGGGTGATCGATGCGGCGTTGAAGAACGGGACGCCGGCGCGGCATGCGGCGGCCCGGTTCGGGGTCGGGATCGCGACGGCGATCCGCTGGGTGCGTCAGGCGCGCCAGAGCGGCGACCGCACGCCCGGCCGGCAGGGCCAGCCGCGGCGCTCGAAGCTCGATCCGCACCGCGACTACGTGCTGGAACTCGCCCGCACGACCGACATGACGCTGACTGAGCTTGCTGCGCAGATCAGGGCGGATCGCGGGGTCGCGGTCGGACGGACGGCGGTGTGGGTGTTTCTCGGCCGCGCCGGGCTGACGGTCAAAAAAAGACCGCGCACGCCGAGGAGCAGGAACGGCCGGACGTCCTGAAGCGCAGGCAGGACTGGTTCGAGGCTCAGCCCGAGCTCGATCCGGAACGGCTCGTCTTCGTCGACGAGACGTGGGCGTCCACCAACATGGCGAGACGCCGCGGCCGAGCGCCGAAGGGCGAGCGGCTGCGCGCCGCGATCCCGCACGGTCATTGGAAGACGACGACCTTCGTGGCGGGCCTGCGGCTCACTGGCATGGTCGCAGCCATGGCGCTCGACGGACCGATCAATGGCCGAAGCTTCCAGGCCTATGTCGATCAGGTCCTCGTCCCAGAGCTGAAGCCCGGCGACGTCGTGGTCATGGACAACCTCGGCAGCCACAAGGGAGCGGGCGTCCGGGCCGCGATCGAAGCAGCTGGCGCGACGCTGCTCTACCTCCCGCCCTACAGCCCCGACTTCAACCCGATCGAAAACGCCTTCTCAAAGCTCAAGGCGCTGCTCCGAAAGGCCGCCAAGCGGTCCGTCGACGGCCTCTGGGACGCAATCGCCCGCATCGCGGCTCTCGTCGAGCCCGGCGAATGCGCCAACTTCTTCAAAGCCGCAGGATACGAGCCGGATTAAAGCGAATCTGCTCTAGAGGCGATTGTTCAGATCAAATGGACAGGACCGCTCCGTAAGCGCGGAGTTTTCCCTGCAGTTCGCTACCTGGAACCGACTGGACCCTTATCTTGTTCTTTGCGGCCAGGGCGGCCCCCAGCCCCGCAGCCTCGCCCATCATCATGTACTGCGGCTCCATGCGGAGGGTGGCGATGCCGACATGGCTTGCGGAGACGCACACGGAGACAAGCAGGTTCGCGGCCTGGACGGCATGAGGGGTGAGGATCCGGTATGGGATCTGGTAGGGGCTTACCTCGGCCGTGGGATGGGAGATGCAGCCCTCGAAATTCAGTTTGCCATCAGCAGTCTCCTGATACTGCGTCACATGCGTGTCGAGCGGATAGCTGCCGATCCCGACCGAGTCGGGTTTGGTCACTGCGGTCTGACAGTCCTTTTGCGAAAAAATGTAGGAGCCTCGGAGACGACGACCGGCTCGGATGTAGAGCTGCGTCGGCCAGTTGCCGGCGTTGGTAAACTCATCCAACGCCAAACCGTAGGCGTTCGCCTGCTCGCGAAACTGCGACGGTACCCGACGGTCTGTCGCGTAAAAATACATAAGTCCAGCCTGATAGTTGTAGTGCTCTCGCCAAATCTTGTTCCGGGTCGTCCTGTCGCCATCGGGATATGCCCAGGATCCGCCTGGGAAGTTGCCGTTGCGATCGAATTTGTCGGCGGCGAGATGGCCTGCGACGAAGGTGCTGTTCGCCCCGAGACGGTTAGCTTCGACGACGTAGCGATCCGGATCATAGCCGGGCGGGGCGCGCCAAGCGGCCCGGTTCTTAGGATCGTTCGATAGACACAGGCGAAACGTATACGCCTGAACTCGTTTGTCGCCGGATCCCACAGTTTGTCCAGTGTAGGGATTGATGCCGGGTAGTAGCCGCCCCGCCGTGTCGCGGGTTTTGTAGCTTCGGATGGTCGGCAGCCGGTCGTACCCCGCGCCGCTCTCGTTGAAGGCTATGCCGGCTTCCCGGCCGACGACGTAGCTGACTTTCGCCATCGCCATGAGGTCGCCTTCGTAAGACGCGTCCACGAAGGCGTCCGCGCTCAACGATAGTCCGGTGTTCAGCTTAATCCCAAGGAGCTTCCCGCCTTCGACGGCGACCTCCATCGCAAGCGAGTTAGTGTACATGTCGACACCGCTCTCGCGCACCATCTGCTTGAAGACGGCATAGGCCACGTGCGGCTCAAACTCCGTTACGGGGTGGGGCTTGCCATAAGCTCTTCCAACGCGCCGGAAGAACTCCATAGTCAGGCCGCCGATCCATTTCTGATTGGGCGCGTCGGACCATCCGAGGCCATTCGCGGGCATGCCGCCCAGCGGATTGGGTCCGAGGACGAGCGCCGTTCGCACGCCCTCCCGGGCTGCGGCGAAAGCCGCCATCACGCCTGACGCTGTGCCGCCATACACAAGAACGCCGTAGCGCGGAGCCTCGGCGCCGAGGCTCCGGAAGGCGAACGGGAGCGTTAGCCCGGAGGCAAGGCCGGCAACGGCGGCGCGCCGCGTGATGTCTCGCATGGTTTTCCCCGTTGTAGTCAGCTGACCCCCGCCAGCGCGATCCAGATAGCCGGCGGGCCCAGAGGGATCCCTCCGGGACTGACCGAACGACGTCATTGCGCGCCGAGAGTTCCGTGACGGCGGCGGGCCGTATTTTGCGGTCAGAGATCGTCCGGGGCGGCCATTGGCGCGGGGCCGGTCTGTCGAGAACTAGCGCTGGCCGAGAGGCTGGATTCCGACGTCGACAGAACGGCGCCGTGTGCGCGCAGCGTCTTCTGAAGATCCGCGACGCTCACCTTCTGGACAGGCGTGTTGCCCTTCACGAGCATCGCCGCCGCAACCCCGGCCGCTTCGCCCATCATCATGTACTGCGGCTCCATGCGCAGGCTGGCAATGCCAACGTGGGTAGCGGAGACGCAGACGGAGACGAGTAGATTCGTCGCCTCACGTTCGTGCGGATAAAGGCTGGCGAACGGGATCTGGTAGGGGGTCGTCTTGCTGTGAGGCGAGGGAATCGTGCCTTCGAACATCATCTTCCCCGCGGCCGTCTCTTGATACTGTGCCGTGTGGCAATCCAACGAGTAGGAGCCGACGCCGATCGAGTCGGCTTTGGTGACCTCGGTCTGCGTGTCCTTCTGGCGGAAGATGTATCGCCCCCGAAGACGCCTGCCGCTGCGGATGTACAGCTGCCGCGGCCAATTCCCGGTCGCGGTGAACTCGTCGAGAGCAAGACCATAGGCGTTAACCTGCTCCCGGTAGTTTGCGGGAACGCGCTTATCGGTCGCGTAAAAGTACATCAAACCGGCTTGGTAATTGTAGTGGTCCTTCCAAATTGCGTCGCGGGCCGCCCGAGTGCCGTTCGGATATCCCCAGGACGCTCCGGGTTGATTGCCGTTGCGGTCAAACTTTCGGTTGTGGTTTAGGGGTCCGGCTATGAATTCGGAATCGTTGCCGATGCGCTGCAGATCAAAGAGGTAGCGGTCTGGATTGTAGCCAGCAGGCGCTTTCCATAGGGCTTTGTTCTTGGGATCGTCTGAAAGGCAGAGACGGAACGTGTAGGCTTGGACGCCCTTATCGGAGCTTCCAACCGCCTGATTTCTGTATGGATTTATTCCGAGCAGCAGCCGCCCTGCCGAATCGCGCGTCTTGTAGCTGCGAACGAGCGGATACTGATTGTAGCCAGCTGCGTCCTCGTTGAAGGCCGTCTGGGGCTCGCGTCCGTAGATATAGGTGACTCCCGCAAGCGCCATCAGGTCGCCTTCATACGACGCATCGACGAAGGCGCTGGCGGTGAGCGTCGCTCCGGTCGTCAGAGTCATCGATTTCAGTTGCACGCCTTCTTTCCCCACGCTGACCGCGAGGGCGTTCGTGTACATCTCGATCCCAGCTTCGCTGATGAAGCTTTTGAACGCCCTGAGCGCGACGCTGGGCTCGAAAAGCGTTTCGCGGCTCGCCATTCCGTAGAGTTTTCCAACTCTTCGGAAGAATTCCATCGCGAGGCCGCCGATCCATTTCTGGTTGGGCGCGTCCGACCAACCCAGACCATTGGCGCACATTCCCCCCAACGAGTTGGGACCTAGAACGAGCGCCACGCGTTGGCCTTCGCGCGCAGCCGCGTAGGCGGCCATAACCCCCGACGGAGTGCCGCCATACACCAACACCCCGTAATGAGGAGCCGCCGCGGCAAGCGGACGCGGAATAAGAGGCAAAAGCAGGCCGCCGCCCAGACCCAAAAGGGCCGTGCGGCGCGTTAACGCAAACGCGTTATTTGACATCATTCGATCCGACAAGTGGGAGTTGGCAAAATATCTTCGGACATGTCGCCTGCACCCGCCGATGGTGTCAATATTGGGGCAAGTGTGTATGAGTAAGGCCCGTTGTTATCGCGGGGGTCCTGGGCAGGAGTTTCCCCGCACATGTTCCATTCTTGACACCCCCCAAGGCGAGGGCCACCTAATCCTTCAACTAGGCGTGCACAGACCTCTCTCCGCTGCGCGCTTCCCCTTGGGCGGTCGCCCCGCGAGGCCTTAGGCTCGCAGCCGACGACCGCGCCGAATCGTGGCTCCGCCGTGACGCGCTCCCAAGGCGTCCGGCGCGGGCCGGTGACAAGGACCAGACGATGACCACTGCCAAATCGCGCGCGCCTGCCGACACCGGCGGCGCCGACGTCCATCCGGTGCTGCCGCTTCGCGACATCGTGGTCTTCCCCCACATGATCGTGCCCCTGTTCGTGGGTCGCGAAAAGTCGATCCGCGCCCTCGAAGAGGTCATGAAGGCGGATCGCCCGATCCTGCTCGCGACCCAGAAGAACGCGACGGACGACGATCCGGCGGCCGACGGCATCTACGAGGTGGGCACGCTCGCCTCCGTGCTGCAGCTGCTCAAGCTCCCGGACGGCACCGTCAAGGTGCTGGTCGAGGGCCAGTCGCGCGCCCGCGTCGTCGGCTACACCGACCGCACGGACTATTTCGAGGCGCGCATCCAGCCAATCGAGGACGAGATCGGCGATCCGGTCGAGGTCGAGGCGCTGGCGCGCTCCGTCACCGCGGACTTCGACAACTACGTGAAGCTCAACAAGAAGGTCTCTCCGGAGGTCGTCGGGGCCGTCACGCAGATCGAGGAGGCGTCCAAGCTCGCCGACACCGTCGCCTCGCATCTCGCGGTCAAGATCCCCGAGAAGCAGGCGGTGCTCGAGCTGGTCGACGTCTTCCAGCGGCTCGAGAAGGTTCTGTCGCTCATGGAGAGCGAAGTCTCGGTGCTGCAGGTCGAGAAGCGCATCCGCACGCGCGTCAAGCGCCAGATGGAGAAGACCCAGCGCGAGTACTACCTGAACGAGCAGATGAAGGCGATCCAGAAGGAGCTCGGCGACGACGACGGCCGGGACGATCTGGGCGAGCTCGAAGAGCGCATCGCCAAGACCAAGCTCTCGAAGGAGGCGCGCGAGAAGGCCGACGCCGAGTTCAAGAAGCTGCGGCAGATGAGCCCGATGTCGGCGGAAGCGACCGTCGTGCGCAACTATCTCGACTGGCTGCTGTCGATCCCGTGGGGCGTCAAGAGCCGCGTCAAGAAGGACCTGCCGGCGGCCGAGAAGCTGCTGGAATCGGAGCACTTCGGGCTTGAGAAGGTCAAGGAGCGCATCGTCGAGTACCTCGCCGTGCAGAGCCGCGCCAACAAGCTGACCGGCCCGATCCTGTGCCTGGTCGGCCCTCCCGGCGTCGGCAAGACCTCGCTCGCCAAGTCGATCGCCAAGGCGACGGGGCGGGAGTACGTCCGCATGTCGCTCGGCGGCGTGCGGGACGAGGCGGAGATCCGCGGTCATCGCCGGACCTACATCGGCTCGATGCCCGGCAAGGTCATCCAGTCGATGAAGAAGGCGAAGAAGGCGAACCCGCTCTTCCTGCTCGACGAGATCGACAAGATGGGCATGGACTTCCGGGGCGACCCTGCGTCCGCGCTGCTGGAGGTGCTGGACCCCGAGCAGAACTCGTCGTTCAACGACCATTACCTTGAGGTCGACTACGACCTGTCGAGCGTGATGTTCGTGACGACGGCGAACACGCTGAACATCCCGCCGGCCCTGATGGACCGGATGGAGGTGATCCGCATCGCCGGCTACACCGAGGAGGAGAAGGTCGAGATCGCCCGGCGGCATCTGCTGCCCGAGATCTTCACCAAGCACGGCCTCGGCGAGAAGGAGTTCTCGGTCGACGACGCGGCGCTGCTCGCGGTCATCCGTCATTACACGCGGGAAGCCGGCGTCCGCAACCTGGAGCGCGAACTGTCCAACCTCGCCCGCAAGGCGGTGAAGGAGCTGGTGCTCGCGAAGAAGCAGAAGTCGGTCAAGGTCACGGACGCGAACCTCGCGGACTACCTCGGCGTGCAGCGCTATCGCTACGGCGAGGCGGAGACCGAGGACCAGGTCGGCGTGGTCACGGGTCTCGCCTGGACGGAGGTCGGCGGCGAGTTGCTGACGATCGAAGGCGTCATGATGCCCGGCAAGGGCCGCATGACGGTGACCGGCAACCTGAAGGACGTGATGAAGGAGTCGATCTCGGCCGCGGCGTCCTACGTCCGCAGCCGCGCCGTCGACTTCGGCGTGGAGCCTCCGATGTTCGACAAGCGGGACATCCACGTGCACGTGCCGGAGGGCGCGACCCCGAAGGACGGTCCTTCGGCCGGCGTCGCGATGGCGACCGCCATCGTGTCGATCATGACGGGCATCCCTGTCCGCAAGGACATCGCGATGACCGGCGAGATCACGCTGCGCGGACGCGTGCTGCCGATCGGCGGCCTGAAGGAGAAGCTGCTCGCGGCGCTGCGCGGCGGCATCAAGACGGTGCTGATCCCCGAGGAGAACGCCAAGGATCTGGCGGACATCCCCGACAGCGTGAAGAGCCGGCTGGAGATCGTCCCCGTTCGCTTCGTCGACGAGGCGCTGAGCCGCGCTCTGCTGCGCAAGCCTGAGCCGATCGAGTGGGACGAGCCGGTGACCCCTCCGCCGGCCCACCCTGTCGAGGACGATTCGGCGGGCATGCGGGCCCACTGAAGCCATCCGCGCCGGCCGTCCCAACCCAGGACGGCCGGTGTGGAGTTTTCGCGTAGGTCCAGACTGAGATACCCCTTTGGGGCCGTGGTATCGGTCAAAACGCGTAGAAAATGACGGAAAACGGCGCGTCCGTCCTTGCAGCCTCTGCCTTTTTCGGAAAGTGTGCGCGGGCTCGTTCAACGGAACGCGCCAGAGGCGCGATTCCCGACGTGTTCATGGAGGGAACGATGAACAAATCCGATCTGATCGCCGAAGTTGCGGAGACGTCCGGCCTGACCAAGCTCGACGCCGCCAAGGCCGTCGACGCGACGTTCGACGCTGTGATCGCTGCTCTCAAGAAGGGCGAAGAGGTCCGTCTCGTGGGCTTCGGCACCTTCGCGGTGGTGAAGCGCGCCGCCGGCGTGGGCCGCAATCTCCGCACCGGCGAAACCATCAAGATCCCGGAGTCCAAGACGCCGAAGTTCAAGGCCGGCCAGGCCCTGAAGGACGCCGTCAACGCCTGACGCGGACCGTCGGCGCGGACGATCTTTCCGGCTCCGTCCGGAAAGAGGCGTCCCGCCGACGCCCCTCGAACTGCCCGGCCGAACCAGCCGCTTCCCGCACGGGAGCGGCGTTTCCATATCCGGCCGGAGGGCGGTTAGCTCAGTTGGTAGAGCATCTCGTTTACACCGAGAGGGTCGGCGGTTCGAGCCCGTCACCGCCCACCAGTTTCCGGCTTTCGAGCGATCCCCGCGCGGCCGAGCGCGACGCCGATAGACCGTTGAAGCCCGGAGAACATCCCCTGTGACTGCGACACGCGCTCCGGACGTGCTGCGCTTCGCGCCTTCGCCGACGGGGCGCCTTCACCTCGGAAACGCCCGCACGCTGCTGCTCAACGCTCTGACCGCGCGCAAGCGCGGCGGACGTTTTGTGCTCCGGCTGGACGACACCGACCGCGTCAGGGTGCGCGAGGAGTACGCCGAGGCGATCCGCGAGGATCTCGGCTGGCTGGGCCTCGCGCCGGACGTCGAGGTGCGCCAGTCCGACCGGGAGGCGCTCTACCAGAACGCTTTCGCGCGCCTGCAGGCCGCCGGCCGCGTCTATCCCGCCTATGAGACCGAGGAAGAGCTGGACCGTGCGCGCCGGCTCGCCCGCGCCTCCGGCCGACCTCCGGTCTACGACCGCGCCGCGCTTCGCTTGACGGACGCGCGGCGCGAGGCCTACCGCGCCGAAGGCCGGACGCCGCATTGGCGGTTCCGGCTGTCCGACGGCCGCATCGGCTGGGACGACGGCGTCCGCGGGCGGCAGGAGATCGACCTTGAGAGCCTGTCCGACCCGGTCGTCAGGCGGGACGACGGCTCCTTCCTCTATGTCTTCACCAGCGTGGTCGACGACGTCGACCTCGAGGTGACCGAGGTGGTGCGCGGCGAGGACCACGTCGCCAACACCGCGGTGCAGATCGACATGTTCGCCGCGCTCGGCGCCGCGCCCCCGGCCTTCGCGCACCACAATCTGCTGACCACCGCCGACGGCGCCGGTCTGTCGAAGCGCGAAGGGAGCCTCTCGCTCGGCGCGCTGCGCGAGCGCGGCGTCGAGGCGCTGGCGTTGGCGGCCTATGTCGCGCTCATCGGCTCCGCCGAAGCCGTGCGGCCGGTCGCCGACCTCGACGAACTGGCGGCGCTGGTCGATCTGAAGCGTCTGTCGCGCGCGCCGGCGCGGATCGACGAGGACGACCTCCAGGCGCTCTCGGCCAGGACCCTGCACGGCCTCGACCACGCCGCGGTCGCGCCCCGTCTTCTGGCGCTTGGCGTAGGCGGCGGCGCGGCGTTCTGGGAGGCGGTCCGCGGCAATCTCGCCCGGCTTGACGAGGCGCTCGACTGGTGGCGGATCGCGACCGAGCCGCTGCCAGAGACCGCGGAGCGCCCCACCGACGAGGACGCCGACTTTCTGGCGCAGGCGCTCGCGGAGCTTCCCCCGGAGCCGTGGGACGAGACGACCTGGAAAAGCTGGACCGCGGCGCTCGGCGCCTCAACCGGCCGGAAGAGCCGGGCGCTGTTCGCGCCGCTCCGGCTTGCGCTGACGGGCTGGCCGCATGGGCCCGAGCTCGCGAAGCTGCTGCCCTTCATCGGACGGGAGCGCGCCGCCGAACGCCTGGCGCCGCGGCGCTGACGACCGTCTGGTATCGAAGCCGCCTTACAGCGGCGCGCAGGCGGCCTCGAGCCACGCCGCCGTCGCCGGATCGACGAGGCGGCCGATCTCCGCCAGCACCCGGGCGTGGTAGGCGTCAAGCCAGGCGCGCTCCTCCGCCGTGAGCAGGCTTGGGACGATGGCGCGGCGGTCGATCGGGGCCAGCGTGAGGGTTTCGAAGCCGTACATCTCGCGCTCGGCGCCGGGGATCTCCCGGCGCTCGACCAACACCAGCGTCTCGGTGCGGACGCCGTAATGGCCTTCCTTGTAGTAGCCGGGCTCGTTGGAGAGGATCATGCCGGGCTCCAGCGGCGTGGTCCCGAGCTTGGAGATGCGCTGCGGGCCCTCGTGGACCGACAGGTACGACCCGACCCCGTGGCCGACGCCATGGTCGAAGTCGAGGCCGGCCTCCCACAGCGGGCGCCGCGCGTAGGCGTCGATCTGCGCGCCGGAGACGCCCTTGGGGAAGACGGCGGTCGAGATCGCGATGTGGCCCTTCAGGACGCGCGTGAACCGGTCCTTCATCTCGTCGCTGGCCTGGCCGATCACCACGGTGCGCGTGACGTCGGTGGTGCCGTCCTCGTACTGGGCGCCGCTGTCGATCAAAAAGAAACCCGGAGTTAACCGCGCGTTGCTTCCGCGCGTCACTCGGTAATGCGGCAGGGCGGCGTTTTCGCCGGCGGCCGAGATCGACGGGAACGACACGTCGCGCAGCAAGCCGGTCTCGCGCCGGAAGCTCTCCAGCGCCTCAGCCGCGCCGATTTCGTCCAGCGTCCCCTTGGGGGCCTCGGCGTCGAGCCAGGCGAGGAAGCGGCAGAGCGCCGCTCCGTCCCGGAGCTGCGCCGCCCGCGCGCCCTCGATCTCGACCTGGTTCTTCACCGCCTTGAGCTTGGCGATCGGGTCCGCGCCCCGCTGCGCCCGGGCGCCCGCGGCTTCGAGCCTCCGCACAAAGGCGGCGGCGGCGCCGGACGCGTCGACCCGCACGGTCTTGCCCGCGAGGCGACCGAGAGCGTGATCGAGGGCGGCCGGCTCCGCGACCTCGGCTTTCGCTTCAAGATCCGCCCGCACCACGTTGGAAAGCTTGCGTCCGTCGAGGAACACCGTCGCCCGCCCTTGGGCCGGAATGATGGCGAAGCCAAGCGGCAGCGGCGTGTGCGCGACGTCGGAGCCGCGGATGTTGAACGCCCAGGCGAGGGCGTGGGCGTCCGTCACCAGCAGCGCGTCGGCGCGCGCCGCGGCGAGTTCGTCGGCGATCCGACCGAGCTTGCTGTCGACCGTTTCGCCTGCGAAGGCCGGATCATGGAGCGCCACCGGCGCCAAGGGCGGGGCGGGGCGGTCGGTCCAGATCGCGTCGACCGGGTTCTCCTCGACCGCGACCAGCGCCGCGCCGGCGTGGTCGGCGGCTTTCTCCAGCCGCTCGATCCCCTCGATCGTGTGGAGCATCGGGTCGTAGCCGATGCGGGCGCCGGACGTGAGGTTGCGCTTCAGCCACTCGGTCGGCGGCGTGTCGCCGACGTTCACCGCGGCGAAGACCGACGCGTCGACCTGCGTCCGCGCCTGCACGGTGTAGCGTCCGTCCACGAACAGCGCGGCGCGGTCGGCGAGCACGACGACGAAACCGTAGGAGCCGGTGAATCCCGTGAGCCACGCCACGCGCTCGGCGGAGGGCGGCAGGTATTCGTTCTGATGCTCATCGGCCCGGGGCAGCAGGAAGCCGTCGAGCTTCTGCGTCGCGAGCCTCGCCCGAAGCGCCGCAAGCCGCGGCGCGCCCTGGGACGGGTCGGAGGTCTCGTCGAAGGTCTGGAACTTCGCCTCGAACATCGAATCTGTCCCGTAAACATTTCACGCGCGTGACCGCCGAGGGGCAGGGTCGCCGACGGTCAAGTCGACCTTATACGCCGGTACTCGTCCAGGGCGTCCGGATCGATCTCGACTTCGAGGTCGAGATTGTCAGGGTGGGTGTTGGAGCCTCGCTTCTTGACGTCCGAGACCCAATACACGTCGCCCGTAATAACATCGAAGCAGTTGCCGCGGGGCACGACGCCCTTCTGCAGCATCAGCCCGCGGTAGTAGATCGTCTGGCCTGTCTTCGAAAACTCGACCCAGCCGATCCGGGCCGCCACGCCCTCGATGGTTCCGCTCTTGCTCTCGACGTACATGACGCGGCGTTCGGGACCGCGCTTCGGCTTGGCGCTCATCTCAGGCCTCGCGTCCGAGGCGAAAGCGCATCGCCGGCGAGAAGGCGGCTCATGCCTTGAGCATCAGCGTCGACCAGCCTTCGAGCTGGCGCGAGGCGATCAGCTCGAGACCCTCCGCCGCATAGGCCGCGAGAACGCGGTCCTCCTCGTGGTTCATCAAGCCCGACAGCACCACGCGGCCGTCGGCGGCCAGGTGACGCTTCACGTCGGGGGCGAGCTCCACCAACGGGCCCGCGAGAATGTTGGCGACGATCAGGTCGAACGGGCCGCGCTCGGCGAAGACCGAATGATCGAAACTGGTGGCGTGGATGGATTCCACGAAGGCGCCGGCCCTGTTCGCCTCGGCGTTCTCGCCGGCGATGCGCGCGGAGGTCTCGTCGATGTCGGTCGCGAGCACCGGCGCCTGTTGGGCCAGACCGATGGCGATCGCCAGCACGCCGGTGCCGGAGCCGAGGTCGAGCACGCGCTCGAACCGGCGCTCCGTCAGCAACTCGTCGATCGCGAGCAGGCAGCCGCGGGTGGTGCCGTGGTGGCCGGTGCCGAAAGCCAGCGCAGCCTCGATCTCGATGCCGATCACGTCCGCCGGGATCTTGTCGCGGTCGTGGGACCCGTGGACCACGAAGCGGCCGGCCGGCACGGGCGCGAGCCCCGCGAGGCTTTTCGCCACCCAGTCGGCCTCCTCGACGGCGTCGGCTTCGATGCGCAGGCCGGCGCTCTCCGGCCCGAGCGCCTCACGCAGGGCGGCGGCCAGCTCCTCGGCGGTGGCTTCCGGGCCGCCGTAGACCTCGACCGTCCAGTCGTCCTTGGTCACCTCGAACGCGGCGATGGAGGCCTCGCCAAACGGGAAGGCTTCTTCCAGCACGTCCGCGACGCGCTTGGCGGTCGCTTCGTCGAGACGGAGGCGGACGAGGGGCGTGGACATGGGAAAGGAAACCTTCAGCGGCGTTGCGCGGAACCTCGACGGCGGGTCCCGGCCTTGTGCGGGGAGCCATAGCGGGTCCGCCCGTGGAGGGGAACCTGTCTGATCCCCGCCGATGCGCCGGACGTCGGCGTTCGTGGCTGTGCGGAGCGTTTCCCGCCTCCTCAGATGCGGGCGAGCAGCTCGATCTTCTTCGCCTGGAACTCGTCCTCGGTGAGCGCGCCCGCGTCCTTGAGCGCCGCGAGCTTGCGGATGAGCTCGATCGGGTCGCCGCTCTCGACGTTCTGACGCGGATTGGGAGCGCGCGCCTCTTCTGGTTGCGCGGGCGCCACCGGAGCGGAGTTCGGCTCCTCCATGAACGTCTGCAAGGCCCCTGGCTGTTGCTGCTGCTGCCAGCCGCCCGACGACTTGGGCGTGGGTTCCGGCGCGGCGGTCGTCTGGGCGTCGACCTCCTGGAGGTCGTGCACGCCGATCGAGCCGCGGTCGGTTGAGAAGCTCAGGCTGTCGCCGCCGCCCTGCTGCTGGCCGGCGCCGCCGATGTTGTTGTCCCTGGTGTCGTAGATCCGAACCCGGCCGTCGCGCTCGATCGCGAGCCGGCGCATGGCCGGGAACACCGCGTAGCGCCGTCCGTTCTGCGCGCCGGTGGCGGAAGGCGCGCCGAGCTCCTCGGGCCACCAGTTCGCAAAACCCGCGGAGGACTGGCCGGGGGCGGGCCGTCGGGCCGGGATCGCGCCGCCGGCCATCGCGGCGGCGAGGTCGTCGGCGAGGGCGCCGACCCGGGCCTTCAGGCCGTTGTTGAACATGTCGCCGATCATCAGCATGCCGCCGCGCGACCACTGGCCCATGCCGCCGAGCTCGTGATGGCTGAACTGCGCCATCGCGCCGGCGCCGGCCTCCAGCGCCGCGACCATGGCCTGGCCCGCTTCAAGGCCGAAGCCGTGGCGCTGCGCGATCTCCGCGATCACGCGTGTTCCTTCGTCGGTCGGCGACGTCTGCATGATCCGCTTCCTTTGGTGCGATCGGGACCCCGCGGGCGAACGGCGATCGTCGAGGTGAATTAGGCAGCCTTCACGAAGCTGTCCACCACGCGCTTGTGGCCGGCCTTGTCGAAGGCCACGGTGAGCTTGTTGCCGTCGACCTCAACCACCGTGCCGTTGCCGAACTTCTGGTGGAACACGCGCGCGCCCTTGCCGAAGCCGGCGGACTTCGCGGTGGAGGAGGCGACGAGTTCGCCCTCGATCGTCATCGGCCCGCTGCGGCGGGCGCCGGGGCCGGGGGAGGCGGGGCCGCGGTTTTCCTGCGCGCGGCGCCAGCCGGGCGTGTCGTAGGTCGACTTGAACGGCTCGGCACGGTCGAAGCGGCTCGCGCCGTAGGATCCGCCCATCCCGCCGCTTCCGCCGCCGAATGTGGCGGGCGCTTCGATTACGTCGACGTCGGCCTCGGGCAGCTCGTCCAGGAAGCGGGAGGGGAGCGAGGACTGCCACATGCCGTGGATGCGGCGGTTGGAGGCGAACCACACCTTCGCCCGCCGGCGCGCCCGGGTGACGCCCACATAGGCGAGGCGGCGCTCCTCCTCGAGGCCCGCGCGGCCGCTCTCGTCGAGCGAGCGCTGATGGGGGAACAGACCCTCCTCCCAGCCGGGCAGGAAGACCGTGTCGTATTCCAGCCCCTTGGCGGCGTGGAGCGTCATGATGGTGACGGCGTCCTCGCCCGGGCCGCGGTCGGCGTCCATGACAAGCGAGACGTGCTCCAGGAAGCCGCGCAGGTTCTCGAACGGCTCCATGGAGCGCACCAGCTCCTTCAGGTTCTCCAGCCGCCCCTGCGCCTCCGCCGAGCGGTCCTTCGTCCACATGTCGGTGTAGCCGCTCTCCTCCAGCACCTGTTCGGCGAGCGCGGTGTGGGGGATCTTGTCGATGAGCCCGGACCAGCGGTCGAAGCACTGCACCAGCTCCTTCAGCGTGGAGCGCGGCTTTGGCTTCAGGTCCGGCCCGTCGAGCAGGCGGCGCGCGGCCTCCAGCAGCGGCACCTCCTCGGCGCGCGACAGGTCGACGATCTGCTTCAGCGCCGCGTCGCCAAGGCCGCGCTTCGGCGTGTTGTAGATGCGCTCGAAGGCGAGGCCGTCCGCCGGACTCGCGACCACGCGCAGATAGGCGAGGGCGTCGCGGATCTCGGCGCGCTCGTAGAAGCGCGGGCCGCCGACGACGCGGTAGGGCAGGCCGAGCGTGATGAAGCGCTCCTCGAACTCGCGCATCTGGAACGACGCGCGCACGAGGATCGCGATCTCGTCGAGCTTGTGGCCCTTGGTCTGCAGCGCCTCGATCTCGTCGCCGATCTGGCGCGCCTCCTCGCCGGAGTCCCAGGCGCCGGCGACGGTGACCTTCTCGCCGAGTTCAGTCTGCGGCCGCAGCGTCTTGCCGAGGCGGCCCTGGTTGTGGGCGATGAGATGCGAGGCGGCGTTGAGGATATGGCCGGTCGAGCGGTAGTTGCGCTCGAGCCGCACGACCTTCGCGCCCGGAAAATCCTTCTCGAACCGCAGGATGTTCTCCACCTCGGCACCGCGCCAGCCGTAGATCGACTGGTCGTCGTCGCCGACGCAGGCGAGGTTGGAGGAGCCCTTCGCCAGCAGCCGGAGCCAGAGGTACTGGGCGACGTTGGTGTCCTGGTACTCGTCCACCAGCATGTATTTGAAGCGGCGGTGGTACTGCTCCAGCACGTCCGGATGCTCCCGGAACAGCCGGATCGGCTCCAGCAGCAGGTCGCCGAAATCGACCGCGTTCAGCTGGCGCAGGCGCGCCTGGTAGATGGCGTAGAGTTCGGCCCCGCGGCCGGCGGCGAAGCTCTGGGCCTCGCCCGCCGGCACGTCCTTCGGCGCCAGCGCCCGGTTCTTCCAGCCGTCGATGGCGAAGGCGAGCTGGCGCGCGGGCCAGCGCTTGTCGTCGATGTTCTCGGCGGAGAGCACCTGTTTCAGCAGGCGGATCTGATCGTCGGTGTCGAGGATCGTGAAGCTCGACGACAGGCCGGCGAGCTCGGCGTGGCGGCGCAGGATGCGGGTGCCGATGGAGTGGAAGGTGCCGAGCCACTGCATGCCTTCCGCGGCTTCGCCCAGCAGCTTGCCCACACGCTCGCGCATCTCGCGCGCGGCCTTGTTGGTGAAGGTGACAGAGAGAATCTCGAACGGCCGCGCCTTGCCCAGCGCCAGGATGTGCGCGATGCGCGTGGTCAGCACGCGGGTCTTGCCGGTGCCGGCGCCGGCGAGCACCAGCAGCGGGCCGTCGAGCGTCTCGACCGCTTCGCGCTGCTCGGGGTTGAGCCCCTGGAAGTAATCCGGCGCTGCGACCGGACGCAGCCCGGCGGCAGCGCGCGCGGCGATGCCCCCGGCGCGCGGCGCAGGCAGCGTCAGGTCGTCGTCCGGATGGCGGGCGTTCTGGTCAGGCAAAGGATCTGCAGGCTCCTGGAGGGCGAGGCCGGCCGCGGCGCGCGAGCCGCGGCGACTCAATCGCCATAGGAGAACAAAATGGCGCCGTCGGGTCCGGATTGCGAGGGCGCAGCGCCGTCCCGGCCGTCGGCGGGTCGCGCGCGTGGGGCGGACCGTCGGCTCAAAAGAGGTACGAAGAAACCGCCCGGTAGTGTTGTCGGTCGATAAGTTAAACGACGACGGAACCTCAAGTGCGGATCGGCGTTATTGAGCGGGCGGACAAGAGGAGGAAAGACATTATGCGGATCAGCACTTTGGCTCTGGCTGTCGCGCTTGCTACGGCTCCTGCTGCGGCGTTCGCGGCTGAAGGCACGGCGGCGGGCATCGCAGGCGGCGCAGCGACGGGCGCGGTCCTCGGCGGTCCGGTCGGCGCGGTGGCCGGCGGCGTGGCCGGCGGCGTAATCGGCACCCTGGCGTCCCCGCCGGAGCGCGTGAAGACCTATGTCGTGCAGGAGCAGCGTCCCTCGGTCGTCTACGAGGGCGACGTGGTGGTGGGCAAGCCGGTGCCGCAGACCGTCGAGGTCTATCGCGTGCCGGACAGCGACTACAGCTACACCGTGATCAACCAGAAGCGGTACATCGTCGACAGCGACCGTAAGGTCGTCGAAGTCGTCGACTGAACCGATCAGTCCCTCCGCGGGATCGGAAAAAAGGCTCCGCAGCCACGCTGCGGAGCCTTTTTTGTTAGCGCCTCCGGCGACCTCAGCCTTAGCGCTGCATGCCGACACGGCGGCCGAGCCAGTCCAGCTTCGCGGCCTCCGACCGATGGCTCTCGATCATGGCGGCGATCGCCGGCCGCACCGCGTGGGCGAAGGGCGCCACGCGACGGGTTGCGAGCGACACCGACAGCGTCACGCCTTCGACGGTCGTGGTCACGGCTTCGTCGGACTCGCGGCGCAACTCCACCGCCCATCGAACCCGCTTCGCGTCGGCCTCGATAAACACCACCCGCCCGCGCATGACGTCGCCGAAGTTGATCTCGTTGAGGTAGCGGACGTGCATCTCGCCGGCGAAGGTCGAAAGGCCGAGGTCCTGGACGTAGGCCGCATCAACCCCGAACGCCGCGAAGGCGAGGTCGAGCGCCTGATCGACCAGCACCAGATGGTAGGCCATGTTCACGTGGCCGTTGTGGTCGAGGTAGGAGCGCTCGATCGGCAGGGGGTCGGTGATGAAGGCGGCGTCGGTCATCGTCCGATCTCCGTTCAGCGCAGCCGGACATAGCGCAGCGCTACGCTGTTCGCGCCCTGGGTGGCGCCCTTGAGCCCGAAGTCGCGCAGCGGAATGCCGCTTCCTTCCGCGAGCGCGGGGCCTTCGCCGAGGATCGTCGGGACGAGCGTCAGGACGATCTCGTCCACCAGGTCGTCGTCGAAGAACGCGCCCGCCAGCCGGCCGCCGCCGGCAAGCCAGACCCGGCCGCTTCCCGCGGCGTCCAGCGCTTCCGCAAGCTCGCGCGGGCTGCCGGCGAAGGCTTCGACCTCAGCGCCGTTCATCGGAGCGATCCGGTCCTTACGCGTCATCACGATGGTGCGCCGGTCGCCGTAGGGCCAGCCGTCGGCGTCGCCCGCCAGGATCGCGGCCTGCAGCACGGCGAAGGTCTTCGCGCCCATGACGATCGCGTCCACCGTGTCGAAGAACGGCTCGAACGCGTCGGCGCCGTAGCTCTCCGGCTCAGCGAGCGCTTCGAGAAACGCCAGCGCGTCGCCTGGGCCTGCGAGTCGGCCGTCGAGGCTGGCGGCGGCGTAGTAGATGATGTGGGGCACGCAAGGACGCTCCGGGGGCGCCACGGGGACGGTGGCGGGGGAAGTCTGCTAGACTTTCGGCAAACATGGATCCGGCGACTCTGAGCCGGACCAGCGACCGGGAAGGACATCGCCGAACATGCCCGCTACTGCAACCTCCGGCGCCCTGCGGCCCGAGAGTTTCGCGCTTCAGACCGTGCTCGAGACCCTCTCTGACAGGTTCGGCGATCGCTTCTCGACCTCGCGCGCCGTGCGAGAACAGCATGCCAATACCCTGACATGGATCGAGAACCAGCCGCCGGACGGAGTCGTGTTTCCCGAGACCACCGAGGAGGTCGCCGGAATCGTGCGGCTCTGCGCCGCGCATGGCGTTCCGGTGGTGCCGTTCGGGATCGGCTCGTCGTTCGAGGGCCACGTGAACGCCCCGCTTGGCGGAATCTCGATCTCGACTGCGCGCATGAACGCGGTGGTCGCCGTGCATCCCGAAGACCTCGATGTTGTCGTGCAGCCCGGCGTCACCCGCAAGCAGTTGAACGAGGCGCTGCGCGACCAAGGCCTGTTCTTTCCGATCGATCCCGGCGCGGACGCGAGCCTCGGCGGCATGGCCTCGACCCGCGCCTCCGGCACCAACGCGGTGCGTTACGGCACCATGAAGGACAATGTTCTGGCGCTGACCGCGGTGCTGCCCTCCGGCGAGGTCATCCGCACCGGCGGGCGGGCCAAGAAATCCTCCTCCGGCTACGACCTCACGCGCCTGCTCGTGGGCGCCGAAGGCACGCTCGGCGTCATCACCGAGCTGACGCTCCGCCTGCAGGGCATCCCCGAGGCGATCTCGGCCGGCGTCTGTCCGTTCCCGAGCGTGGAGGCGGCCTGCGACGCGACCATCATGACGATCCAGTCCGGCCTGCCGGTGGCCCGCATCGAACTGTTGGACGAGGTCCAAGTGCGCGCGGCGAACGCCTATTCGAAGCTCTCCCTCGTCGAGACGCCGACGCTGTTCCTCGAGTTTCACGGCACCGACGCCAGCGTGAAGGAACAGGCGGAGCGCTTCGGGGAGATCGCCGAAGAGTTCGGCGGCGGGCCGTTCGACTGGGCGACCAAGGCGGAGGACCGGAACAAGCTGTGGCAGGCGCGGCACGACTCGTTCTGGGCCGCGCTGGCGCTTCGGCCGGGGGCGAAAAGCGTGCCGACGGACGTCTGCGTGCCGATCTCGCGGCTGGCCGAATGCGTGGCCGAGACCAAGCGCGATCTGGCGGCGAGCGGCATCGTCTCGCCGATCGTCGGCCACGTCGGCGACGGCAATTTCCATTGCCAGCCGCTGGTCGACATGGACGATCCCGCGGACGTCGCGACCTGCAAGGCGTTCCTCGCCCGGCTGGTGGAGCGCGCGATCGCCATGGGAGGCACCTGCTCCGGCGAGCATGGCGTGGGCCAGGCCAAGATGAAGTATCTCGAGGCCGAGCACGGGGCCGTGGCCCTTGCGGCGATGCGGGCCATCAAGCACGCGCTCGACCCGCAAAACATCATGAATCCTGGAAAGATCGTGACTGTGTAAGCCCTTCGCGGGCCTATAGAGTGCGATGCGGCGCGCCGGCCTCCCGCCCGGTTGGCGTGTCCGCGGCCGGATCAGGCCGCGTCGGGGGATGGGGCGAAGAAACGGCGGTCTCTGGTGAACAATGCGCTGACGGGTCTCGGCCTTGCGCTCGTGCTTGCGCTCGTCGCGGCGCTGATTGGCCCGTGGTTCATCGACTGGAACGCCTATCGCGACGACTTCGCGGCGCAGGCGAGCGCGCTGGTGGGCGCGCCGGTGACCGTCTCCGGCGACGTCGACGCGCGGCTGCTGCCGAGCCCCTACGTCCGGTTTCGCGGTGTTGCGGCGGGGGTGGGCGACGCCCGGCTCGAAGCCTCCGAGATCGAGATCACGCTCGCCATCGGCCCGTTGCTGAGGGGCGAGGCGAAGGCCGAGCGCCTCAAGCTCGTGCGCCCCGTGCTGAACCTGGCTTCCAACGCCGACGGCGTTCTGACGACGCCCTTCGGCGCCGGCGCGCGGGGCGCTCGCGATGCGGACCGCATCTCCTTCGACCGGGCGGAGATCGTCGACGGCGCCCTTCGCCTCGCGACGCCTTCGGGGCGGCTGACGCTGACAAACATCGACGGCGTGGCGGAGGCGGGCTCGCTGCGCGGGCCGTTCCGCTTCGAGGGCGCAGCGACGACCACGTCGGGCCAAGCCGCGGTTCGGCTCTCGACCGCGAAGGCGGACGATTTCGGCGTGATTCGGCTGAAGCTTGCGGCGTCCCTGGACGGACGTCCCGAGACCTTCGACCTCGACGGCGCGCTGACGATCGCCGCCAAGCCGCATTTCGAAGGCCAAGTGGCCGCCGCGCGACCGGAGACGAAGTCGGAACCGAAGGACGGCAAGACGACGATCGATGCGGGGTCGTGGCGGCTCACGGCGAAGGTCGCAGGCGACGCGGCGCGCCTTGCCTTCGACTCGATCGACGCGGCCTACGGCCCGGAGGAACGCGGCCTGCGTCTCGCCGGGAAGGGCGCCCTGATCCTCGGCGCGACGCCGCGCGTGGACCTCGCGGTCGGGGCGCGCCAGCTCGACCTCGATCGCTTCGCCGGCGCCGATCGACCCAAGACGCCGCTTGGCGTGATCGAGTGGATCGCAGGGCAGTTCGCCGGCGCAGCGCGGCAGCCGCTGCCCGGACGCATCGCGATCGACGTCGGTGGGGTCGTCCTCGCCGGCGACGTCGCCCGCAATCTCTCCGCCGAGCTGGTGGCGAACGAAGACGTCTGGCGGGTCGCTCGCGCGTCCGTGTGGCTCCCCGGCGACGCGAGTCTCGCGGCGTCAGGCGCGCTGGTGTTCGTGGACCGAGAGCCGGGCTTCGCCGGCAAGGTCGATTTCACGGCCGGCGACGTCGCGAGCCTTCGCCGCTGGCTGCAAGGCGGCGCCGGGGAGGGCGCGCGGACCGCCGTTCGCCGCCTGTCCGTCAAGGGCGACGTTAGCGCGCGGATGGGCGGACTGGCGGTCGACAACGCGCGGATCGAAGGCGACGGCGCGGTCACCTCGGGGCGTCTCGCTTGGCGCGCGGCGGAGGAGGGTGAGCGCGCCGCCCTGGAAGCGCGGCTGACGGCCGACAAGCTCGACTTGGACGCGCTCGGCGCGGATCGGCTCGTCGCCGGACTGATCCGCGGAGCCGACACCGACGTCGCCGTGACGCTTGACGCGAAGGCGCTGACGCTGCTCGGCGTCTCGCTGCGAGACGTCGCGCTGGACGCGGCGCTGGACGCGGACGGCTTCGAGGTGCGGCGGCTCGCCGTGGCCGATGCAGGCGGCGCGAAACTCTCCGGGCAAGGACGCATCGGCGCGGGCGCCGAGGGGCCGGAGGGCCGGCTCGCCTTCGACGTCGACGCGCAGCGGCTTGACGGGCTCATCGCCTTCGCGCGCGCGGTCGACGGCGCCGGCGGGGCGGCCGACGTGCTGGCCCGCCGCGCGGCGGCGCTGCAGCCGGCGAAAGCCACCGTCGAGCTCACCACCGGCGCGGCCGGGCACCGCGTCACGGCGCGCGGAAACGCCGCCGGCGGGGCCTTCGAGGCGCGGCTCTCGACGCCACGCTTCGCGCTCGACGCGGACATGGACATGGCGCTTGACCTCGGTTCGCCCGACGGACGACGCCTCGCGGCTCTTGTCGGTCTGACGACGAGTCCTGTCGCGGCCGCGGAGGGTGGGCGGCTGACGCTGGCGCTCAAGGGGGCGCCTGCTCGCGGCATGACGGGCGACGCGCGCTTCGCAGCGCTCGGCCTCGACCTCGCCGCCAAGGGCGACGTGACGCTCGCGCCTGTCGTGGGACTGTCCGCGGCGGCTGACGTGACGCTCAAATCGCCGGATATCGCCGCCTTCGCCGAAGCTCTGGGGCGCCTGACGCCCGGCGTGGCGCCGTCGATGCCGGTCGACCTTGCAGCCCGCGTCGCGGTGACCGCGGATCAGGCGGCGATCGAAAACCTCGCCGGCTCGATCGCCGGTCGCGCCGTGTCCGGCCGACTCCTCGCGCCGTTCGATCCGAAGGCCGCCTTCGAGGGCGAGGCCGCCGTGGACGAAGCGCCCGCCGCGGCGCTCCTGGCGCTGGGCCTCTCGCCGGAAGGCCTGACCGCGGGACCGACAGGCGTTCGTTCGGTCTGGCCGTCCGCCGCCTTCGGCCCCTCGCCGCTGCGCGGGCTGAACGGGCGGATCGCGGTGTCGGCGCGGCGCATGCCGCTGGGCTTGGCGGAGCCTGCGACCGATGTGCGCTTCATCCTGGCGCTGCGTCCGAACGCGACGTCCGTGGAGCGGTTCTCCGCCAATCTCGCCGGCGGGGGCGTCACCGGTTCGCTCGATCTCTCCCGCCCGGGCCTCGAGGCGACGCTTGCGGTTAAGGCCGCGGCGAAGGATGTGCGTCTGGAGAGGCTCACGGGCCAAGGCGTCGCGTCCAAGCTCATCGGCGCGATCGAAGGAACGGTGGAGGCGCAGGGTTCCGGCCGCAGCCTCTCGGCGATCATGGCGAGCTTCGCCGGCGCGGGATCCGCGACGCTGCGCTCGGCGGCCATCCGTAGCCTCGACGCCGCCGCGCTCGACGCGGTCGAGCCGATGATCGAGCAGGGGCTTCCGCTCGAAGCGCCGAAGATCGCAGGCGCGCTGGAGCCGCTGATCGGCCGGGCCGATTTCACGGCGCCGCGCCTCGGCGCGCCCTTCACCATCTCGGGCGGCGTGCTGCGCTCCGGCGCCATCGTCGACGAGGGCGTGGCCGCGCGGCTCGGCGGCGGCGTCTCGATCGATCTGTCGCGGCTCACTCTGGACGCCGCGCTGACGCTGGGCCCCCGGCGGGCGGACGCTCCGCAGCTCGGCGTCGCGTTCCAGGGCTCGCTCGCCGCGCCGCGCCGAAAGCTGGACGCGACCGCGCTGACGAGCTGGCTTTCGGTTCGGGCCGTCGAGCGTGAGACGCAGCGGATCGAGGCGATGGAAGCCGAGATCCAGCAGAGAGCCCGGCTCGCGCGCGAACGCGCCGCAGCGGAGGATCGCCGTCGAGCCGAGGAGAAACGGGTCGCGGACGAGAAGCGGAAAGCGGACGAAGAGCGCCTGAAGGCGCAGCAGCTTGCGCCGTCTCAGCCGACGCTGCCGCCGACGTTCGACCTGGCCCCGCCGACCGAGGGCGAAACGCAGGGCGGTCGCTGACGAGCTAGCTCTTGATCGCGCCGAGCGCGCCGGAGCGGCGGCGGTAGTGGTCGAGCACGTGCAGCCGAACGGCGGACGACAGGTTGCCGCCCGTTCGGCTGGCGTCGATCTCAGCGACGAGGCCGCGAAGCGACTGCCCGCGCTCGCGCGCGATATCCTTCAGCGCGTGCCAGAAGGCGTCTTCGAGGCTCACGCTCGTCTTATGCCCGGCGACCACGATCGATCGCTTGACGATGTCAGGGTTGATGACGTTCGCGATCGCTTCGGGCATCTCGCGGACGATCTCGTTCACGACGATGCCGTCCGAGGTCGGGATGCCGATGGTCAAGTTCTCAATGCGGCTCATTGCTCCGCGTCGCCCCCGTTGTCGCGACGATGGCCGTCGAGAAGCCGTTCCGCCTGAGCGCGGCGAGCCTCCTCGGCGACCTGTTCGTCCTTCCGCCGGCCGAAGCGGACGCGGTTCTCGGCGGCTTGCGCCGACCTGTCCTCACGTTCCCGCCGCTTGCGCGCCTGGCGCAGATTTACGATCTCAGCCATTCCGGGAGAGGTGTTTACACGGCTGCGAACAGGAAATCGAGACCCGAGGGCCTCAGCTCGGTCGGATCATCGTTTCCGGACGCACCACGGCGTCGAACTCCTCCGCCGTGACGAAGCCCAGCTTGACCGCCTCTTCGCGGAGCGTGGTGCCGTTCTTGTGCGCCGTCTTCGCGACCTTAGTGGCGTTGTCGTAGCCGATCGTCGGCGCGAGGGCGGTGACAAGCATGAGCGACCGGCCCATCAGGTCGGCGATGCGCGTCTCGTCCGCCTCGATCCCGACGACGCAGTTGTCGGCGAAGCTGACGCTGGCGTCCGCGATCAGGCGGATCGACTGGAGCATGTTGTAGGCCATCACCGGCTTGAACACGTTCAGCTCGAAATGCCCCTGGCTGCCGGCGAAGGTCACCGCCGCGTTGTTGCCGAACACCTGGGCGCAGACCATCGTCAGGGCCTCGCACTGGGTCGGGTTCACCTTCCCCGGCATGATCGACGAGCCGGGCTCATTCTCGGGAAGAATCAGTTCGCCGAGGCCGGACCGCGGTCCCGATCCCAGGAACCGGATGTCGTTCGCGATCTTGAACAGGCCGGCGGCGATCGAGTTCAGGGCGCCGTGGGCGTAGACGTAGGCGTCGTGGGCGGCGAGCGCCTCGAACTTGTTCGGCGCGGTCACGAACGGCAGGCCGGTGATCTCGGCCGCCTTCTCCGCGAACGTCTCGGCGAAGCCGATCTTGGCGTTGATGCCGGTGCCGACGGCGGTGCCGCCCTGGGCCAGCGGCAGCAGGTGCTTGAGGCCTTCCTTCGCCCGGACGACGCCGAGCCGCACCTGCGCGACGTAACCGGAGAACTCCTGCCCCAGCGTCAGCGGCGTCGCGTCCTGGGTGTGGGTGCGGCCGATCTTGATGATGTGCTCGAACGCCGTCGCCTTGGCGTCCAGCGCGCGCTCGAGGTGTTCGAGCGCGGGAACGAGCCGGTTCTGGATCTCCTCGGCCGCCGCGATGTGCATCGCCGTCGGAAAGGTGTCGTTCGACGACTGGCTCATGTTGACGTGGTCGTTCGGGTGCACCGGCTTTTTCGAGCCGAGCTGGCCGCCGAGCATCTCGATCGCGCGGTTCGAGATGACCTCGTTCGCGTTCATGTTGGACTGGGTGCCGGAGCCGGTCTGCCAGACCACCAGGGGGAAGTGCTCGTCGAACTTGCCGTCGATCACCTCCTGGGCGGCGCCTGCGATCGCGCCGGCGAACTCCGGCTTCAGGACCCCGAGCTCCTCGTTGGCGAGGGCGGCCGCGCGCTTCACGACGCCCAGCGCGCGGACCAGAGGCTTCGGCATGGTCTCGCCGCCGATCTTGAAGTTCTGAAGCGAGCGCTGGGTCTGCGCGCCCCAGTACTTGTCCGAAGGGACCTCGAGCGGCCCGAAGCTGTCGGTTTCGGTGCGGGTCGCGGTCATCGGCTGCGCTCTCGGATCAGGAGGGGAAGGACACGGCGCGGATGCTGCGTCGCAGCGGCGTCCTTACCATGCAGCTTCCCGCTCCGTCACGCCCGAGCGCGACGAAGAAGCGCAGTCATTTCTTGCGGAACTTGTCCAGGCTGACGACCTGCGCGCCGCCTTCGGGCGCTGCAGCCGGCGAAGTCTCTTCGGCGTCCTGCGCCGAGTCGGAGGCCGGTTCAACAGGCGTCTCGGCCTCGTCCGTTGCGACGTTCTCTACGGAGTCCGGATTGTCGAACTTGAGTCCGAACTGCACCGACGGATCATAGAATCCCACGATCGAATCGAACGGCACGCCAAGCTTCTCCGGCACGCCGCCGAACGACAGTCCGACCTCGAACCCCTGGTCGGTGACGATCAGGTCCCAGAACTGATGTTGCAGGATGACCGTCATCTCGGCGGGATAACGCTCCCGCAGACGGGTCGAGAGCTTCACGTCCGGCGCCTGCGTCCGGAACGAGATGTAGAAATGATGGTCGCCGGGCGCGCCGTCGCGCGCGACGTTCGCCAGCACCTCGCGCACCACGCCGCGCAAGGCGCGCTGGGTGAGCAGGTCGTAGCGGATGAAGTCCTGGGCGATCGGCGGCGTCTCGTTCGTCATGTTCGCTACTTAGGCGGATTCGAGCAGGGGTAAACAGCCGTCGTTCGCAGAAGCAAGCGCGATGGCCGAACGAAACGATACAGATGCAAAAAAGGGAAGTGGAGGTTTCTGTTGCCAGGTACCTCCGAACCCCGCCTAAAAGAGCTAACCCCTTAGGACTTTAGTTCGGTGTTTCAAACCGCTCACGCGGCCTGAGCAACCGGAGCATAGTTGTCGTTGGCAACTATAGATTGAGCCCGATAACGGCGGTGCCATGCCGGGGGAAAGCTCGCCCTTTACGCCCCCGTCGATCCTGTTTCGCCCCCGCCGAAACCCACCGTGAGGGGTGGGCTTGGGTGGAGGCGCCGGGTGCTGCCCCCGGGTCCGAAGGGTTTATTGCGGCGACCGTTTATCACCATAGCCGGATCGCTCCGGCCCGCCTGATATAGCCCTTGTCGCCCGGGACCGGAAGGGGGCGCCTGAGGTTTCGGGGGAAGGCCCGCCGCGGGGGCAGCCCTTACCGACCCCCAGAACAGCTGGTTTTTTAGCAAAGGTGTAATCAATCGCCCGCACAATCCGATGCATCGGATTAATGCGATTCGGGGATGGAAGCGTGCGTATCGGGACGAAGATCTTTGCGGTGATCGCAGCTCTTGGAGCGGTGGCGATCAGCGTCGCGGGCGTCAGCTACTCCACGCTCCAAGCCTACGACCAAGCGGTGGACGAAGTGCAGTCCGCATCGACGCGCGCGCTTTACAGCGAGCGCCTCAACCGGCTCGTGACCACCGTCGTGATGGACGCCCGTGGGATCTATGCGGCGGAGGACACCGCCACCGCCAAGAAGTTTGGCGAAGGCGTTATGGCGTCGCTCGACAAGATCGACGATCTCCTGAAGGCGTGGGCTCCGATCGTTCCCGCCCAGGATCAGGCCCTGTTCGACGCGGTGTCGCGCGACGCCGCCACGTTCCGCGCGTTCCGCACCGAGACGGTCCGTCTGGGATCACAGGAATCGCCGGCCGCAGCCAACGCCCAGGGCAACAACGACGGCAACCGGGCGAATCGCCGGGCATTCCAGGCCAGCATCGACGCGATGACCGAGCGCGGCCGCGCCGACGTGACCGCGGTCGACGAGCGGGTCGCGTCGCTCTACACGGAACGGCTCGCCCTTCTGCTGATCCTTTCGCTGGGCGGCACGCTCGCCGCAGTCGTCGTGGGCGGCCTGGTCGTTCAGCGCCAGATTGCGCGGCCGCTCTCGGGCGTCACTGGCGCCATCCAGCGGCTCGCGGCGGGCGACCACCGGCTGCCCGACGTCAAGCCGGGCAAGGATGAGATCGGCGACATCTGGCGGAGCATGCAGGTGTTCGCGGGCGCCATGCAGGAGGCGGCCAGCCTCCGCGAGGCCCAGGCCGAGACCGACAAGCGCCGCATCGTCGAACGCCGGACGGAGATGACGGGCCTCGCCGGCCGCTTCGAGGGCAGCGTGGGCGAACTCGTCCAGCACCTCGCCGCCGCGGCGCAGGAGATGGAGGCGACCTCGCGCAGCCTCGCGGCCAACGCCGAGCAGACCACGCGGCAGTCCAGCTCCGTGCTGACGATCGCCAGCGACGCGTCGAACAACGTCCAGGCCGTTGCGGCCGCGACCGAGGAGCTCGCAGCCTCCGCCCGCGAGATCGGCTCCCAGGTGGAGCTGACCTCCCGAGCCGCCGCCAACGCGGTCGAGAACGTCCGCCACGCTCATGAGCGCGTGGACCTGCTCGCCCGCGGCGCGCAGAAGATCGGCGAGTTCGTGAAGCTGATCCAGGACATCGCCGGCCAGACCAACCTTCTCGCGCTGAACGCCACCATCGAGGCGGCGCGGGCGGGCGAGGCCGGCCGCGGCTTCGCGGTGGTCGCCGCCGAGGTCAAGGAGCTCGCCGGCCAGACCGCTCGCGCGACGGACGAGATCACCGCCCAGATCAGCTCGATCCAGGGCGCGACCGAGGAGACAGTGAAGGCGATCGAGGAGATCGCCGGCATCATCGCCGAGGTGCACCACATCGCGAGCGGCGTCTCGGCCGCGGTCGAGGAGCAGCAGGCCGCCACGCAGGAGATTGCGCGCAACATTACGGAAGCGGCGCGCGGCACCCTGCGCGTCAGCGAGGACGTCGCCGAGATGCAGGTGGCGGCCAACGAGGCCGGCCACGGCGCCTCGCAGGTGCGCTCCGCCGCCGGCGAACTCGCGGTGCAGTCGACGCGGCTCGGCAAGGAGGTCGACGGCTTCCTCTCGGGCGTCCGCGCCGCTTAAGGCCAGAGCTGAACCTGTTGACGAAGGGCCTCGCGACGCCGTCGCGGGGCCCTTCGCATGTTAAGCTGCGCCTCAGGACGAACGACGAGCGCCGCCATGCACGCCTATCTCAGCCTTCTGCGCCGCATCCTCGACGAGGGCGTCGCCAAGGACGACCGCACCGGCACCGGCACGCTGTCGCTCTTCGGCGCGCAGATGCGCTTCGACCTGACGCAGGGCTTTCCGCTCGTCACCACGAAGAAGCTGCACCTGAAGTCGATCGTGCACGAGCTGCTCTGGTTTCTGGCCGGCGACACCAACGTCCGCTACCTGCGGGACAACGGCGTCAGCATCTGGGACGAGTGGGCCGACGAGCATGGCGACCTTGGCCCCGTCTACGGCAAGCAGTGGCGGTCGTGGGCCGCGCCGGACGGGCGGACGATCGACCAGATCGCCTGGGTGCTCGACGAGCTGAAGCGCAACCCGTCGTCCCGTCGGCTCGTCGTCTCCGCCTGGAATCCCGCGGACCTCGACGCCATGGCGCTCGCGCCCTGCCACTGCCTGTTCCAGTTCCACGTGGCGGAAGGGCGGCTCTCCTGCCAGCTCTACCAGCGCTCGGCGGACGTTTTCCTCGGAGTGCCGTTCAACATCGCCTCCTACGCGCTGCTCACTCATCTCGTGGCCCACGAGGCCGGCCTCGGAGTCGGCGACTTCGTGCACACGCTCGGCGACGCCCACCTCTATCTCAATCACCGGGAGCAGGCGCGCGAGCAGCTGGCGCGTCAGCCGCGCGCCCTGCCGAAGCTGCGCCTCAACCCGGCGGTGCGGTCGATCTTCGACATGGCCTACGACGACGTCGCCTTCGAGGGCTACGCGCCGCACCCCGCCATCAAGGCTCCGGTGGCGGTCTGAACCCATCGTCTCACGCCGTGGAGCCTCTCGTTTGAGCCTCGTCATCGCCCCGGCCGCGCCGGCTGACGCCGCGCTGGTGCTCGCCTTCGTGCGCGAGCTCGCCGAGTACGAAAACCTGCTGCACGAGGTCGAGGCGACAGAGGAGGGGCTCGCGGACGCGCTGTTCGGCGCGACCCCCCGCGTGTTCTGCGACATTGCGCGTTGGAACGGCGAGCCGGCCGGTTTCGCGCTCTGGTTCTACAACTACTCGACCTTCCGCGGCCGCCATGGGATCTATCTCGAGGATCTGTTCGTGCGGCCGGCGTTCCGCGGGGCGGGGATCGGAAAGGCGCTGATCCGGGCGCTCGCCGCGCGGTGCCGCGACGAGGGGCTGGCGCGGCTCGAGTGGTGGGTCCTGAACTGGAACGCCCCGTCGATCGCCTTCTACGAGAGCCTCGGCGCCAAGCCGATGGACGAGTGGACCGTCTACCGGCTTGCGGGCGACGCGCTGGAGCGCACGGCCACCGAGGGCTAAGCGCGGCGTCTCCATGGTCGGCCGAGCTCGGACGACGGTCGCGCAGGCGTGAACGCGCCGGCCTCGCGCGTCGTATCCCGGCGGCCATGGCTGTGGGACGATCGGCGCCATGCTTCAGCCGCACCCCGGGCTCCGTGCAGGAGAGCGTGGCGGCCCGCCGCGGGACGGTGTATCGCGTGGGATACGGACGCGTTCGCGCGACTCGGGGCGAATCTGTGGCGCGCGGACGGCGCGTGTGGGACGGGGAATTGACGATGCGGTTTTGCATTCAGGCGCTGCTGGCCGCGGCGCTCGTGACGGGAAGCGCGGCTGCGGCGGCCGCCCAGAGCACCCCGGCGCTGTACTCCCAGACGGAGCAGACGCTGCGCGCCAAGCTGAAGTCGGCCTACGCCGGACAGCCGGCCCGCTTCGGCTTCGAGAACTTCCGTCGCCGCAGCAACGGCAAGGACGAGGCCGTCTGCGGCCAGGCGACGATCTACCTCGGCCGCGACAAGCCGAGCCTCGTGCGCTTCGTCTACCGCTACAACGCCGGCGACGCGGCGATCGAGACGCTGGGCGCCGAGGACACGCGGACCGTTCAGGCGCTTTGGACGCCGCTCTGCCTGCGCGGCCGCCCGATCGAGTGAGCGTCCCTCTCGTCATCGTCGCGGCGGTCGCGCGCAATCGGGTTATCGGCCGCGACAACGACATGCCCTGGCGGCTGTCGAGCGATCTGAAGCGCTTCAAGGAGGTCACGATGGGCAAGCCGCTCATCGTCGGCCGCCGCAACCACGCCGCCATCGGAAGGGCGCTGCCGGGGCGCGAGACCATCGTGCTGACCCGCGACCGAAAGTTCAGGGAGGGCGGGGTCCACGTCGCGCACGATCTCAAGGACGCGCTCGGGCTGGCCGAGGCGCTCGCCGAGGAGATGGGCGCCGACGAGATCATCAGCGCGGGGGGCGGGGAGATCTACGCGCTGACCATACCGCTGGCGCAGCGCATGCGGCTGACCGAAATCGACGCCGAGCCTGACGGCGACGTGCTGTTTCCGGAGTACAGTCCCGCGGAATGGCGCGAGACGTTCCGCGAAGCCCATCCGGCCGGCGGTCGCGACGACCATGCCTTCGTGTTTCGCGACCTCGTGCGCGAGCGCGGGCTGAAACGCTTGTGATCGACAAGGGCCGCTTTCGCCATTGACGGCCGATCACGCGCACGCCACCTGCGGAGCGCTTGAATCTCTTCGCGTTGAACGCGGGAAAGCCGTCGCCTATAAGCGGCGCGTGACATCGAACGGCGCGGGTTCCCGTCCGTCATCCTGAAGGAGCATCGATGCCCTGGAGCAACCAGAGTGGCGGCGGCGGAGGCGGCGGCCCTTGGGGAAGCAAGCCCGGCGGGCCTTGGGGGCAAGGTCCCCAGCAGCAGGGCCCCACGCCGCCGAACCTCGACGACCTGATCCGTCGTGGCCAGGACCGTCTGCGCACCGTCCTTCCGGGCGGGGGCGGCGGATCGCGCGGCGTGCTGGTTCTGGCCGTGGTCGCGGTGGTCGCCTGGGCGCTGTCCGGATTCTACCGCGTCGAGGCCGACGAGGAGGGCATCGTCCTGCGCTTCGGACAGTACGTCCGCACCACGCAGTCCGGCCTCAACTACCATATGCCCTATCCCATCGAGACCGTGCTGACCCCCAAGGTCACCACGCAGAACTCGATCGAGGTCGGCATGCGCAGCAACGCCGGCGCGACGCGCGCCGTGTCGTCGCGTGAGGTTCCGCAGGAGAGCCTGATGCTCACCGGCGACGGCAACATCGTCGACGTCAACTTCTCGGTCGTCTGGGTGATCAAGCCGGCCGACGGCGCGACCGGCCGCCCGAGCGGGGCCGCGGACTACCTGTTCAACCTGCAGAACCCCGAGAGCTCCATCAAGGCCGTGGCGGAGAGCGCCATGCGCGAGGTGGTGGGCCGTTCGAAGCTGCAGCAGATCCTGACGGAGGGGACGCCGGACGCGACCGCGCAGCCGACCGCGCCGGGAGCGCCCGCGGTGGAGCCCGTGACGCCGGTGGCCGAAACCCTCAATCCCGAGGTGACCGCCGCCGCCGTCCGCGAACTGATGCAGAGGACGCTCGACAGCTACCAGTCGGGCGTCGACATCTCGTCGGTGCAACTGCAGAAGATCGCCCCTCCAGGCGAGGTCATCGGCGCGTTCCGCGAAGTGCAGGTGGCGCAGGCCGACCGCATCCGTCTGACCAACGAGGCCCAGGCCTACGCCAATCGGGTGGTGCCTGAAGCCCGCGGCCAGGCGGCCCAGGCGCTTCAGCGTGCGGAAGGCTATAAATCCGCGACCGTCGCGGACGCGCAGGGTCAGGCCTCGCGCTTCGGCCAGGTGGCGGCCGTCTACCGTACGGCGCCCGACGTGACCCGCGAGCGCCTGTTCCTCGAAACCATGGAGCGCGTGATCGGCGGCGTCGACAAGGTGATCATCGATCCCAAGGCGTCCGGTCAGGGCGTGGTGCCGTTCCTGCCGCTCGATCAGATCCAAGGCGCGGGCCAGCAGAACCAGCAGCAGCAGCAACGTCAGGCGCCCCGCGCGACGATCAGCACGGGAGCCGGCCAGTGAACCGCAGCATCCTCGGCGGCTTCGTCGCCGCCATCGTCGTGCTGGCGTTGATCGCCGCCTACAGCGCGCTCTACGTCGTCAATCAGACCGAGCAGGTGATCGTGCTGCGCCTCGGCCAGCCGGTCGGCACCGTCACGCAGCCCGGCCTTCACGTGAAGGCGCCGTTCATCGACACCGTCACGCGGATCGACAAGCGCATCCTCGATCTCGACATGCCCGAGAAGGAGGCGACGGCGAACGACAACCAGCGTCTCGTGGTCGACGCCTTCGCGCGTTACCGGATCACGAACCCGCTGCGCTTCCGCCAGGCGGTGGGGACGATCGAGCAGGCCAACGCGCGCCTGACCTTCGTGCTCAACGACGCTCTGCTGGAGGCGATCCGCTCGAACAGCTTCGAGCAGATCGTGCGCGACCGCCGCGACCAGATCATGGCCCGCATCCGCGATCAGGCGAACCGCGAGGCCGACCGTTTCGGCATCCAGATCGTCGACGTGCGCATCCGCCGCGCCGACCTGCCGGAGCAGAACTCCAAGGCGGTGTTCGACCGGATGTCGTCCGAGCGCGCGCAGGAGGCGGCCCAGATCCGCGCCCGCGGCGCCGAGCAGGCCCAGGGCATCCGCGCCCGCGCCGACCGCGACAGCCAGGTGATCGTCGCCGAAGCCAACCGCGACGCAGAAATCCTGCGAGGCCAGGGCGAGGCCGAGAAGACCAAGCTGCTCGCCGACGCCTACGGCGGCGATCGCGACTTCTTCGCCTTCTACCGCTCGATGCAGGCCTATGAGACGAGCCTGAAGACGGGCACGCGGATGGTGCTGGCGCCGGACAGCGAGTTCTTCCGCTTCTTCCAGCGCCCCTCGGGCGAGCCAGCGGCGCCGGCCGCCCCCGCCCAGGCGCGATGACCGACCTGTTCGCCGCCCTCGGTCTCGTGCTCGCGATCGAGGGCGTGCTTTTCGCCGGGTTTCCCGGCGCCGCGAAACGGGCGAGCGCGAACGTGGTCGCAACGCCCGAAAGCGTATTAAGGACGATCGGCCTGGTCTCAGCGCTCGTCGGCGTGATCATCGTCTGGTTCGTGCGGGGCTGAATCCCCTCGCGAAAGGTCGCGGGCGCCGCCTCGCCGTCCTCTTTTCGCCTCTTCGCCGTCGTGTAGAGTGACGGCCAAAATCGGACGCGCCCCGCCCGCGTCGAACCAGCTTTGAGGAGACGTCATGAGCGAGCCTGCCGCCCGCAAGGCGATCCGCGCGCGCCGCGCGCTCGCCTTCGCCCTCGCCGCCGCGACCGCGTTCTCGCCGATGGCGCTCGCGTCCGCCCACGCCCGGCCTGCGCCTGACAGCTTCGCCGACCTCGCCGAAGGCCTGCTCGACTCGGTGGTGAACATCTCCACCTCGCAGAACGCCGCGCCCCAGAAAGAAGTGACGCCGCCGAAAGCGCCAGAAGGCTCGCCGTTCGAGGAGTTCTTCGACGAATTCTTCAACAAGCGGAACGGCCAGGGCGGCGGCCCGCAGCAGCGGCAGCGCAAGCAGAGTTCGCTCGGCTCCGGTTTCGTGGTCGACGCCAGCGGCGTCGTCGTGACCAACAATCACGTCATCGACGGGGCCGACGAGATCGTCGTGAATTTCCCCGACGGGACCAAGTTGACCGCCGAACTGGTGGGCAAGGACGCCAAGACCGACATCGCGGTGCTGCGGGTGAAGCCCACGAAGCCGCTGAAGGCGGTGAAGTTCGGCGACGCCCAGAAGCTCAGGGTCGGCGACTGGGTGCTCGCGATCGGCAACCCGTTCGGCCTCGGCGGCTCGGTCTCGGCCGGCATCGTCTCGGCGCGCGACCGGAACATCAATTCCGGCCCCTATGACAACTTCATCCAGACCGACGCCGCCATCAACCGCGGCAATTCCGGCGGGCCGCTGTTCAACATGAACGGCGAGGTCGTGGGCATCAACACGGCGATCATCTCGCCGTCCGGCGGCTCGATCGGCATCGGCTTCTCCGTGCCGGCCAACACCGCCCAGCCGGTGGTCGATCAGATCCTCAAGTTCGGCGAGACCCGCCGCGGCTGGATCGGCGTCCGCATCCAGCAGGTCACCGACGACATCGCCGAAAGCCTCGGCGTCTCGGGCGCCGAGAAGGGCGCGCTGATCGCCGGCGTCAACGACGATGGCCCCGCCGAGAAGGCCGGGATCGAAGTCGGCGACGTGGTGCTCAAGTTCGACGGCAAGAGCGTGCGCGACATGCGCGACCTGCCGCGGATCGTCGCCGACACCCCGATCGACCGCGAGGTCGAGGTGGTGCTTCTCCGCAAAGGCAAGCAGGAGGCCCGGAAGATCACCGTGGGCCGGCTGGAGGAGGCCGAGCCGAAGAACGCCGTGCTGAAACCCCCAACGGCGGCCGAAGAGCCGAAGACCGGCGCGGCGCTCGGCCTGCGGTTCTCGTCGGTGACGGATGAGCTGAAGACCAAGTTCCAGCTGAAGCCGGACGCGAAGGGCGTGGTCGTCACGGGCGTCGACGAGGGTTCGAACGCTCAGGAGAAGAACATCCAGCCCGGCGACATGCTGATCGAGGTGGCGCAGGAGACGGTGCAGACGCCGTCCGACGTCGCCGCCCGCATCGAGGCGCTGAAGAAGGACGGCAAGAAGACCGCGCTGCTTCTGCTCTCGAACCGCCAAGGCGACGTGCGGTTCGTGGCGGTGTCGATCGACTGACCGCCATGATCCGGCGGGGCGGAGAGGTTAGAGCTTCACCGCCTCGTTGAGCCGTCCGAGTTCGGCTTCGATCAGCTTCATCACGCCTTCGCTCGTGGTCGCGAGCGAGTTCATCTCCTGCGCGACCACGTTGAAGCCCACGCCGTGCTCGGCGGCGCGCGCGGCCTCGATGCGGGCGTTCAACGCCAGGAGGCGCAGGGTCTTCAGCGTCTTGAAGATCTGCTCGATCGAGCCGTTCATCGCCTTCACCGAGGCGCGGCCGCTGTCGAGCTTTTCGGCCAAACGCGTGAGGCGGCCGGACTCCAGGATGATGCCGTCAAGATACTGCGGCGCGCCGGTGACGGGATCGGGGTCACACGCGCCTCCCGTCTCGTGGACGTAGCGCCAGCCGCCTCCCGGGGCCTTGAGACGATAGGCAACCTGCCAGCGCCCCCCGGTTTCGAGCGCCTGCGCCACAGCGTCGTTGACGCTCTGGATGTCTTCGGGATGGATCAGCGCGCTGAACGACTTCCGCTGGCGCACGAACGCGTCGCCGTCCTCGCCGGTCAGAGCCTGGAAGCCGGACGACACCCAAACCATCGCATAGTCGTCGCGGTTGAGGCCGCGGTAGAGGAAGCCGTCGATGCGACTGCCGATGCTTTCGGTGTATTCCGCGAGATCGATGACCGCGGCGCCGCGCACGCTCGACATGAGAAGACCTTGGTCCAGAGCCGTTTCGGACGCGCCGCCCGCACGTCCGATCGAAAGTATTGGACATCGACAGGCTTAACGAGACGTTTCCCGAAGCGAAAAATCGTTGCGCTGCATGGACATGCGTCAGAAACGCTCGTTCGTTGGGCGCAGACGTCGCTGGGGTTGAGCCGCGGGCTGGCGACAACCGCAGCATTTGCTTAGCCGGCAGGCAAACGTCTCAACCTGAGATGATCTGGTGAGCTGCGTAGCCCTGCAGGTAGAGCAGAGCGCTGAGATCGCCGTGATCGATTCGCACGTGCGCCGCTTCGGCGACCGCGGGTTTCGCGCGGTAGGCCACTCCAAGCCCCGCCCCGCCCAGCATCGCGAGATCGTTCGCGCCGTCGCCGACCGCGATCGTCTCCGAACGATCCAAACCTTTCGCCGCGATCAATTCGTTCAGTGCGGCAAGCTTCGCGTCCCGGCCGAGGATCGGCTCCACAACCCGGCCCGCCAGCAGATCGGCTTCGATCTCCAGCACGTTCGCGCGGTTCTCGTCGAAGCCGAGCTTGGCAGCCACGACCTCCGTGAAGGCGGTGAAGCCGCCGGAGACGAGGGCTGCGTAAGCGCCGTTCGCGCGCATGGTGGCGACCAGGGCAAGCCCGCCGGGCGTCAGGGTGATGCGGTTGTCCAGAACCTCGGCGATGGTCTCAGCCGCGGGCAGGCCCTTGAGCAGCGCGACCCGCTCGCGCAGCGCCGGCTCGAACTCGATCTCGCCGCGCATCGCGCGTTCGGTGATCGCCGCGACCCTGTCTTTCAGGCCAAGCCCTGCAGCGAGCTCGTCGAGGCATTCCTGCTCGATCATGGTCGAATCCATGTCCGCGATGAGCAGACGCTTCCGGCGGCCCTCGACCGCGACGACGGCGACGTCGACCGGGGCGCGGTCGATCGCGCCGAGAAGCCGACGGCGCAGCGCGCGGCGGTCGCTCTCGCCCTCCACGATGAACTCCGCCGCGATCCCGCCGTCGAGCATGCGCACCTCGGCGCCTTGGACGACCTGCGCCGCCTTCATCACCAGCGCGGCGTCGACGGCGGGCTCGTTGGGGTGCGCGATCAGCACGGCGGCGAGGGCGGACATGGACACTCCGGCGGAGAAGGAACGTGGCGGGCGCAATCCTCGTGTCTATAACGACCGCGCGGCGCGCAGGGAAACGAACGGCGCACAGGTGAGGGCGATGAGACAGGATCCATGACGGCATCCATGACGGCGCCGATCGCGGCGGTTCTGATCGCGGGCCCGACCGCGTCGGGCAAGTCGGCGCTGGCGCTCGCCCTCGCCGAACGCTTCGACGGCGTGGTTGTCAACGCCGACGCCACGCAGGTCTACGCCGATCTTCGCGTGCTGAGCGCCCGTCCGTCCGACGCCGATCTCGCCCGCGCCCCGCATGCGCTCTACGGCCATGTGGACGGCGCGACGCCATACGCGGTCAGTTCGTGGCTTCAGGATGTGGAGGGCGTTCTGGGCGGGGGTCGGTTGCCGATCGTGGTTGGGGGGACAGGCCTCTATTTCGACGCGCTGACGAGAGGGCTGTCGGCGGTGCCCGAGATTGCGCCGGAGATTCGCGAGCGATGGCGCGGCGCCGGGGCGGACGTCGATCTCCACGCCGAGCTTGCGACGCGCGACCCAGTCATGGCGGCGCGGCTCAGGCCGTCCGACCCGCAGCGGCTCATGCGCGCGCTGGAGGTGATCGAGAGCACCGGCCGCTCGCTCAGCCTGTGGCAACAGGAAACGGGCGCCCCGCTGCTCGCGCCGGAGACCGCGCTCCGGCTGGTGCTGGCGCCGGACCGCTCGGAGCTCGACCGCCGCATCGCGCGGCGGCTCGAGGTTATGCTGGAGGAGGGCGCGGCGGAGGAAGCCGAGCGTCTCGTCTCCCGCGGCCTGCCCGAGGGGGCGCCTGTCATGAAGGCTGTCGGCGTCTCGGCGTTCGCGGCATGGACGCGCGGCGAGATCGCGCGCGAGGAGGCCGTCGAACGCACCCGCCTCGACACGCGCCGCTACGCCAAACGGCAATCGACGTGGTTCCGCAATCGAATGGCGGACTGGCGTCACGTGGCGCCAGAGGGCGCGGAAGCGGCGGCCCTCGACGCGCTGGCGATCAGGCGCGTCGAGGGCCGCTAAGTTCTTTTGGCGAAACTGCCGGCTGTTACGCCGCTGCGGCCCGGCGCTTGGCGCTTTCGGCTTCCGCCGCCGCGAGCAGGATGCAAAGCGCGATGCCCTCGGAGGCCGCCTTCACGTCGGAAAGCGACGGGAAGGACGGCGCCAGCCGGAGGTTCGAATCGTGCGGGTCCTTGCCATGGGGCCAGGTCGCCCCAGCGCCGGTCAGCAGCAGGCCGGCCTCCTTGGCGAGCTGGACCACGCGCGAGGCCGTGCCCTCGACGGCGTCGACGCTGACGAAGTAGCCGCCCTCCGGACTTGTCCAGCGCGCCGCGCCCGTGCCGGCGAGCCGCGCCTCGAGCGCGTTCGTCACCGCCGCGAACTTCGGGGCGAGCAGCGCGCGGTGCTTCTCCATGTGGGCGTGGAGGCCCGCCTCATCCTTCAGGAAGCGGATGTGGCGGAGCTGGTTCAGCTTGTCCGGCCCGATGGTGCGCTTTGAGGCGCTCGCCAGGAACCACTTCACGTTTGCGGCCGACGACGCGAAGAACGACAGGCCGGCGCCGGCGAGCGTCATCTTCGAGGTCGAGGCGAAGACGAAGGCGCGGTCGGGATTGCCGGCTTCGGCGCAGGCGTCGACGACGTTGAGGATCTCGCGCTTCGCGTCCGTCAGGTGATGCAGGACATAGGCGTTGTCCCAGAAGAGCCGGAAGTCCGGCGCGCCGGTCTTCATGGTCGCGAGCCGACGGATGGTTTCGTCGGAATAGACGTCAGCGGAGGGGTTGGCGTACTTCGGGACGTTCCACATCCCCTTCACGGACGGGTCGCGGACCAACTCCTCAACCTTGTCCATGTCGGGCCCGTCGCCGAGGAGCGGGACGGGGATCATCCGGATCCCGTACTCCTCGCAGATCGCGAAGTGCCGGTCGTAGCCCGGGACGGGGCACAGGAAGGCGATGTCGCTTTCCTTGCTCCACGGCCGCTCGGAGCCCGGAACGCCCTTCAGCAGCGCCCAGACGATCGTGTCGTGCATCAGCGCGAGGCTGGAGTTGTCGCCGACGACGATGCGGTCCGGCGTGGCGCCGAGCGTGCCGGCGAACAGGGCGCGGGTCTCGGCGAGGCCTTGCACGCCGCCGTAGTTGCGGGCGTCCTCGCCAGCTTCGGAGATATGGTCGCGGTTGCCCGGCAGGGCGAGCATGCCCTCGGCGAGATCGAGCTGTTCCGGCGCCGGTTTCCCGCGGGTCATGTCGAGCTTCAGCCCGCGGGCGCGGAACGCGTCGTAGTCGGCGCGGGTGCGGGCCGTCAGGCCCTCGAGATCGGCGGAGGAGAGATCGGCGAGCACGGCGGGCGTCCTTGAAATGAAGGGCCTAAGTCTTTCGGCGACGCTATACGCTCGCAAGCGTCAGCGCGCCAGCACGCGCCGGCGTCAATTCAGCGCCTGCGGCGTCGTGGTATACCCCTCGGTGAGACACACAAGCGGACGCAGGGCGGACGATGCGCATTCTGGTTTTCCAGCATCTCGACGTGGAGCATCCCGGCGTGTTCCGCGACATCTGGGACGCCAAGGGGCACGACTGGATCTCGGTCGAACTCGACGCCGGCGAGCCGATCCCCGAGCTCGACGGCTTCGACATGCTGGCGGTCATGGGCGGGCCTATGGACGTCTGGCAGGAGGACGCCCATCCCTGGCTGAAGCCCGAGAAGGCCGCGATCCGCCGCTGGGTGCGGGACCTTCGCCGGCCCTATTTCGGGGTCTGCCTCGGCCATCAGTTGCTGGCCGACGCGCTCGGCGGCCAAGTCACGCTGATGGGCGCGCCCGAGGTCGGGCTGGCGCGGGTCGATCTCACGGACGCCGGTGCGTCCGATCCGATCTTCGAGGGGTTTCCGCGGACGATCGAAACCTTGCAGTGGCATGGCTGCGAGGTGTCCGTCCTGCCGGAGGGCGCGGTCGCGCTCGCCGCCAACGCCGCCTGCGCGGTGCAGGCGATGCGGTGGGGCGACTTCGCCTACGGCTTCCAATACCACTCCGAAATCACGCCCGAGACGACCGACGACTGGGCGCGAATCCCGGAGTACCGGGCGAGCCTCGAGCAGGCGCTCGGGGCGGAGGCCGCCGCGGGCTTGGGCGCGTTGGTCGCGCCGAAGCTGCCGGCGTTTCGCGCCGACGCCGAACGGCTCGATCGCAATTTCGAGGCGATCGTCGCGAAGCTCGGCGCGACGGTCTGAACGGTCCGCCTCAGCGGGCGGGCGGGGCGGGGCTGTCCGTCGCCAGACGTTCGGTCGGGGCGACGCGAGGCGCCCGCGTACGCTCCGGCCCCCGCCGGCGGGCGCCGATGAGGCTCGAGCCCGCGGCGGCGAGCCCGAAGGCCAGCGCCCAGCCGGCAGGGCGGACGCCATAGCCGGGATCGAGGTTCGCGCCAAGCACGCGCCAGGGGTCGACGCCGGTGGCAAGCCCGTACCACAGCGCTTCGGAGGCGGCCGTGAACAGGCCGGTCGCGACCGCCAGGCCGAGCAACCAGGGGAGAGCAATCTCGCGTCCGTCGTGACGGGCCTGCAGCCAGCGCCAGCCCATGGCCCAGCCGAACAGGCCCCACATCAGCATGGGTTCGCCGACGTCGAGCTTGGACTGCATGGCGAAGTGCAGCACGGCGAGGCCAGCGATGGCGTAGGCCGCCTTGTGGAGCTGGCTCCAGCGCTTCGCTCCCATCCGGCGCACCATTCCATCGGTGGAGGTCGCCCCCAAAGCGATCAGACCGAGCAGCGCCACGAAGCCCACCGCGAGATAGATCCGCAGGATGATCTCGGTCGCGATCCGGCTCAGCACGAGCTCCTGGTCGATCGCGTAGAGGCTAAGGTGGAGCGCGGCGTAGGCCAGCGCCGCGAGGCCGATGCGGCGGCGTACGAGCTGCAGGCGGCTCCAGTGCCAGAGCCGCCGGAACGGAGTGACGGCGAGCGAGAGCAGCAGGAACCGTACGGCCCAATGCCCGGTGAAATGAATGGCGTCGTAGATCGGACGGGCCGCGGCCTCTCCCCCCGGCCGTAGCGCCGCGCCGGAGGCCGCGCCGCCGAACGCGGACGGTCCGTCCGGCGCAAGGCCTGGCGGGACGCCGAAAGGCGGCGCGAGGGCTGGACCCGAGAAGTCGCCGTTGGCGGCGCGCAGCGCGAGCCAGACGGCCGGCGCGATGAGCGCCAGGAGCGTAAGCGCCAGTAGTGGCGAGAAGCGGCCGGAACGGTCGCGAAGGAGCGGCATCGAAACGTCCTGCGTGATGGTTCGATCTGGTCTACGAAGCCCTCGGTTCCGCCGTTACCTCGGCGACCGCCGCGAAAACGCGAAACACTTTAAATTTGAGAGGCGTCGCCAACTCGGGCTTAGGGCGTGCGTGGCATTCTGAAGGCCAGTCACAGGTGCCCCCGCCCCATGTTCAAACTGCGTGATGTGCGTGCGTTCGTTCGCGTCGAGCGGATCCGAAATCGTAGCGTCGCCTTGTCGTTGTGCTACGCGGTCGGCCTCTTGGCCGATCAGATCATAGGCGTCGGAGCCGCGGGTTATCCATTGCTCCTGATCGCCGCGCCGGCTGCGGTCGGCATGCTGGTCCGCATGGGCGATCGGCTTGATCCGATCGACCTTTTGAAGCTGTTCGCGGTGCACATCGTCATGGGCCTGCTCTTCCGCTTCCCGCTGGAGGCGACGCTCTGGGCCGGGGCGCGCGACCTCGCGACGATCGCGGTTGGCGTGCTGGCCTTCCAGCTGATGCGCCGCCGCGGCGCCGTCGCCTCTCCCGTCGGCCTGATGGCCGCGCTCGTCGTCGTCGCGCTCGCGAGTTCGCTCGCGGCCGTGGCGGTCGAGGCGGCGGCCATGCTCGGCGGCGGCGCGCTCGACTGGGTTCGGCTCGCCGCGCTGATGATGGTCGGCGTGGTCTCGATGACCCTGATGCTGTCGATCAGCATCACGCAGGGCAGGGATCGGTCGAAATCGTTCCTCGACAGCCAGGTCACCAACGAACGCGAGCCCCGCGCCTGGGAGTATGTCGGGGCGGCGGCGGTCGCCATGGTCATGGTCGAGTTCTCGATCGTGACCGGCTGGCCGGTGGCGGCCTTGGCGGCGTCGGTCGCTCTGCTCTGGTTCGCGCTACGGCTCGGTCTGTTCGCGACGACGGTCGCGGCTTACGGCTTCGCGGTCATCTTTCTCATGCACGGGGCGGCCGCGCCCTGGCTGGAGCCGTTCAGCCCGGCGAGCACGGCGGCGGGCGACATCCTGCGCTACATCGCGCTCACATTGCTGGCGACGCCGAGCATCGTCGTCGCGACGGTCGTATTCGAGCAGCAGCGCCTCAAGCGGATGTTCGCCTACCGCGCGCGCCACGACGCGCTCACCCGCCTCACCAATCGCGCGCATTTTCTCGAGATGCTGGACGCCTACGCCGAAGCGGCCCGCCGCAGGGAGCGTCGCTTCCTGCTGCTTCTCGTCGACCTCGATCACTTCAAGGCGGTGAACGACACGTTCGGCCACGCGCGCGGCGACAAGATGCTGATCGCGGTGTCGTCGCGCATCCGGGCCTCGTTCCGGGCGACCGACGTCGTTGCGCGCCTGGGCGGCGACGAGTTCGCGGTGATCGCGCCGATCTCGTCGGTCGAAGACGCCATGCGGCTCGCCAAGCGGGTCGTCGACAACGTCTATCAGGACTGCGATCTCGAGGGCGTCTCGCTCCGACCAAGCGTCACCGTCGGCGGGGCGCTCGCGCCCGACAACGCCGCCGGTTCCGAGCGACTGCTGCTGCTCGCGGACGAGGCGCTTTACAAAGCGAAGGCCGCCGGCCGGAACTGTTGGCGGTTCGCAGGCGACGAACTGCGGCGGCCGGCGATCATCCCTCCGCCGGCGGCGCTCGCGGCTCATGCGGAGCACGAGTTCGAGACGGTTTTCATCGACTGAACGGCGGTCCGCAGATGGGTACAGGGGGCGCCGGTTCGCGCGGCCGCCGGCGAGCTTTATGCCTTGACGAGGGGCCGGCGGGCGCGTAGCGTCCGCGCAACTTTACGACAGGAGCGGCCGCGTGGCGCGCAATCTCATTCTCGTAAGACCGGCGTCATCCCAGGGGCGGACCAGATAAGGTCCGCGATCCAGCGATGACGCCTAAGCAAAGGGCTCCCCAGCGGGCCCTTTTTTGTTGTCCGGCGTCCAACGCGGCGTCGGGTGGTTTCAGGGTCGACACGGCGAAAGGACAAACGCCATGACCGAGACGATGACCGGGGCGGAGATGGTTATCCGCGCACTGCAGGATCAGGGCGTCGAGCACATCTTCGGCTATCCCGGCGGCGCGGTGCTTCCGATCTACGACGCGCTTTTCCAGCAGGACAAGGTCGAGCACGTGCTCGTCCGGCACGAGCAGGGCGCGGCGCATGCGGCCGAGGGCTATGCGCGCTCCACCGGCAAGCCCGGCCTCGTGCTCGTCACCTCCGGCCCCGGCGCGACTAACGCCGTGACGGGCCTGACCGACGCGCTGATGGACTCGATCCCGCTTGTCTGCATCACCGGTCAGGTCCCGACGCACCTCATCGGTTCGGACGCGTTCCAGGAGTGCGACACGGTCGGCATCACCCGGCCCTGCACCAAGCACAACTACCTCGTGAAGGACGTGAACGACCTCGCGCAGATCCTGCATGAGGCGTTCTATGTCGCGACCAACGGCCGGCCTGGCCCCGTCGTCATCGACATCCCGAAGGACGTCCAGTTCGCGACCGGAACCTACGTCGGTCCGCAGAACGTCGTCCATAAGAGCTATCAGCCCAAGGTCGAGGGCGACATCGAGCGCATCAAGGCGGCGGTGCAGCTGATCGCCTCCGCCAAGAAGCCGGTGTTCTACACGGGCGGCGGCGTCATCAACTCCGGTCCGCGCGCGAGCGAACTGCTGCGGGAATTCGCGGCCCTCACCGGCGCGCCCGTGACCTCGACGCTGATGGGCCTCGGCGCCTATCCGGCCTCGGGCCCGGCGTGGCTCGGCATGCTCGGCATGCACGGCACCTACGAGGCCAATCATGCGATGCACGATTGCGACGTGATGGTCTGCATCGGCGCGCGCTTCGACGACCGGATCACCGGCCGGCTCGACGCGTTCGCGCCGAACTCGAAGAAGATCCACATCGACATCGACCCGTCGCAGATCAACAAGAACGTCAAGGTTCAGATCCCGATCATCGGCGACGTCGCGCATGTCCTCGCCGACATGGTCCGGATCTGGAAGGCGACCTCCGCCAAGATCGACGCCGACGCGCTCGCCTCCTGGTGGGGCGAGGTCGATCGCTGGCGCGCGCGCAAGAGCCTCGGCTACCGGAACTCGCAGGAGATCATCAAGCCGCAGCACGCAATCGAGCGGCTGTACGAGCTGACCAAGAACCGGAAGACCTACATCACCACCGAGGTCGGCCAGCATCAGATGTGGGCGGCGCAGTACTACCGCTTCGAGGAGCCGAACCGCTGGATGACCTCCGGCGGCCTCGGCACCATGGGCTACGGCCTGCCGGCGGCGGTGGGCGTGCAGAAGGCGCATCCCGACGCGCTCGTCATCGACATCGCCGGCGAAGCCTCGATCCAGATGATGCTTCAGGAGCTGTCGACGGCGCTCCAGTACAAGCTGCCGGTCAAGGTGTTCATCCTGAACAACGAGTACATGGGCATGGTGCGCCAGTGGCAGCAGTTGCTGCACGGCGGCCGTTACTCCAACTCGTACTCCGAGGCGCTGCCGGACTTCGTGAAGCTGGCGGAAGCCTATGGTGGCACGGGCATCCGGGTACAGGATCCCGCCGACCTCGACGCCGCCATCCAGGCGATGATCGACGCGCCGGGCTTCGCCGTCGTCGACTGCCTCGTCGACAAGATGGAGAACTGCTTCCCGATGATCCCCTCGGGCCGCGCGCACAACGAGATGCTGCTGAACGACGACGCCGACGAGAGCATCAACGCGGCGATCACCGGGGCCGGTCAGGCGCTGGTGTGATCCGCGTCTGAAGAAGCGTCATCCCGGACGGCCGCAGGCCGATCCGGGACCGTCCTCAGGATTGAGCGCCCTTTTCGGAAGACGATCCCGGCTCTCGCTCCGCTCGGCCGGGATGACGTCCTTGTCCAACGCATAAGAAGAACCCCATGCCGCCTCTGCCGACCGGTTCCGCCTACTTCATGGACGATGCGCATCCGCCGCTCGCCCGCCACACGCTTGCGATCCTCGTCGACAACGAGCCGGGCGTGCTCGCCCGCGTCATCGGCCTGTTCTCGGGCCGCGGCTACAACATCGACAGCCTAACGGTGTCCGAAGTCAGCCACGAGAGCCACCTCTCGCGCATCACCATCGTCACGACCGGCCCCGACGGCGTCGTCGACCAGATCAAGAGCCAGCTCGACCGGCTGGTGCCGGTGCATTCCGTGGTCGACCTCACGCTGACCGGCAAGGCGCTCGAGCGCGAGCTACTGCTCGTGAAGGTGCGCGGCAAAGGAGACGACCGCGTCGAGGCTCTGCGCATCGCCGAGGCGTTCCGCGCCCGGGTGATCGACGCCACCACCGAAAGCTTCGTGTTCGAGCTGACGGGCAAGCCCGACAAGCTCGATCAGTTCATCGCGCTGATGGTGCCGCTCGGCCTCGTGGAAGTGGCGCGCACCGGCGTCGCCGCGATCGCCCGCGGTCCCGAAGGTATGACGGCCTGAGCCAAGGCCGACAAGCGCTGCGACGGCCTGAGAAGAGATCTTTAACGCTTCTCCGAAATGTGGCGAAAATGGGCGTGGGCGCCTCCTTCCCGCCATGGACCGGCGTTTGCGCGCTGGTTACAGTCGCTCGTCTGCGCTCCTCTCTGCCTGTGCGAACGCGAGCGGCGCGCGGCCGCTTCTCGGGGGCGTGAGGGGGATTCGATGTTTCGTCGGGCCATAACGGGTCTAGCCGCAGCGTGCCTGGCCGCGGGCCTCGCGACCGGCGCTCAGGCGTTCGAGCAGGTCCGCACCGACCGGTTGGTGTCGAAGGTCGACGACGCGAAGATCCTCGTCCATTTGCGCGAGTTGCAGGCGATCGCCGAGCGGCGCGGCGGAAATCGCGCCTCCGCCACGCTCGGATACCTCGACAGCGTCCGTTACGTCCGCAGCACGCTGGCGGCGGCGGGGTACGACGCTCAGGCTCGGCCGTTCCAGTTCGACCTGTTCACCGAGAACGCCCTTCCAGTCCTCACCCGCATCGGGCCGGATCCGACCACGTTCACGCCCAACGTCGATTTCGCGACCGCCGAATACTCCGCGAAAGGCGAGGTCCGGGGATTGGTCGCGCGCGTGGGGCACACGCAGGTGCCTCCGCCAGCCGAGCCCGGCTCGACCAGCGGCTGCCTGGCGCGCGATTTCAACGCGGTGTCCGGCCGGATCGCGCTGATCCAGCGAGGCACATGCTCGTTCCTTCAGAAGATTCGGCTGGCGGAAGCCGCCGGCGCCGTCGGGGCGATCATCTTCAACGAAGGGCAAACCGAGAGGGACGGCATTCTTGTCCCGACATTCAGCGAGCGGGTGACGATCCCCGTCGTGGGCGCCACGTACGCGCTTGGGCGGCAGTTTTACGAGCAGTCGTTCAACGGCGCCGTTCGTGTTCGCCTGATCGTGGACTCAACCACCGAGACGGTCGCGAGCTACAACGTCATCGCCGAATTGCCGGGCCGCAACGCCGATCGGACGGTCGTGGTCGGCGCTCACCTCGACTCGGTCGCGGCGGGGCCGGGGATCAACGACAACGGCTCCGGCGCGGCGTCTTTGCTGACGATCGCGAGCGAACTCAAGGCGCTTGGGCTCCAGCCGCAGAACACCGTTCGCTTCGCCTTCTGGGGCGGCGAGGAATCGGGATTGCGCGGGTCGACCCACTACGTCACGCAACTGACGGACGCGCAGCGCGCGAAGATCGCGTTGAACCTCAACTTCGACATGCTGGGTTCCCCGAACTTCGTGCGGTTCGTCTACGACGGCGACGGCTCGATCGGCGATCCCGGCCCGCCCGGCTCGGACATTATCGAGCAGGTCTTCACGGACTTCTTCGCCAGCCGCAACCTCCCCAGCGCGCCGACCTTGTTCGACGGGCGTTCGGACTACTTCGCCTTCATCGAGGCGGGCATTCCCGCAGGCGGTCTGTTCTCCGGCGCGGAGGATCTCAAGACGGCGGCGGAGGCGGAACGGTTCGGGGGCGTCGCGGGCGAGCCCTATGACGCTTGCTACCACCAGGCGTGCGACACGATCGCCAATGTGAAGCCCGGCGTGCTCCGGCAGATGGCCAAGGCCGCCGCCCATGCCGTCTACACGTTCGCGATGACCAAAGAAGACGTGCGCGCCGCGTCCGCCGCCCAGATGGCCCGGTCGTCGCAACCGCGTCCGGACGCCGCCGCAAGGGCGGAATATCGCGGGCCGAAGCTCGTGCGCTAACCCTGGCGGAGCCCGAGCGGAACTGCGCCTCGGGATTCGCTGGGCCCCAGCGATATCGATCCTGTCTCGGGCGAGATCCCGCTTGCATGGACTGGTGGGATAGGCCATACGACCGAACCGTAACGTACGGTACGGTGAAATGGACGGCGGCGGTCGAGACGGTCTGGGCGAGGGGATGACGGAGCGGCGCGAAGCCGTGCTCGCCGCCGTGCTCGCGCTTCTCGTCGAGAAGGGCGCGGCGGCCCTCACCATGACGGCCGTCGCGCGCCGCGCGAGCTGCTCCAAGGAGACGCTCTACAAGTGGTTCGGCGACCGCGACGGGCTGCTCACGGAGACCGTCCGCTGGCAGGCGTCGAAGGTCCGGGCCGGCGCCTACGACCGTCAGCATCTCGACGCAGGCGCGTTGCGCGAAAGCCTGGAGGGCTTCGCGGCCAACTGGCTGAGCGTGATCTCGTCCGAGACCTCGGTCGCCCTCAATCGCGTGGCGATCGGGCAGGCCGAGACCCTGGGCGGGATCGTGTTGGCGAACGGGCGCTTCGCGATCGGGGAGCGGCTGAAGGGCCTGCTGCTGGACGCGCGCAACGCGGGGCTGGTCGACTTCGATGACGCCGAAGAGGCGTTCCGCACCTTCTTCGGCCTCGTCGGCCGGGACATCCAGATCCGGTTGCTGCTCGGCGACCGGTTCGCGATCGACGACGCCGCCATAGCCGACGACGCGCGGCGCGCCGTCCAACAGTTTCTTGCCCTCTACGGGGCGACGAAAACGCCGGCGAAGGCCGGCTGATCTCTACGAAAACTCCCAAAGGGAAGGGCCTCAGGATGCGCGTTTATTACGACCGCGACGCCGATATCAACCTCATCAAGGGCAAGTCCGTCGCCGTGATCGGCTACGGCAGCCAGGGCCATGCCCATGCGCTCAACATGCGCGACAGCGGCGTGGCGAACGTGATCGTCGGCCTGCGGCCGGGCTCCGCTTCGGCGAAGAAGGCCGAAGCCGAAGGCTTCAAGGTCTTGTCGCCGGCCGAGGCCGCGAAAGTGGCCGACGTTGTCATGATGCTCACCCCGGACGAACTGCAGGCGGACATCTACAAGGATAGCCTCGAGGCCAACATGAAGGAGGGCGCGGCCCTCCTGTTCGCGCACGGCCTCAACGTGCACTTCAACCTGATCGAGCCGCGCAAGGACATCGACGTCCTGATGGTCGCTCCGAAGGGCCCGGGCCACACCGTGCGCGGCGAGTACCAGAAGGGCGGCGGCGTGCCGTCGCTGATCGCGATTGCGCAGGACTACACCGGCAACGCCCACGACATCGGCCTGTCCTACGCCTCCGCCATCGGCGGCGGCCGCGCCGGCATCATCGAGACCACCTTCAAGGAAGAGTGCGAGACCGACCTGTTCGGCGAGCAGGTCGTCCTTTGCGGCGGCCTCGTCGAGCTGATCCGCGCCGGTTTCGAGACGCTGGTCGAGGCGGGCTACGCCCCGGAGATGGCCTACTTCGAGTGCCTGCACGAGGTGAAGCTGATCGTCGACCTCATCTATGAGGGCGGCATCGCCAACATGAACTACTCGATCTCGAACACCGCCGAGTACGGCGAGTACGTGACGGGCCCGCGCATCATCACCCCCGAGACCAAGCTCGAGATGAAGCGCGTGCTCGCCGACATCCAGGGCGGCGTGTTCACCCGCAACTGGATGCTGGAGAACAAGGTCAACCAGACCTCGTTCAAGGCGACCCGCGCGAAAAACGACGCTCACCAGATCGAAGAGGTCGGCGAGAAGCTCCGCGCCATGATGCCGTGGATCAAGGCCAAGGCCATGGTCGACAAGGCGAAGAACTAAGACGCTCGGAAGGGCCCGAAGGCGACTTCGGGCCCTTCGCCGTCTGCTCGGTCGAGCAGATTGGATGAGTTGCGGAGACGGTGCGGCGGTTGTTGGAGCCGCGAACGCCTCATCCGCGCGCAACAGGATAGGGTTGCAAACGCGACCCTGCGCCGAATCGAGCGCCTTTAACCCTCGTTCCACCACTTCTGCGCGAGGATCGTCATCCTTTCCATTGGACCTGACGATGCACCTTCCCCGTAGCGAAGCCGTCGATCCGACCGAGGCGGCCTATCTCCGGGCCGTGATCGAGGCCTATTCGCGCCAGGTCCCCGTCCTCTACGTCATCCTCACGATCAGCGCCGTCGCCCTCGCGGCGTCGCACCTGCGCGTCGCGCCCCTGGCTCTGGCCGTGGCCGCGCCTGCCGCCCTCATCGCAATCTGCGCGTTGCGGATCGTGATATGGGCGCGTCGCCGCAACCGCCCGATGGATTACGCCACGGCGTGCAAGGCGTTGCGGACCGCCAACATCCTCGGCCCGCTGCTCGGCGCGGCCTTTCTCGGGTGGGCGCTCGCGCTTTTTCAATACGGCGATCCGTTCCTGCAGGCGCATGTCATCTTCTTCTGCGGGTTCACGGTGGTGAGCTGCATCTTCTGCCAGCTCCACGCGCGAACCGCTGCGCTCGGGGTGACGCTGGCGGTCGTGCCGGCCTTGACGCTCTTCCTCCTCACGCGTGGCGAACCGACCCTCGTCGCGATCGGCGTCAATCTCGCGTTGGTCAGCGCGGCCATGGTGCGGATGCTCTTCGTTCACTCCCGCAGCTTCCGGGAGATGATCCTCGGCCAGCTGGAGACCAAGCGTCTGAGCGACGACAACTATCGCCTCGCAAATCTGGACAGTCTGACCGCGCTTCCAAACCGTCGCCGTTTCTTCGCGCGCCTCGACGAGTCGATCGAAGCCAAGGGCAGCCGCGGCCGCTTCGTCGTGGGCGTCATAGATCTCGACGGGTTCAAGCCCATCAACGACCTCTACGGCCATATCGCCGGCGACAAGGTCCTCATCGAGGTCGGCGCCCGGCTGGCTGAGGCCGCCGGAGACGACGCCTTCATCAGCAGGCTCGGCGGCGACGAGTTCGCGGTGATCTTTGCGGGGCGGGTCAGCGACGCCGAAGCGCTTGGGATCGCCGAGCGCATGTGCGCGGCCTTGCAGGCGCCCTTCGCGCTTCAGGGCGTGTCCGCCAAGATTTCCGCGTCGGTCGGCCTGGTCTCCAGCGACCAGTGCGGCGACTCCGCGAAGGTGCTGTACGAGCGGGCGGACTACGCCCTTTACTTCGCCAAGGGCGCCCGCCGCGGACGTCCGGTTATATTTTCGGCGGAGCATGAGACCGCGATCCGTCGCTTCAATGCGATCGAGCAGGCGCTCATGAGCGCGGACATTGATCGGGAGTTCTCGCTGAACTACCAACCGATCGTCGACGCGTACACGGGGAAGGTCAGTTCGCTCGAGGCCTTGGCGCGCTGGACCTCGCCGACCGCCGGGCCCGTGTCGCCGGCGGATTTCATCCCGATCGCCGAGCGAAGCGATCTGATCAACCGCCTCACTCAGACGCTGCTGCGACGGGCGCTCGCCGACGCGGCGGCGTGGCCAGATCACGTCGGCCTGTCGTTCAACCTCTCGGCGCGCGACCTTTCGCCGGAGGCGATGCTCGGGATCATAGGGCTGGTGCGGGGCTCGGGAGTCGATCCGCGACGGCTCGTGTTCGAGATCACCGAGACGGCGGCGATGCGGGATTTCGCGCTCGCCGAAGGCGCGCTGAACGCGCTGCGCGCCCTTGGCGCCGGCGTCGCGCTCGACGATTTCGGCGCGGGGCATTCGAGCCTCACCTACGTGAGGCTGCTGCCGCTGGACGAGATCAAGATCGACCGCGGCTTCATCCTCGACATCGAACGGGACCCAACCTCGCGGGACATCACGAAGTCGATGGTCGATCTCTGCCGCAATCTGAAGCTCGCTTGCGTCATCGAAGGCGTGGAGACCGAAAGCCAGCGCGACATCCTGGCCGGTCTCGGATGCAGGCTGATGCAGGGGTATCTGTTCAGCCATCCACTCAAGGCGGAGGACATCCCGCTTCGGCTCGGAGACGCGCTTCTTGCAGCCTGAGCGTCAGCCGATCGAAAGCTCGGGCGCCTCGCGCAGCTTCGCAGCGTCGCGCAGCGGCGGCGCGCCGAACAGGCGGCTGTACTCCCGGGAGAACTGCGAAGGGCTGTCGTAGCCCACGGCGTGCCCGGCCGAGGCGGCGTCCCGCGCTTGGCTCAAGATCAACCTCCGCGCTTCCTGGAGCCGCAGTTGCTTCTGGTACTGAAGCGGGCTCATCGCGGTCACGGTCTTGAAATGCGCGTGCAACGCGGAGGGGCTCATCCCGGCGGCGTCGCACACCGAGTCGATCCGGAACGGTTCGCGGAAATTGCGCCGGATCCAGTCGATCGCACGGTTCACCTGGCTCAGCTTGCTGTCGGCCAGCGCGATCTGGCGCAGCCGCGACGCCTGATCGCCCGTCATGAGGCGGTAAAGAATCTCCTTCTCGACAAGCGGCGCGAGGGCGCCGATGTCCTCGGGCTGGTCGAGCAGCCGCGTGAGGCGCATAACCGCATCGATCAGGTCCGGCGTCATCTGCGCAAGTCCAAGTCCGGGCCCGGCGGGAATCTCGCGGCGGTCGAGCCCGTGCTCGATCATCATTGCGCTCAGAGCGGCGGGATCGAGATCGAGGCGCAGGCCGAGGTAAGGCTCGTCATCGGACGCTTCGGTGACCTGCGCGACGATGGGCAGATCGACCGAGACGACGAGATAGTGCGCCGGGTCGTAGCCGTAGATCGCGCCGTTCAGCATCACTTGCTTGCGGCCCTGGGCGATGATGCAGAACGCAGGCTCATAAAGGGCGTGCACGGGTTCGGTCGGCCGCGACGCGCGAAACAGCGAAAGCCGCGGGGCCGCCGTCGTCGTGACGCCGTCCTCTGTGGCGAAGCGCGCAATCAGCGCCGCGAGTTCGGTGGTGTCGGCCATCGCCGCGTCTCCCTAGTCGGCTCTCCAACGCCAGCGTGTAGACCAGCGCCGGGAAGGGCGTCTTCGCGCCGCAACATAGGAGGGCGACGCGAGCTCACGCCAGAGCTGCGTCTTCACGTTCGGAGGATCGTGCAAGACTTATGGAGGATCGGGACGTCTGCGCCTCGGTGACGGGTTTCGCGATCCGGCCGCACGCCGCTTTCGGGCGCGGACGTCTCCGCCCGGTAAAGCGATCGTTCCCACCGCATGCGTTGCGTCGCGACCGAAAACGCGGGAGAAACGCCGGCTCTTCGACATCCTCCAAGATTCCCCGGCCCGGCCATGACCTTCGACAGCGTGATGACGACGACGCTCGACTTCGTGCGGGAGCACGAGGCCTGGGCGCCGGCGATCGTGTTAGTGCTCGCCTTCCTCGAATCGATCGTTGGGCTGTCGCTCGCGGTGCCTTCCACGCCGCTCTTTGTCGGCGTCGGCGCGCTGATCGGGGCGAGCAACATCGCGTTCTGGCCCATTTTCGCCGGCGTCGCGCTTGGCGGTTTTCTGGGGGATTGGGTGTCCTATGCGCTCGGCTATCGCCTGAAGGACCGGGTGTTGGAGTGGAAGACCATCAAGAACCGGCCGGAACTGATTCATCGCACGCAGAACTTCGTGCAGAAATGGGGCGCGCCCGGCGTGTTCGTGGGGCGGTTCATCAGCCCGATCCGGTCCTTCGTGCCCTTCGTCGCCGGCATGTTCGAGATGGGGCAGGGGCGCTTTCAACTGGCGAACGCCAGTTCCGCGGTCGTCTGGGCCTACATCCTGCTCGCGCCGGGCGGCGTCTTCCTGCGCGACTACTTCGCCTGACGCATCAGCGCGGACGATCGTTGCGATCACCGATCGGAACTCGACGGGCCGGCTGAACCGGCGCTAGAACCGGCGCGGCAAAAGCGGGGCGCGCTGATGAACATCCTGTCGATCCAGTCTCACGTCGCTTATGGCCACGTCGGCAACGCCTCCGCGGCGTTTCCGATGCAGCGCCTCGGCCATGAGGTCTGGGCGATCAACACCGTCCAGTTCTCGAACCACACCGGCTACGGCGCCTGGCGCGGCCCGGTGTTTCCGGCCGACGCCATCCGCGAGGTCGTGGCCGGCGTCGAGGAGCGCGGGGTCCTCCCGTCCTGCGACGGCGTGCTGTCCGGCTATATGGGCGACGCCGCGATCGGCGAGGCGATCCTCGACGCCGTCGGCCGCGTGCGGGCGGCGAACCCCAAGGCGCTCTACTGCTGCGATCCGGTGATCGGCGACGTAGGTCGCGGCGTGTTCGTGCGGCCGGGCATTCCGGAGTTCATGCGGGACCGCGCTCTCCCGGCCGCGGACGTCGTCACCCCGAACCAATTCGAACTCGAATACCTTACGGGGGTGACGGTCGGCTCGCTCGGCGCGGCCGTCGCCGCCGTCGAAGCCCTGAGGGCGCGGGGACCGAAGGCGGCGCTGGTCACCAGCCTGCGGACGCCCGAGACGCCCGAGGACGCGATCGATCTGCTCGCGGTCGACGGCGAGGGCGCCTTCCGCCTCCGCACCCCGCTGCTGCCGCTCTCGGTCAACGGAGCGGGCGACGCGATCGCAGCCCTTTTCTTCGTGCACCTGATGACGACCGGCTCGGCCGCGCAGTCGCTGGCGCTGGCGGGATCCTCGGTCTACGGACTGCTGAAAGCCACCGCCGAGGCGGGGTCCCGCGAGATCCTGACGATCGCGGCGCAAGAGGAGTTCGTCCGCCCGAGCCGCCTGTTCCAGCCGGAGCGGGTGTAGGACGGCTTCTCAGGCAAAGCGCCAGCCCATGTCCCGCAGGTCATAGGTTTTTCAGGAGGAGATGTTCATGGGCCGTCGGTATGTAATTCTCGACGTCTTCGCCGATCGTTCCTATGCGGGGAACCCCCTCGCCGTGGTGCTCGACACGGAGGGGCTGGACGCCGCCGGGATGCAGACGATCGCCCGCGAGTTCAACCTCTCGGAGACGGTGTTCCTGCTGCCGGCGGAGGGCGACGGCCGCAAGGCGCGGCTCCGAATCTTCATGCCGCACAAGGAGTTGCCGTTCGCCGGCCATCCCACCGTCGGCGCGGCCGTGCTGCTGGGGTTGTTGACCGGCGTCGGCTCCAAGGAGGAGGGCGCCTTCGAGGTCGAGGAGACTGTCGGCGTGATTTCCTGCCGCGTCAGGCTGGCGAACAGGACCTCCGGCCGTGCGAGCTTCACGCTTCCACGGCTGCCGGAGCCTGCGGGGGAGCCGCCGACCGTCGCGCAAGCCGCTGCGGCGCTTGGGATTTCGCCGGACGAGATCGGGTTCGACGGGCATGCGCCGTCACGGTTCTCGGCCGGAAACCCCTTCACCTTCGTGCCGGTCAAAAGCGCCGACGCCGTCGCTCGCGTGGCCGCGAACGGCGTGCTCTGGCCGGAGGCGTTCGGCGACGACCGCAACTCCGCCGTCTTCGTGTACACGCGCGAAACGGTCGACAGCGCAAACACTTACCACGCGCGGATGCTGGAGCCCGCGATCACGGAGGACCCTGCGACAGGGTCCGCCGCAGCCGCTTTCGCGGGCGTCGTGATGGCGTTCGACGCGCCCGGCGACGGCCCCCACGCGGTGCGGATCGAGCAGGGCTACGAGATGGGGCGGCCCAGCCTGATCGAACTCGGCCTCGAAATCTTGGGCGGCGCGCTCGCCTCGGCCACGGTCGGCGGCGGAGCCGTCGTCGTCGCCGAAGGGACGCTGTTGAGTTAACCCGCGCCGCTCCGTTGCGGCGCGGCGGGTTAACGGCGGGGTAACAGCCGGTTAACGGCGGGTTTACCCGTTGATCGCCGCGTGCAACGGGCGTAAACGTGGCCTCCGCGTCGGATGTGTCCCGGCGTTTGCTTTGCGGATTTCGGACAGGCGTCATGCGCGCGAGCGGCGACATCATCGTGGATCGGACGACGGCCTTCGCGCCTGACGCCTCCGCGCGCCCGTTCGCCGGCCGACTTCTCCTTACGCGCCCCTGAGGGCCGGCCGGGCTTTGTCGCCCTGGCGCTCAGGGGACGCCGAGAACCGACCCAGCCCGCGACGATCGCGAGCCCGCTGAAGGCCACATCAGAGCCGGCGGAGCCGCCCGGATCCCGAAGGACCTTTCCCAATGACCGCATCCACCGACCGGATCGTCATTTTCGACACCACGCTGCGCGACGGCGAGCAGTGCCCCGGCGCCACCATGACGTTTGAGGAGAAGCTCGACGTCGCCCATCTGCTCGACCGGATGGGCGTCGACGTCATCGAGGCCGGCTTCCCCATCGCCTCGAACGGCGACTTCGAGGCCGTGGCCGAAATCGCCCGGCGCTCCGAGACCGCGATCATCGCCGGCCTCGCCAGGGCGATCCCCGCCGATATCGCCCGCTGCGGCGAGGCGGTGCGCAACGCCCGCCGCCCGCGGATCCACACCTTCGTCTCGACCTCGCCGATCCATCTCGCGCACCAGATGCGCAAGACGGAAGAGCAGGTGCTGGAGATCATCTCGGGCACCGTGGCGCAGGCGCGCAATCTGGTCGACGACGTCGAGTGGTCGGCGATGGACGCCACCCGCACCCCGATCGAGTACCTCTGCCGGGCGGTCGAGGCCGCGATCAAGGCGGGCGCCACCACCATCAACCTGCCGGACACGGTGGGCTACGCCACGCCCGACGAGTACCGCGCGATGTTCGTCCAGGTGCGCGAGCGCGTGCCGGGCGCGGACAAGGCGATCTTCTCCACCCACTGCCACGATGACCTCGGCCTCGCGGTCGCGAACTCGCTCGCGGGCGTCGCCGGCGGCGCACGGCAGATCGAGTGCACCGTCAACGGCATCGGCGAGCGCGCGGGCAACGCCGCGCTCGAGGAGATCGTGATGGCGCTGAAGGTGCGTCGCGACGCCATGCCCTACGAGACCGGCGTGGAGGCCACGCTCCTCACGCGCGCCTCGCGCCTCGTCTCCGCCGCTACCTCGTTCCCGGTGCAGTACAACAAGGCGATCGTCGGCAAGAACGCCTTCGCGCATGAGAGCGGCATCCACCAGGACGGCATGCTAAAGCACGCCGAGACCTACGAGATCATGACGCCCGCGTCCGTCGGCGTGTCCAAGACCTCGCTGGTGATGGGCAAGCATTCGGGCCGCGCCGCCTTCAAGGACAAGCTGAAGACGCTCGGCTACGAACTCGGCGAGAACGCCCTGCAGGACGCGTTCACCCGTTTCAAGGAGCTCGCGGACCGCAAGAAGCACGTCTACGACGAGGACATCGAGGCCCTGGTCGACAACCAGATCGCCAGCGGCAACGACCGGATCAAGGTGCTGTCGCTGACCGTGATCGCCGGCACCATGGGGCCGCAGTCGGCCACGCTGACGCTCGACATCGACGGCGTGCACACCACGGTCCAGGCGGTCGGCAACGGCCCGGTGGACGCGATCTTCAACGCGATCCAGCGCGTGGTTCCGCACGAGGCGCAGCTCGCGCTCTACCAGGTCCACGCGGTGACCGAGGGCACCGACGCCCAGGCGGAGGTCTCGGTGCGGCTGGAGGAGGGCGACAAGACGGTGACCGGCCGCGGGGCCGATCCGGACACGCTCGTCGCCTCCGCCCGCGCCTATGTGGCGGCGCTGAACAAGCTCGCGACCAAGCGGGTCAGCCTGAACGCCCAGGCCGCAATCCGCGCTTAAGAGCCAAGAACCGACGCGCGGTCTGGCGCCAGGCGTCGGTTCTTCCAGTAACCCATGACTTGTTGTCGTTGACTCGTCGCTTGACGTAGATTGCCGGTCTGAAGGGAGGCGTCGCGAACATGATCGAAGCAAGACGCTCAATCGCTATCGAGCGCGCCAAAGACGCGTGTGAGGCCCTTTCCAGCCTTGGCGTCAGCGCGCTTGTCTTCGGATCTCTTGTAAATCACCGCTTCGGGCCGACCTCGGACGTTGATCTGCTGATCGTCAAATGTCCGCGTGAGCTGAAGTATGGGATCGAAGGGTTAGTAGAGGACCGCCTCGGCGGATTGCCGTTCGACGTTATTTATCTCGATGAGATTCCTGCGGAGAAGTTGGATCGCTTCGTACGGGAGGCCGTGGATGCGAGGGAGCTCGATTGACATCGAGAACGAACTTCGCAGTGTCGCAGACGAGGTCGAGATGTTGGCGTCGGCGGTCGAACTGGTGCGCAGGGACAGTCCGCCGGCCGGAGAGACGGCGTATACGTGGCTCGCGGTGCAAGGGCTCGCGTCCGGCGTCGAGAAAATCTACACGGGGTGCGAGCGCGTGATGGGAATGATCGCGCAGCAGATCGACGGCGCCAAGGTCGAACGCGACGAAGGTTGGCATGTCGCGCTTCTGAAGCGAATGGCGAACCCGTTCCCTGAGGTTCGAGGTCCAGTCATTTCGCACGAAAGCTACCAGGCTCTCGATCGTCTTCGGGCCTTTCGACACCGTGAGCGAAATACGTATGGGCTGTCGCTTGATCGCGACTTGGTGGTTGAGCGGAGCGAAGAAGCGGTCGACGCCTTCCAGAGGTTCCAATCCGACGTCTTGCGTTTTCTAATTTTGCAACGCGGATCGTGAGGCGCTTTTCAGTAGGCCTATGTGGCGGCGCTGAACAAGCTCGCGACCAAGCGTGTCAGCCTCAACGCGCAGGCCGCAATCCGGGCCTGATCGTCGGCATACCGGAAACTGCTTAGAGGCCGCCGCGAGGCGGCCTCTTTTCGTTCAACCTCTTGGCATCTGCGCGACGAAGAGCGATCGTGAGGTCGCCGATCACGGGCTTGCGTTCATGGTGCGCCGCCGCAATCTCGCCTTGATCGGTTGCGTTCGACTTAAGCATCATCGATAAGCGAGCAGCCCATCAAGACGCGTAACGCGCAGATCGGGAAGAGCCACGGGGACGCTCCGCTCATGGGCGGACGATCGACCGTCACACGGGCGTGAGGAGGGAAATCCTATGTTCAAGTCGCTTGCCGCCGCGGTCGCGGCCTTCGGGGTCCTGACGGGCTCCGCCGTCGCCGAAACCTATCCGTCCCGCGTCATCACCATGATCGTGCCGTTCTCCGCCGGCGGCCCGACCGATACGGTCAGCCGCCTCGTGGCGGAGGCCATGAGCAAGGATCTCGGCCAGCAGATCGTGATCGAGAACGTCGGCGGCGCCGGCGGCACGCTCGGCGCGGGCCGCGTCGCCAAGGCCGATCCCGACGGCTACACGCTGCTGCTCCACCACATCGGCATGTCGACCAGCGCGTCGCTCTACCGCAAGCTGCCCTACGACACGCTGAACGCGTTCGATTACGTCGGCCTCGTCACGGACGTGCCGATGACCATCGTCGCCCGCGCCAATTTCGAGCCGGCCGACATGAAGGCGCTCGTGGAGTACGCGAAGGCCAACAAGGACAAGGTGACCTACGCCAACGCCGGCATCGGCGCGGCGTCGCACCTTTGCGGCATGCTGTTCATGTCGAAGATCGAGACCCCGCTGACGACCGTGCCGTACAAGGGCACCGGTCCCGCCATGACGGATCTGGTGGGCGGCCAGGTCGACCTGATGTGCGACCAGACCACGAACACGACGAACCAGATCAAGGGCGGCAAGATCAAGGCCTACGCCACCACGACCAAGGAGCGCCTCGCGGCGCTGCCGGACGTGCCGACCGCCGCCGAAGGCGGACTGACCGACTTCGAAGTCGGCATCTGGCATGGCGTCTATGCGCCGAAGGGGACCTCGCCCGAGATTGTCGCCAAGCTGTCGGCCTCGCTCCAGAAGGCGTTGAAGGATCCCAACGTCGTCAAGCGCTTCGCCGATCTGGGCACCGTTCCCTCGTCCGAGGCCGACGCGACGCCGGAGGCGCTGAAGGCCAAGCTGACCTCCGAGATCGCCCGCTGGGCGCCGGTGATCAAAGCCGCTGGCGTCTACGCCGACTGACCTCTCTGGAGCCGGGAGCGGCGGGGAGACCCGCCGCTCCCGTTCTATTCGGCGCCCGCTTATGGCGGGTCGACGCGTTCGTCCCGAGGCCACCCATGCAAATCAACACACGTGACGCCGCGGCTGGCGTCATATTCATCGTGATCGCCGGGCTGTTCGCGCTCGGCACGCAAGAGCTGACGATCGGCACCGCGCTGCGGATGGGACCCGGCTACTTCCCGCTGGTGCTGGCGGGGGTGCTGGGGTTCATCGGCTTCATCACCCTGTTCAAGGCGGTCGGGAAGGCGCAGTCGCCGATGACCGGCGTGCCGTGGCGGGGGCTGATCCTGATCCTGGGCGCGCCCGTGGTGTTCGGCCTGACGCTCCGGGGCCTCGGCCTTGGCCCGGCGACGGCGCTCGTCGTCGCAATCTCCGCCTTCGCAAGCCGCCGCGCCACGCTCGTCATGGCCGCTTCGCTGACCGTCGGGCTGACGATCTTCTGCGTTCTGGTGTTCAGCTATGGCCTCGGGTTGCCGGTCCAGCGGATCGGCCCCTGGCTGACCTTCTAAAGCGAGGCTGAGATGGAGATAATTCAGAATCTCGGGCTTGGCCTCGCGACCGCCGCGGAGCCGGTCAACCTGCTGTTCTGCTTCATCGGCGTGCTGCTCGGCACGCTGATCGGCGTGCTGCCCGGCATCGGCCCGACGGCGACCATCGCGATGCTGCTGCCGATCACCTTCGGTTTCGAGCCGGCGACCTCGCTGATCATGCTCTCCGGCATCTACTACGGCGCGCAGTACGGCGGCTCGACGACGGCGATCCTGATCAACCTGCCGGGCGAAAGCTCGTCGGCCGTGACCGCGATCGACGGCTACCAGATGGCCAAGCAGGGCAGGGCGGGGCCGGCGCTCGCCACCGCCGCGCTCGGCTCGTTCTTCGCCGGCACGGTGGCGACGGTGCTGATCGCCCTGTTCGCCCCGCCGCTCACCGAAGTCGCGCTGAAGTTCGGCCCCGCGGAGTACTTCTCGCTGCTGATGCTTGGCCTCGTGGCCTCGGTCGCGCTCGCGCACGGCTCGGTCATCAAGGCGCTCGGGATGATCGTGATCGGGCTTCTGCTCGGTCTCATCGGGTCGGACGTCAACACCGGCGCCCAGCGCTTCACGATGGGCTTCCTGGAGCTGGCGGACGGCGTCAACTTCGTCGCGGTCGCGGTCGGCGTGTTCGGCATCGCCGAGATCCTGCGCAACCTCGAGGACGAGAGCGACCGCGAGGTGATGGTGAAGAAGGTCACGGGCCTCTTCCCCAGCAAGGAGGACTTCAAGGCGGCCTGGGCCCCCGTCGTGCGCGGCACGGCGCTCGGCTCCATCCTCGGCATTCTGCCGGGCGGCGGCGCGGTGCTGTCGTCGTTTGCGGCCTATACCGTCGAGAAGCGCATCTCTAAGACGCCTGAACGCTTCGGCAAGGGCGCGATCGAAGGCGTGGCGGCCCCGGAAGCCGCGAACAACGCCGGCGCGCAGACCTCGTTCATCCCGATGCTGACGCTCGGCATCCCGGCGAACCCCGTGATGGCTCTGATGATCGGCGCGATGATCATTCAGGGCATCCAGCCCGGGCCGAACGTCGCGGTGGAGAAGCCGGAGCTGTTCTGGGGCGTGATCGCCTCGATGTGGATCGGCAACCTGATGCTGGTGCTGCTGAACCTGCCGCTGATCGGGCTGTGGGTGCGGCTGCTGACGGTGCCCTACACGGTGCTGTTCCCGGCGATTCTCGCGTTCTGCTGCATCGGCGTCTACAGCGTGAACTCGAACGCGTTCGACCTCTACGCGGTCGCCGCCTTCGGCCTGCTCGGCTACGTGCTGGTGAAGCTCGAATGCGAGCCGGCGCCCCTGCTGCTCGGCTTCGTGCTCGGCCCCATGCTGGAGGAGAACCTGCGCCGCGCGATGACCATTTCCCGCGGCGATCCGACGGTGTTCTTCACCCGTCCCCTGAGCGCGGGCCTGCTCGTCGTCGCGGTTCTCGTGCTCGTCGTCGTCTTCCTCCCCTCCGTGCGCAAAAAGCGCGACGAGGTTTTCCAGGAAGAGTGATCGACAAGGCTAGACAGGCGCGGGATGGTTTGTTACATCCCGCGCCATCGAAGCGATGCGGCGTCCCGAACGTCACTTTTCGATCGGGCGCATAGCTCAGTTGGTAGAGCAGCTGACTCTTAATCAGCGGGTCCTAGGTTCGAGCCCTAGTGCGCCCACCAAGTCTTTCTTGGTGTTTACCGCCGCATCATCGAGACGTTCCCAAAGAACGTCATATGGTCGTTTCGGCGACCGGCCTGCTTGGTTTATCTAGCAAGCCGCGTCTTGCCCGACCTTCCGCCCAGCGGCGCCCCTCACTGATTTGAGCAGAGCGATCGAACGGCCTGTACATGGGGCCGGGCGTCCAGCGAATCCGATCCGCCAGACGCTTTTTTTGCGCAGCCCGACCTCAGTCGTCGGAGCGGCTGGCTTCTCCAAGACCGGCGCTATGCGGCTGGTCCTTTTGCATAAGGGTCAACGCCGCAAGCGCGTTCACCAGCGGCGCGACCGCGTTTCCAAATTCATAGGGATCGAGTTTGCCGAGCGCGTGATTGTTGAACTCCTGATGCAGGAGCGAAACGATCGAGCGTCGCGCCTCGTCGATTTCGGATTCGTTGGAATCGGTCATGTCTGCCTTGCCTGATGCGCCGTGCGCGCTGCGATCGTCCGCAGGAAGTAGAGTGATCGGCGAGGAAGCAATCCCGCGGGGGTAAAGAAAGGACGGCGGGGCGCAGCCCGTGGACCGCCGTGATCGCGGGAGGCCCGGCGCATGCGCCAAGCGCCCGCCCGGCGCTGCAACGGGGTGATTCCCAACCCGCGCGTTTCTGTCGTAGCGTGCCGCTCCCCGATCACGCGGCCAGGACGGTCGTCGATGTCGTCTCGATCGCTTCTGGTGAAGCCGCGGCACTGGGCGGCGGGCGTCTGCGCGGCGGCCGCCGGCGTGGTCGCGGCCCTGTCCGGGCTCAACGCGACCTTCGGCTGGCCGAATCTCAACATCGCCGCCCTGGCGTCGACCTCCGGCGCGGCGTGGGTGGACGGGGCCCTGGTGCTGCTGGCCGCCGCCTGCGCTGGGGCCTACGCGCCGATGCGCTCGTTCCAGAGGGCAGGAGCCGCGCTCGCGGCGCTGGTCGCCGTCGGGGTCCTGGCGCACGTCCTGGCCGCGGCGGCTTCGAGCGGGTCCGGCGGAGCGCAACTCGCCTACGCTCCGGTCGCCGCCGTGCTCTGCACCGCGCTCGCCCTCGCGCTCGCCAACGTGGGATCGAGCCTCGCCGAGAACCTGCGCCAGGCGTTCCGGCTCATCGGCGTCGCGATCGCCGTTTTCGCGTTGGCGCTCTATGCGATGAAGCCTGCCGCACTCGCCGCCGTGACGGGCTTCGGCGAGGTCTCGCTGCCGAACGCCGCGGCGCTCGCGCTGCTGCATCTCGCCATCGGACTGGCGCGGCAGTCCTCGACGCTGCGCTGGCGGATCGCGCCGGTCGGCGTGCTCGCGCTAACGCCGCTCGCGGCGCTGACGGTGTACTTCGCGAGCGCCGAGCGGGACATCGCGCTCAAGCAGGTGGAGACGCGGCTCGCGGGCCTCGCCCGCCTCGGCGTCGAGCAGCAGGACGCCGTCATCGAGCAGGTGCGGCGCACGCTGGTCTTCCTCGCGCGTTTTCCCGAGATCCGCACGCCAGGGCCCGCTTGCGACGCGACCGTCGCGCGCTTCGCCAGTTTGAATGGGCTGACGTCGTCGCTGTTCGTCGTCGGGCGTTCCGGCGACCTGTTGTGCTCCCCGGGACGCAGCGCACGCCCGGTCTCCCTCGGCGATCGTGACTACGTCCGCACAGCCTTCGCGACCCAGAGCTTCACCGTCAGCGGCTACATCGTCACCAAGGTGCAGTCCCGCGCGTCGATCGCGGTCGTGCAGCCTCTGCTGCTCCCCGACGGCGCGAAGGTGCTCGTCGGCGCCATCATCAATCTCGAGGCTCTGGGCGACCCGCTCGACCGGCTCGCAGCCGGAGGCGACCGCGAGGTTGTGCTGACGCTGGTCGACAAGGACGGCGTCGTCATCGCGCGACGCCCGGAGGACCGCGATCAGATCGGCGCGCCGGCGTTCTCCCGCGCGCCGGCCGACATGCTCTCGGCCCGCAAGGCCGCGTTCGAAGCGCCGGGCGACGGGGGCGAGCCCTTCGTGTTCGTCGCGCGTCCTCTCGCCTTCAGCGAAGGCCAGCTCATCGTCGGCCTGCCCAAGCGCCAGATCGTCGAGCCGATCGACGCCCGGATGAACCGTCGCCTCGGCCTGATCAGCGCCCTGCTGGCCGCCTCCGTGGCGCTTGGCGTGTTCGGGACCGAAATCCTGGTGCTTCGCCCCGTCCGACGCCTGACGGCCTATGCCCAGCGGCTTCAGGGCGACGATTCGGAGGACCGTTCGCCGGTCGGCGCGCGCGGAGAAATCGGGATGCTGAGCCGCGCGCTCACGGCGACCGCGGCGGCGATCCGCGACCGGGAGCGCCGGCTGGTCGAGGCGGAAGCGCTGTTCCGCGGCCTGTTCGACCATTCTCCCGATTCCAAAGCGGTCCTGCGCGTGGAGCCCAACGACGCGTTTCGCGTCGAGACCTGGAACGGCGCGGCCGCGCAGGCGAGCGGGCTGCGCCAGGAGGATGTGGTCGGGCGGACGCCCGCGGAGATTTTTCCCGGTGGAACCGGGCTCGCGCTCGAGGCGGATCTGCGCACGGCGGTCGACTCCCGGCAGCCGTTCGCGGCCGAGCGCGAGGCGGTCGTGCGCGGCATGCCGGCCGCCTACGAGGTCGTCTACGTGCCGCTGAAGGACGCCGACGGGGACGTGGAGCGCGTGTTCGTCAGCGCCCGCGACATCAGCGAGCGCAAGCGCGTGGAGCGCATGAAAACGGAGTTCGTGTCGACTGTCAGCCACGAACTGCGCACGCCGCTCACCTCGATCGCCGGGTCGCTCGGGCTGCTCGCGGAAGGGGTCGCCGGTCCGCTGGGAGACAAGGCGCGCCATCTGATCGGCATCGCCCACGCCAACAGCTTGCGCCTGGTCCGGCTCATCAACGACATCCTGGATATCGAGAAGATCGAAGCGGGCCGCATGGCCTTCGATCTTGGACCAGTGGCGCTCGAGGCCTTGGTCGAGGACGCCGTGAACGGCCTCAGGGGCTACGCCCAGTCGTTCGACGTCCATGTCGAGGTGGTGGGCGGAACGGAGGCGACCATCGTGCGCGGCGACGCCGACCGCTTGAGCCAGGTGGCGACCAACCTGATCTCGAACGCCATCAAGTTCTCCCCAAAGGGAGAGACGGTCACCGTCACCATCGACGTGGACGGCGCCGCCGCGCGGCTGAGGGTGCGCGACCGCGGCCCGGGCGTCCCGATCGGGTTCCGGCCGCACGTCTTCTCGAAGTTCGCCCAGGCCGACGGCTCCGACAGCCGCCGCAAGGGCGGGACGGGGCTCGGCCTCGCCATCGTAAAGGAGATCGTGGAGCGGCACGCCGGGTCCGTGGGTTTCGTCAGCGAGCCGGGGGAGGGCGCCGAGTTCCAGGTGCGCTTGCCGCGGATTCGGGAGGAGCGGGCGACCGCGTCGGCGCCCGCGCTGGACAGACGGCCTTGTATCCTTGTGTGCGAGGACGACGCGATCATCGGCGCGATCCTGTCCGAGCAGCTGTCCGACGCGGGCTTCCGCACCATTCTGGCGACGACGGTGCGAAGCGCGAAGGCGGCCGCGACAGCGGACGTCCAGGCCATCCTGGTCGATCTGAGGCTCCCGGACGGCCACGGCATCACTCTGATCCGCGATCTGCGCGCGTCCGCCGCGACTGCCATGACCCCAATCATCGTGGTCTCCGCGGAAGCGGACGCCGGCCGCCGCGACGCCCGCGCGGCGATGCTCGACGTCGTGGCGTGGCTTGAGAAACCCGTCGACGTCCAGCGCCTTTCGGGGCTTCTTCGCGACCGGCTGCGACCGCGCGGCGGCCGACCCAAGATTCTTCACGTCGAGGACGACGCGGACCTCTGCAAGGTGGTGGCCGCCGCCGTCACGCCGATCGCGGACGTCGTGTCCGCGCGCAGCCTGATCGAGGCGCGCGCGCGGCTCGTGGACACCGCGTTCGATCTCGCGATCATCGACGTGGCGCTGGGTGACGGAAGCGGGCTTGAGCTGCTGGCCGATCTCGAAGCGACGACGCCGCGTCCAATACCCGCGATCATCTTCTCCGCGCACGACGTCGACGGCGACGTCGCGCCCCAAGCCGCCGCGGCGCTGACGAAGTCTCGCACATCGCTCTCGGCGCTTGTCGACGCTGTGCGGCGCCTTGTGGGCCAGCCCAATTCGACCGATGCGGGCCCGGTGCGACGGACGCGGCAGGGGTAGGCGCAGAGAAGGCCGATCGCGTGGCGACCGGCCTTCCGGATCTCATTTCCAGACCGCCGCCTCAGATGCGCAAAGACGGCGCGGCTGCCCGGTCCGGGGGCGGCGCAGACGCCGCATCCAGATGGGAGGTTCAGTGCTTCAGGGCAGACCGGGCGGCGTCGGCGGTCTTGCCCACGGTTTTCTGGGCCTTGCCCTCGACCTGCTCCGCTTTGCCCTCGGCTTCGAGGCCGACGTTGCCGGAGACCTTGCCCACGCCTTCCTTGCCCTTGCCTACGGCCTCCTTGAGGGCGCCCTTCACGGTGTTCTTGTCCATGTCACTCTCCCTGTTCTGGCGCCAAGCGCCGCGATGAACCAATCGGATCAGAGGAAAAACCGGCCGAGAACGACGCCGACAAGCAGCGCCGCGCCGGTGGCCGCGATCGGATTGCGCCGGATGGTGTCCTCGATGCCTTCGAACTCGCTCTCGAATCGATCTTCGGCTTCAGCGTAGGCGGTCCGCCCGGAGCGGTTGGCGCGACGCAGGCGGCGCTCGGCCGTGTCGCCGGCGTCGTCGAGGGCCTCGCCCACGCTCTCGCCCGCTGCGCGCGCGCCTTCGCCGGCGCTACGTCCCGCGGACTTCACGCCGTCGGCCAGATCGTCGACTTTTTCGGAGATGTTGGGGTCCGCCATGTCGCTCAAATCCTTTCGTTGTCCAGCGCCCTGAGCGCCGGACCAGCGCCGCCGTCGGCGGCGGGAGTGGCGGCTAAACGTGCGGCCGGAACAGGAGTTCCATCCGGCCGTGCGCCGAGCGGCGCCTCTTGAACGACGCGCCTGTGAAAAGGGAAGGCGTCGCATGCGTTTGCCCGCTTGCGGAGCGCTGCTGGTCCTCCTATAAGGGCCGCCGTCGGCCGCGGAGTGTAGCGCAGCCTGGTAGCGCACCTCGTTCGGGACGAGGGGGTCGCAGGTTCGAATCCTGCCACTCCGACCAGCCGACTTCAGGACGCCGCGGATATCCCGATCCGCCGCCCAACTTTGGGCGATGCGTCCCTCGTTGTCCGCCGGGCCTGCACGCTCTGACGCGTCGGCTGGCGACCACCGGCTCCGCCCCCCAGCAGACTCTTCTCGACCGCCGCCGCGACGCCCACGAGGCGCATCATCGGCTTGACAGCGCTGAGCCGCTGCGCCCTCTTCGACCGCCCGGCCCGACACCCGTTGACCGCGCTTTGCCGCCGTCGCATGGATCGGCGGACGTGGCGTCCGGACCGTGGGTCCGCGGCGCGTGCGGACATGCGAGGCGGGCGGCGACAACGGTGACGCGCTGGATCGAACGGCTCCTGGCGTGGCTGCGGGCGCAGGCCGAGGCGGCGCGCCGGGCGGCCGACCGTTCGCTCGGCCAAGTCAAGGCGCGGGCAGCGGGGGCGGCCGCCAAGGCGCGGACCGGTTCGCCGGCGGCAGGCCCCAAGGGCCGTCGCAAACCGCACAGCGCCGGCGCCCTTCGCGCGGCGCCCGCCGCCCTGGCCCAGCGACTTCGCGTCCATGGCGCGCGGTGGTCGCGCGCGGCCGGGGAGCGCCTCGTCGCGTCCCGGGACCGGGCGAAGAGGCGGTTCCGCCGCGGGACCCCGCCGGGGTCCAAGCCCATGGCCGTGGCGCGGCCCGTCGTTCCTGTGCGGCCGCCCGGCGGCGCGGCGGCGCGCATGAGATCGGCCGTCGGCGCCGCGGCGCTCGCGGTCCGCCGACGGTCCGCGACGACGGCGGCAGCGATTCGCGGCCTGGCCCATCGCCGGAACCCTCGGCCGAACCCGCATCCCGCCGGAACCAGGCGCCGCGCGCCGGATTGGGCGCCGGCGGCGCTCGGCGGCGCGGTCCTGGGGCTCGTGCTGCTGGTGTTCTCGATCGCGATCTGGCGGATCTCAGCCCAGACCGGACTGATCGACGACGCGCGACAGGTCCACGCCGTCGCAGCGCCAGCCCCGACCGCTCCCGAGGTCGTCGCGCCCCCGGCCGCCGCGGAGACCCCGCCGGCCGAAGAGCCGGCCTCCGCCTTCGACGACGCCTGGCTGCGGGAGCCGTTTGCACGCCCCACGCGCTTCATGCGCCGCCTGGAGGCGACCCCCGCGCAGCTCTGCGGCCGGCTCCGGCAGCTTGGCTTGCCCGAGGCTCCCGTCACGCCGGGACCTTTGCCGACATCGCCAGGCTGGTACTGCCTGGCCTATCAGGCCCTCGGCGAGAGCGGGTCGAGCCTGATCGTCACCCTCCGGGGCGGACGGCCGACCGCGGTGGATGTAGTCCGGCTGAAGCTCAACGTGCTGAAGCCGGGCGACGACCGGGAGGTCACCCGCGCGGCGACCGAGGCCCTCGAAGGACTGCACGCGACGCTCGGCTGGCCGGCTCCGCCGCGCGTGCTGCGGGCGATCGCGCAAAAGGCGAGCCTCCGGCTCGAGGAGCACGGCGCCCGTTACGAACTGCTGCGCGAGGACGGCGCCGAGGTCCGCCTCAACGTGCTCATGACCTTCTACGACGACGGAGCGATCCTCGATCCGGCGCGATTCGTCGTCGCCCCGCCGTGGCGCTGACGGCGAGCCCCGTCAGAGCCCGAAGCGCACGCCGGTCGCCAGGTTCGTAGCCGCCGCCCATTCGCCCGCGGGCGTCTTCGCGCCGCCCTCGGGCTGCACGCGGGTGACCCGGAAGCGTCCATCCGCGCAGACCACCAGCACGCCGTCCGCGTCCACGCCCGCCACTTCGCCGAGCTTGCCGGCGATGTCCTTCGGCGTCTTGGCGGGGAGAGGGACGGCGTCGAGGATCTTGACGGTCTGGCCGTCCAGCGTCGTCCAGGCGCCGGGGGAGGGGTTGCAGCCGCGGATCAGGCGGTCGATCTGCTCCCAGGGCTTGCCCCAGTCGATCTTCGCGTTCGCCACGCGGCAGATTCCCTCGTAGCTCGCCTTGTCCTCGTCCTGGCGGATGCGGGGCGCGGTCCCGGCCTTCACCAGATCGACGGCCTCCAGCATCGCCTCGACGCCCATCGGGAACAGCCGGTCGAAGTAGACTGAGCCGAGCGTGTCCTTCGGGCCGATCGGGGTGGTCTTCTGCAGAAGCACGTCGCCGGTGTCGAGCCCGTCGTCGGGCCAGAAGATCGACAGGCCGGTCTCGGTCTCGCCCTTGATGATCGGCCAGTTGATGGCGGAGGCGCCGCGGTAGGCCGGCAGCAGCGACGGGTGGTACTGGATCGAGCCGTGGGTCGGGATGGCGAGGAAGCTCGACGGCACGAACAGCGTCACGAAAGCCATGACCTGCAGGTCGGGCTTGAGCGCCCGGAAGGCCTCCGCGACCTCGTCCGACTTGTACGACGCGGGTTGCCGCACCTCGAGGCCGTGGGCGAGCGCCGCCTCCTTCAGGGGGTCGGGCTTCTGGCCCTCTTTCTCAGGGGCGACATAGACCGCGACGACGGTCTCGCCGCGGGCGATCAGCGCCTCCAGGACCGCCTTGCCGAAGGCCTGCTGGCCGTGGACCACGATGCGCATGGATCAGTCTCCGTTCTGGCGGCGGCGCCGGAACAGATGCGTAGCGGAACCGCCCGACATAAAAAACCGCCCGCCGCGTCTTTCCGGGACGTTCTGGACGTCCTTCCCGGAAAGGCGCAGCGGGCGGGCCGCAAGGAGCGGTGATTACTCGGCCGCGAGGCGCTGGATCTGGCCCACGGCGCCCGACCCCTCGATCTCCGCGATCTCGTTGTCGGAATAGCCCAGCACCTGACGCAGGATCTCGTCGGTGTGCTCGCCCAGCAGCGGCGAACGCTCGACCTCGACCGGGCTGCCGGAGAGTTTGATCGGGCTTCCGACCGTCAGGTACTTGCCGCGGGTCGGGTGATCCACCTCGACCACGGTGCCCGACTGCCGGAGCGAGTCGTCTTCGGCGATCTCCTTCATGGAGAGGATCGGCCCGCAGGGGATGTCGTACTTGTTGAGAATGTCCATGGCCTCGAACTTGTCGTGCTTCATGGTCCACGCCTCGATGCGCGTGAAGATCTCGTTCAGGTGCGGCAGGCGCGCCTTCGGGGTGGCGTAGCCCGGATCGGTCTTCCAGTCCGGCTCGCCGATGATGTCGCAGATCGGCTCCCACACCGGGGCCTGGGTGATGAAGTAGAGATAGGCGTTGGGATCGTGCTCCCAGCCCTTGCACTTCAGGATGCGGCCGGGCTGACCGCCGCCGCTGTCGTTGCCGGCGCGCGGCACGCTCTCGCCGAACTCGACGCCCTCGCCGAACTGGCTGTACTCCCGCAGCGGGCCGTGCTGGAGGCGCTGCTGGTCGCGCAGCTTGACGCGGCAAAGGTTCAGCACGGCGTCCTGCATGGCGCAGTCGACCCGCTGGCCGACGCCGGAATGGGTGCGGTGGAACAGGGCGGTGACGATGCCAAGCGCGAGATGAAGGCCCGTGCCGCTGTCGCCGATCTGGGCGCCGGTCACCATCGGGAGGTCGTCGCGGAAACCGGTGGTCGAGGCCGAGCCGCCGGCGCACTGCGCGACGTTCTCATAGACCTTGCAGTCCTGGTAGCGGCCGGGACCGAAGCCCTTCACGGACGCGAGGATCATGCGCGGGTTCGCCTCCTGGATCTTCTCCCAGGTGAGGCCCATGCGGTCGAGCGCGCCGGGCGCGAAGTTCTCGACGAGCACGTCGCACTCCTTCACGAGGCGCCACAGCACCTCCTTGCCCTTCGCGTTCTTCGAGTCGAGCGTGATGGAGCGCTTGTTGTGGTTCAGCATCGTGAAATAGAGGCTGTCCACATCCGGGATGTCCTGCAGCTGCGCGCGGGTCGCATCGCCGACGCCGGGGCGCTCGACCTTGATCACGTCGGCGCCGAACCAGGCGAGCAGCTGCGTGCAGGTCGGACCCGACTGGACGTGGGTGAAGTCCAGCACGCGGACGCCTTCGAGAGCCTTGCTCATAATGCTTCCCTGTCTCTCATTCCGTCGCGTCGACCCTGCAGGCGCCCGGTCGACGGTTGTCACGGCCAGATGACGGCGCGGAGACCGCGCCGTCAATGCGGCTCTGGTATTAGATATACCTCGTGCGACTCTTGGTCTCCGGCGGTTGGCCGTCGGAGACCTGTCGCGGGAGCGTTACTTCTTCTTGACGACGCTCTGGGGGTTGAGGCTGCCGATGTTGCCGCTCTCGGTGCCGGCGGCCGGGTCGATGACGGCGTTGATGAGGGTCGGGCGACCCGAGTCCATCGCCGCGTCGACCGCGCGCTTCAGCTCGTCCGGCGTCGTCACGTTCACGCCGACGCCGCCGAAGGCCTCCATCATCTTGTCGTAGCGGGCGTCCGCGACGAACACCGTCGGGGCGACGTCCTCGCCGCCGGTCGGGTTCACGTCCGTGCCGCGGTAGATGCCGTTGTTGTTGAAGACGACGATGCACACCGGCAGGTTGTAGCGGCAGATCGTCTCCACCTCCATGCCGGAGAAGCCGAAGGCGGAGTCGCCTTCGACCGCCAGCACCGGCTTGCCGGTCTCAACCGCCGCGGCGATGGCGAAGCCCATGCCGATGCCCATGATGCCCCAGGTGCCGACGTCCAGGCGCTTGCGCGGCTGGTGCATGTCGATGATGCCGCGGGCGAGGTCGAGCGTGTTCGCGCCCTCGTTCACGAGGATCGCGTCGGGCCGCTCCTGGATCACCGTCTTCAGCGCGCCGAGGGCGCCGTGGAAGTCCATCGGAGCCGCGTTCTTGCCGAGCTTGGCGGCCATCTTGGAGACGTTCGCCTCCTTCTTGGCCTTCAGGGTCTCCGTCCAGTCGGACGGAACGGCCGGCCAGTTCGCGTCGACGCCCGCGAGCAGCGCCTCGACGCAGGAGCCGATGTCGCCGACCACCGGCGCGACGATCTCGACGTTCGAGTCCATTTCCTTCGGCTCGATGTCGATCTGAATGAACTTCTTGGAGCCGGGCGCGCCCCAGGTCTTGCCCTTGCCGTGGCTGAGCAGCCAGTTCAGGCGGGCGCCCACCAGCAGCACGACGTCCGAATCCTTGAGCGCGGTGGAGCGCGCGGCGCCGGCCGACAGCGGGTGGGTGTCGGGCAGCAGGCCCTTCGCCATGCTCATCGGCACGTAGGGAATGCCGGTGCGCTCGACGAGCTCGCGCACGAGGTCGTCGGCCTGGGCGTAGGCCGCGCCCTTGCCGAGCACGATGAGCGGACGCTTCGCGCCCTTGAGGACCTCGAGCGCCCGCTTGACGGCGGATGGGGCTGGGATCTGGGCCGGCGCGGCGTCGATCACCTTGACGAGCGACTTCTCGCCCTTGGTCGCGTCGAGCACCTGGCTGAACAGCTTGGCGGGCAGGTCGAGATAGACGCCGCCCGGACGGCCGGAGACCGCGGCGCGGATCGCGCGGGCGACGCCGATCCCGATGTCCTCCGCATGCAGCACGCGGAACGCGGCCTTGCACAGCGGCTTTGCGATGGCGAGCTGGTCCATCTCCTCGTAGTCGCCCTGCTGCAGGTCGACGATCTCGCGCTCGGACGAGCCGGAGATGAGGATCATCGGGAAGCAGTTGGTCGTGGCGTTCGCGAGAGCGGTGAGGCCGTTCAGGAAGCCGGGGGCCGAAACCGTGAGGCACACGCCGGGCTTCTTGGTCAGGAAGCCCGCGATCGCCGCGGCGTTGCCGGCGTGCTGTTCGTGGCGGAAGGAGATGACGCGCATCCCCTCGGCCTGCGCGAGGCGGCCGAGGTCGGTGATCGGAATGCCGGGAACGCCGTAGATGGTGGTGATGTCGTTCAGCTTCAGCGCGTCGATGACGAGGTGAAAGCCGTCGGTGAGCTCAGGCTCCGCCGCGATCTGCGGGTCCATCGCGGGCGCGAGGTTCCGTTCTTCGGCGGGCGATTCGATTTTAAGGGCTGCGGCGCTCGACATGGGACATTCCTCCAGGGGCTTTTTTGCGTTGAGGCCGACGAACGGCCCAATTCTCGAAGCGGCGCTATGACGCGCCTGCCAGACTTCGAAATCGCGTGGCGTCGGCTCTTCGGCCGCTGTTCCTCGCTTTTCCGCGCGGTTGCGCGGGGGCCAGACGATGATCCGATCCCGCGCCGGGCGAGAGGCTAAAAGGCCGCCTCGGGTCCGCCTGTCGCGCCGTTCGGAACGCTCGTCATCAGGTGCGCCAAAATCTGGCATGCCAGATACGAAACGTCAACGAGACCTGCGACGGGATGGCCTATTGACGTATGCTGCAACGCAAAAGCCACGGAGCGGACACGGCTTTCTCGCGGTTCCGTGAGCAGTAGTGGTATGCCAAATACACGATGAGCAATACTTTCGTTTAATAGAAGGCGTGATCCGCCCGATCGGCGAACCCCATCGCCGGACGGCTCCGACGGCAGGCCCGCTCGCCGTCGACGACCCGGGTCGATCGGGCCTTCGCCTCGGCCCTGACGCCCGCGACGCTGGCGCTTCAACCTCACGAAGTCGGTGGCGCTCTAAGCGTCTAAGCGTCGCAGCGACGCTATCTCGCATTCGACTAAGGCGTCGTTTCCAAAGCGCGGGCCGCTCCGGTTATGGTGCGCCAGTAGACCACGACCGGGCGCCTCTTTCTCGTTATTGGAGATTTGTTGTGCGACGCAGCACGGAGACGAACGAACATTTCGTCCCTTGCACGTTTGGCATAACGGATACCAAGATGGCCCCAGTGAGCGAACAACGCCACGTAACGAGAAAAATTCTCAGGGGTAGGAAATGACCACAGCGCTACAGGCCGGGGAGCCCGGCCACCGCGTCAGCGACGCCTATCGTTGGACGCAATTGGCCGTCGGCGTCATCTGCATGGTGATGATCGCCAACCTGCAATACGGGTGGACGTTCTTCGTCCCCGACATTCAGAAGCAGTTCGGATGGGATCGCGCGGCGATCCAGTGGGCGTTCACCCTGTTCGTGCTGTTCGAGACCTGGCTCGTGCCGGTCGAAGGCTGGTTCGTCGACAAGTACGGCCCGCGCGTCGTCGTGATCTTCGGCGGCGTGCTGTGCGGCGTCGGCTGGGTGATCAACGGCTACGCCTCGTCGCTTAATCAGTTCTATCTCGGTCAGGTGATCGCGGGCATCGGCGCCGGCGCCGTCTACGGCACCTGCGTGGGCAACGCCCTGAAGTGGTTCCCCGACAAGCGCGGCCTCGCGGCCGGCATCACGGCCGCCGGCTTCGGCGCGGGCGCGGCCCTCACCGTCGCCCCGATCCAGTCGATGATCGCGAACTCGGGCTACCAGGCCGCCTTCATCAACTTCGGCATCGGCCAGGCCGTCGTCATCTGCGCGATGGCGATCTTCCTCGTCGCTCCGAAGATGGGTCAGACGCCCGCGGTCGCGTTCAACGCCGCGAACGCCCAGAGCCGCCGCAACTACCGTCCGACCGAAGTGCTCCGCCAGCCGATCTTTTGGCTGATGTACGCCATGTTCGTCGCCGTCGGCGCCGGCGGCTTGATGATCACCGCCAACCTGAAGCCGATCGCCGCCGACCTGCACATCGACAAGGTCGACGTGACGCTCGTGGGCCTGACCATGACGGTCGTGACCTTCTCCGCCACCATCGACCGCATCCTGAACGGCCTGACCCGCCCCTTCTTCGGCTGGATCTCCGACAAGATCGGCCGTGAGAACACCATGTTCATCGCCTTCGCGATGGAAGGCGTCGGCATCTACCTGCTGTACCTCTGGGGTTCGGATCCGGTGTGGTTCGTGCTGCTGTCGGGCTTCGTGTTCTTCGCCTGGGGCGAGATCTACTCGCTGTTCCCGGCGACCTGCACGGACACCTTCGGCTCCAAGTTCGCCGCCACCAACGCCGGCATGCTCTACACCGCCAAGGGCACGGCGGCGCTGCTGGTGCCCTTCGCGAACTACATGCAGCAGGCCCAGGGCTCGTGGGACGGCGTCTTCCTGATCGCCGCCGGCGCGAACATCGCGGCCTCGATCCTCGCGATCGCCGTGCTCAAGCCCTGGCGCAAGTCGGTGGTCGCCAAGGCTCAGGCCGAGATCGACGCGGCTCCCGCGCCGCGCGTCGCCACCGCCTGATTACGGTTCCCGCGGTTCGCGGGCGCGCTAGCCCTCCGCGCGTCCGTCCGCGGCTCCTCGGCCCCCGGCGCTTCGGCTCCGGGGGCCTTTTCATGAGAGGTTCTTTCGACCGGCCCCCGCCGAAAAGACGATCGAGCTTCGAGCCGAGATGCGGCAGAAGACGTGACGCACCCCTCGACGCCCCCTCGGTCCCGCCGGGCGGATCCGCCGCCGACACGCCTCCTTCTCCAGCTGAGAGCGCTTGATGAACATTCACGAATACCAGGCGAAGAGCATTCTTCGCGAGCACGGCGCGCCCGTGCCGAACGGCTTCCCGATCTTCTCCCTCGATGACGTGGACAACGCCGCGAACGCTCTCGGCGGCCCGGTGTGGGTGGTGAAGTCGCAGATTCACGCCGGCGGCCGCGGCAAGGGGAAGTTCGTCGAGCCGGACGCGGGCGAGGCTGGCGGCGTTCGTCTGTCGCGTTCGGTGGATGAGGTGAAGGCGAACGTCCGCCAGATGCTAGGCCGGACGTTGGTGACGCTGCAGACCGGCCCCGCCGGCAAGCAGGTGAATCGCCTCTACGTCGAGGAAGGCTCCGACATCGCCAAGGAGTTCTATCTGTCGGCGTTGGTGGACCGAGACTCCGGCCATGTGGCCTTCGTCGTCTCGACCGAAGGCGGCATGAACATCGAGGATGTGGCGCACAGTCATCCTGAGAAGATCCACACCATCACGGTGGACCCGGCGACGGGGGTGCAGCCGCACCATGGGCGCACCATCGCCAAGGCGCTGGGGCTGTCGGGCGACCTCGCCAAGCAGGCGGGCTCGGTGGTCGAGAAGCTCTACGGCGCCTTCGTCGCGACCGACATGGCGATGCTCGAGGTCAACCCGCTGATCGTGACGAAGGACGGCAAGCTGCGCTGCCTCGACGCGAAGGTGACGTTCGATTCGAACGCGCTCTACCGGCATCCGGAGCTGGCCGAGCTCCGCGACCTGACGGAGGAGGACGAGAAGGAGATCGAGGCCTCGAAGCACGACCTCGCCTACATCGCGCTCGACGGCACCATCGGCTGCATGGTGAACGGGGCGGGTCTCGCGATGGCGACGCTCGACATCATCAAGCTCTACGGCGAGGAGCCGGCCAACTTCCTGGACGTCGGCGGCGGCGCGACGGAGGAGAAGGTGACGGCGGCGTTCAAGATCATCACCGCGGACCCGCAGGTGAAGGGGATTCTCGTCAACATCTTCGGCGGGATCATGAAGTGCGACGTGATCGCGCGCGGCGTGATCGCGGCGGTGAAGGCGGTGGGGCTTCAGGTCCCGCTGGTCGTTCGGCTCGAGGGCACGAACGTCGAGGAAGGCAAGCGAATCATCGCCGAGAGCGGGCTGAACGTGCTGCCGGCGGACGACCTGGACGACGCCGCGCAGAAGATCGTGGCCGCCGTGAAGAAGGGGGCCTGAGCCATGTCGATCCTGATCGACGCGACCACCAAAGTCATCTGCCAGGGCTTCACCGGCAAGAACGGCACGTTCCACTCCGAGCAGGCGATCGCCTACGGGACCAGGATGGTCGGCGGCGTGGCGCCGGGGAAGGGCGGGCAGACGCACCTGAACCTTCCGGTGTTCGACACGGTGCGGGAGGCCCGCGAGGCGACCGGCGCCGACGCTTCGGTGGTCTACGTGCCGCCGGCGGGGGCGGCGGACGCGATCCTCGAGGCGATCGCGGCGGAGATCCCGCTTGTGGTGTGCATCACCGAGGGCGTGCCGGTGCTCGACATGGTGCGGGTGAAGCGGGCGCTCGTGGGCTCGAAGACGCGCCTCATCGGCCCGAACTGCCCCGGCGTGGTGACGGCGGGCGAGTCGAAGATCGGCATCATGCCGGGCAACATCTTCAGCCGCGGCACGGTGGGCGTGGTGTCGCGCTCGGGGACGCTGACCTACGAGGCGGTGTTCCAGACGACGCGTGAGGGCCTCGGCCAGACCACGGCGGTGGGCATCGGCGGCGATCCCGTGAAGGGGACCGAGTTCATCGACATGCTGGAGATGTTTCTGGCCGACCCGAAGACCGAGCAGATCGTGATGATCGGCGAGATCGGGGGCTCGGCGGAGGAGGACGCGGCGCAGTTCCTGGCCGACGAGGCCAAGCGCGGGCGGGCCAAGCCGACGGTCGGCTTCATCGCGGGCCGCACGGCGCCTCCGGGCCGTCGGATGGGGCATGCGGGCGCGATCATCTCGGGCGGCAAGGGCGGCGCGGACGACAAGATCGCCGCCATGGAAGCCGCCGGCGTCCGGGTGTCCCCCAGCCCCGCACGGCTGGGGAAAACGCTGGTGGAATTGCTGAAGGGGGACGGCGACGTTCGACCCGCCCGCGTGGCCGGAGGGTCGTTCTAACGCAACGCGTATAGCGCAACCAAAGAGGCGGTCCGACGGGCCGCCTCTTTCCATTTCCGCGGACTCAAGCGTTCGCGCCTGCGGCCGATCGAAGCGCTCGAAGCGCGGCGCCGATCGAAAATCTCAAGACCGTCTCGCCCGCGCCCGCCGTTGCGCTGCGGCGTCTCGTCCAAAGGAGGCTTTCGTGACGCATCTGGCATCTGGTATCCGGCAAGTATGTCGATGAAGAGCGTCAAGGAGAGCCGCGCCGTGAAAGTCCCGCTGCGTTGGCCTGTCGGGGACGAAGCCGCCTCCGAACTGGTGCTGGAGCGCTTCGCGCCGGAGCAGACGTTCAAGACCAAGGTCTACGCCGCGCTGAAGCAGGCCATCGTCAACATGGACATCTACTCCACGCCGGAGCCGACGTGGATCGACGAACGCCAGCTCTCGGAGCGCCTCGGGGTCAGCCGGACGCCCGTCCGCGAGGCGATCGCGATGCTCGAGCAAGAGGGCTTCGTGAAGTCGATGCCGCGCCGGGGCATCATGGTGCTGAAGAAGACCCGGCGCGAAGTCGTGGAGATGGTCCAGGCCTGGGCCGCGCTCGAGAGCATGGCGGCGCGGCTCGTGACCCAGAATGCGTCCGACGAGGCGATCGCGACGCTCCGGACGCTGTTCAAGGACTTCGGCGAAGAGCACAAGCCGTCCGACTTCGTCAGCGAGTACTCCCAGGCGAACATCCTGTTTCACCAGACTCTCATCCGCCTCAGCGGCTCCAAGGTGCTGGCGGACATGACGGCGAACCTGCTGGTGCACGTGCGCGGCATCCGCCAGATCACAATCGGCCGCGACGACCGCGCGAGCCGCTCGATCGTGGAACATCTCAACATCATTGAGGCGCTGGAGAAGCGCGACGCCGACGCCGCCGAACGGTTCTCGCGCGACCACACCCTCGGCCTGTCGACCTACGTCGACGAGCACGGCGACATCTTCGACTGAGGCCTTCGATCCTCCGCGGCCTTCAGCCTTTCTGTTAATAGGCAGTCTCTGGCATTAGTTATACCAATGACCTCGCCGCGCATGCGGACCGCCTGGGAACGCTTGGGATAGGGTGAGGGGCCAATGAGACTTCATGAGTTTCAGGCGAAGAGCCTCTTGGCCGACTACGGATTGCCCTGCCCCAAGGGGGCGGTCGCCATCACGGCTGCGGAAGCCGAAAGCATCGCCCGGGACCTCGGCGTCGCGCCGCTTGCGGTGAAAGCCCAGATCCACGCCGGCGAACGCGGCGCGGCCGGGGGCGTCCGCATGGCGCATGGGCCCGCTATGGTCCGGTCCGCCGCCGAGGCGCTGCTCGGCAAGAAGCTCGTGACCGCCCAGACGGGCGAGGGCGGCCTGACGGTCCGCCGCGTCTACGTCGAAGCCGCGACCCCCGCCGCCAAGCAGATCTATCTCGCGCTTGTGGTGGAGCCCGCTCTCGGCGGCTTCGCGCTGCTGGGCGCGGCCCAGGGCGGCGAGGAGATCGAGCGGCGCGAGCGCGAAGGCAACCTCGTCCGCGAGCGGATGACGCTGTCGGTCGGCGCGGAGCCGGACCCGGCGGAGCTCGACGCGTTTCTCGCCGCGATCGGTCTCGAGGGGGCCACGCAGGCGAAGGCGGCGACGCTCGTCGCCGGGCTTCGCCGCGCCTTTATCGAGCTCGACGCCAGCCTGATCGAGATCAACCCGCTCGCGGTCACCGCCGATGGCGACCTGTTCGCGCTCGACGTCAAGATGACGCTCGACGACAACGCGCTGTTCCGCCACCGCGACCTCGCCTCCCTGCGCGACGAGGACGACGACGACCGGGTGAAGCTGACCTCGCAGCGCGATCAGCTGAACTTCGTCCAGCTCGACGGCGACATCGGCCTCGTCTCCAACGGCGCGGGGCTTGGCCTCGCGACGCTCGACATGGTGAAGGCGGCGGGCGGCCGCCCGGCGAACTTCATGGACATCCGCACCACGGCGACGAGCCTCGACATCGCGCACGGCTTCGCGCTGCTCCTCGACAATCCGGCGATCAAGACGCTGCTGGTCAACGTGCACGGCGGCGGCATGCAGTCCTGCGACACCATCGCGGAGGGCCTCGGCGTCGCGCTTCGCCGCTCCGGCCGGTCGTTGCCCGTCGTCGTCCGCCTCGCCGGACTCAACGCGGAGTTCGCCCGCACGCGGTTCAAGAACTTCGGCTGCGCGGTGATCGAGGAGCCGGACATGGCGTCGGCGGCCCAGCGCGCCGTCACCGTCGCCGCCAGCGGGAGGGCTTGAGCATGGCGATCCTGCTCGACAAGAACACGCGCGTCATGTGCCAGGGCATCACCGGCTGGGCCGGCACGCACCACGTCACGCAAATGATGGAGTACGGCACCAAGGTCGTCGGCGGCGTTCGCCCGGGCAAGGGCGGCCGCTCGCACCTGAACCTCCCGGTGTTCGACACGGTGTCCGCCGCGCGCGACGAGACGGGCGCGAACGCCAGCATCATCTTCGTGCCGCCGGCCTCCGCCGCGGCCGCCATGATCGAGGCCATCGAGGCGGAGATCCCGCTGGTGGTGACCGTCACCGAGCGCGTGCCCCTGCTCGACATGATCCGCGTGCGCGAGGCGCTCGCCGGCTCCCGCACCCGTCTCGTCGGCGCGAACAGCCAGGGCGTGCTCGCGCCGGGCGTCGCCAAGCTCGGCGTGATGGCGACGGGCTCGGAGCGTCCGGGCGGCGTCGGGATCGTGTCGCGCTCGGCCTCGCTCACCTCCGAGGTGGTGGCGCAGGTGAGCGCCGCCGGCCTTGGCCAATCGACGACCGTCGGCGTGGGCGGCGATCCGATCCACGGGCTCTCCATGCGGGACTGCCTCGAGCTGTTCTTCGCCGATCCCGAGACGGAAGGCGTCGTCCTCATCGGCGAGATCGGGGGCTTCGAGGAGCAGGAGGCGGCCGAGTTCATCCGCGAGGCGAAGCCCTCGAAGCCGATCGTCGCGCTCATCGTCGGCGCCCACGCCCCGGCCGAGCGCCGCATGGGCCACGCCGGCGCGCTGGCGATCGGCGGGGCCGCGGCGGCCTCCGCAAAGATTGCGGCGCTGGAGCAGGCGGGCGTGCGCATCGCGCCGAGCGCCGGCCTCGTCGGCCGCACCATGGCCGAGGCGCTCGCGAAGACGCACTGACGCCTCGAGGGCCGCAGCGCGGAGCCGGCCGCCCGCGCGGCCGGGCGTCGCCGCGACATCACGACATTTGGCCGAGCCTCGCGCGGCGCCACGACCACACGGGAGACTGACGCGATGAAGATCTGCATCTATGGGGCCGGCGCCATCGGCGGCTACATGGCGGTGATGCTGAAGCGCTCAGGCGTGGACGTCTCGCTCGTCGCGCGCGGGCCGCATCTCGCGGCGATCAAGGAGCGGGGGCTGAAGCTGCTGATCGACGGGCAGGAGCTCGTCGCCGAGATGCCGGCGACCAAGAACGCAGCGGAGCTCGGGCCGCAGGACTACGTCATCAACGGCCTCAAGGCGCATCAGGCCTGGGAGTCGGCGGAAGACATGGCGCCGCTGATGGGCGACCACACCGCGGTCGTGACTATGCAGAACGGCGTGCCGTGGTGGTACTTCCACGGCCTCGACGGCGATTTCGGCGACCTGCGCCTGCAGAGCGTCGACCCCGGCGACCGACAGTGGAACGCGATCCGCCCGGAACGCGTGATCGGCGGCACGGTCTACCCGGCGACCGAGATCACCGAGCCGGGCGTCATCAAGCACATCTACGGCGACGCCTTCGGTCTCGGCGAGCCCAACCGGCGCAAGACCGAGCGCCTGACCCGGCTCGCCGACGCGATCAACGCGAGCGGGCTCAAGGCGCGCGTCTACGACGACATCCGCGACGACATCTGGCTGAAGCTCTGGGGCAACCTCTGCTTCAATCCGATCTCGGCGATCACCCGCGCCACGCTGGACGTGGTGGCGACCGATCCCGCCACGCGGGCGCTGGCCAAGAGCATGATGCTCGAGGCGCAGCAGATCGGCGAGACCTTCGGCGCCACCTTCAAGGTGGACGTCGAGCGTCGCATCAACGGCGCCGCCCGCGTCGGCGCGCACCGCACCTCGATGCTGCAGGACGTGGAGGCCGGGAAGGCGATCGAACTCGACGCCCTGCTCTCGTCCGTGCAGGAGATGGGCCGTCTCGCCAACGTCGCGACGCCCATGATCGACCTCGTGCTCGGCCTGACCAAACAGATGGGCCGTTCGCTCGGCGTCTATCCGACCTTTCCGGAAGAGGTAATCGAGGAGCAGCCGCTGAAGGTGGCCAATGGTTGAGGCGACCGCCGTCGCGACCGCGCTCTGGGTGCGGTTCGACCGGGCCGGACAGGTAGGCTTCGGCCGCCTGGTCGGCGACGTCGTCGAGGTGCACGAAGGCGACATGTTCGCAGGCCCGACCGCGACCGGCGAGACGGTCGCGCTCAGCGACGTCGAACTGCTCGCGCCTACGACGCCAGGCAAGATCATCGCGCTCTGGAAAAACCTCCGGGGCCTCGCCGAGAAGCTCGGGCAGACCCCGCCGGACGAGCCGCTCTACCTCCTGAAGGCGTCGTCCTCGGCGATCGGCTCCGACGCGACGATCCGTCGGCCGTCGTCCTACGGCGGGCGCGTGGTGTTCGAGGGCGAACTCGGCGTCGTCATCGGCGCGACCTGCCGCGAAGCGACGCCGGCCGAGGCCGAAGCCGCGATCTTCGGCTACACCTGCGTGAACGACGTCACCGCGGCGGACCTGATCGACAAGGACAAGTCCTTCGCGCAGTGGGCGCGGGCAAAGAGCTTCGACGGGTTCGGGGCTTTCGGCCCCGGCGTCGCCACCGGGCTCGATCCGAGCGCGCTCGTGATCAGGACCGTGCTCAACGGCTCCGAGCGTCAGAACTACCCCGTCGCCGACATGTTCTTCGAGCCGGCGGAGCTGGTGAGCCGGCTGTCGTTCGACATGACGCTGGAGCCGGGCGACCTGATCATGTGCGGCACGTCGGTCGGCGTCGGCGCGATGAGAGAGCCGGAGAACATCGTCGAGGTGACGATCGAAGGCGTCGGGACGCTCCGCAACCGCTTCGTTCAATGAGACCTTGGCTTGGGGGGCTTGGCCTCCGCGCAACCGGCCCCATGTCGTGCCGGGCTGCGCCTACACCGGCGTTAAGCCTGACGTCGTCAAATGCCGACGACCAAGACCCCCTCCACGAGGAACGCCGATGACCATGCCCGATTTGGAGCGCGCGATCGTCGCGGTTCTCAAGATGATGGGCGACGCCGACGGCGATCTGGCCGACCGGATTCTCGACCGCTACCTCACGCGATTCGGCGACGACTCCGACGCCAAGCACGCGGCGCTTCGCCGTCTCGAGGCGGCGATGACGGCGGACGGCGACCAGGCCGAGGTGGTTCAGCCGGCCCGCGCGAGCCGCTGACCGGCCTGGTCCGCGCGCTCGCGCTCTCGTGAGCGCGACTCTCTGATCATTCGAAACGAAAATCGCTCTCTGCGCCGGGTCCGGCATGGCGCCGGCGCGCGTGCGCCTGCATACTGCGGCATCCCATCACATAACGCCTCAGGAGACGTGGCCGATGCCGCATGAAACGCCGCTGATCTCGACGATCGTCGCGGGTTTCGTGTTGGCGTTCATTCTCGGGGCCATCGCGAACCGTTTCCGACTTCCGCCGCTCGTCGGCTACCTCGTCGCCGGCGTCCTGGTCGGTCCGCACACGCCGGGCTACGTCGCCGACCAGCAGCTCGCGCCGGAGCTCGCCGAGATCGGCGTGATCCTGCTGATGTTCGGCGTGGGACTGCACTTCTCGCTGAAGGACCTGCTGTCGGTGCGCGGCGTCGCGCTGCCGGGCGCGATCGCGCAGATGGCGGTCGCGACCGCCATGGGCTGGGCTCTCGCCTGGCTGATGGGCTGGTCGCACGGCGGCGGCCTCGTGTTCGGCCTCGCGCTTTCGGTCGCGTCGACCGTCGTGCTGCTGAAGGCGCTGCAGGAGCGGCGACTGGTCGAGAGCGAACGCGGCAAGATCGCCGTCGGATGGCTGATCGTCGAAGACCTCGCGATGGTCCTCGCGCTCGTGCTGATTCCAGCCGCCGCCGGGATCGCGAGCGGGCAGGGCGGCGACGCCGCCCACGGAGATCCGGTCGCGCTGCTGATCAGTCGCGCCCTGAACGTGGACCTTGGCCTCACCGGCGTCATCGGCGTCACGCTGCTGAAGGTGGCGCTGTTCGTCGCGCTGATGCTCGTCGTCGGCCGCCGTCTGATTCCGGCGCTGCTCCACCGCATCGCGCACACCGGCTCGCGCGAGCTGTTCCGCCTCGGCGTGCTGGCGATCGCGCTCGGCGTCGCCTTCGGAGCGGCCAAGCTCTTCGGCGTGTCGCTGGCGCTCGGCGCGTTCTTCGCCGGGATGATCCTCTCCGAGAGCGAGCTCTCGCACCGCGCCGCGCAGGAGAGCCTGCCGCTGCGCGACGCCTTCGCCGTGCTGTTCTTCGTCTCCGTCGGCATGCTGTTCGACCCGACGATCATCGTGCGGGACCCGTGGCCGGTCGTCGGCACGCTGTTCATCATCGTGATCGGGAAGTCGGTGGCGGCGTTCCTGATCGTGCTGGCGTTCCGAAGATCGGTCGGCACGGCGCTCACGATCTCCGCCAGTCTCGCGCAGATCGGCGAGTTCTCCTTCATCCTGGCCGAGCTGGGCGTCGGGCTGAACCTGATCCCGGAGGAGGGCCGCGACCTGATCCTGGCGGGCGCGATCCTGTCGATCATCCTCAACCCGATCGTGTTCTTCGCCGCCGACCGCATCCGCCCGCGGCTCGAGGCGCGAATCCTGCGCCAGAGCCAGTCCTCGCCGTCCGCCGAGGCGCCAGCCGTCGAGATCACCGCGTCGGAACCTTCGGCCGCAGCTCCGCCCGGCGCCCGGCCGGCTCCGGAGGAGGAGAAGGAGCCGCCGCTTCCCGACATCGAGTCGGAGGGCGAGACCGAGCCCACAACTCTCAGCGGCCACGCCGTCGTGGTCGGCTACGGCCGCGTGGGCGCGATCGTGGTGGACCAGCTCAAGTCCGCCAACACGCCGTTCCTCGTGATCGAGGACAGCGAGAAGCGCATCGCCGAGTTGCGCGAGAAGGGCGTCGAGGTCATCGTCGGCAACGCCGCCCATCCCGCCGTGCTCGCGCTCGCCAACCTCAAGGGCGCGACGCGCCTCGCGGTCGCGATCCCCGACGCCTTCGAAGGCGGCCAGGTGACGGAGCAGGCGCGCGCCCAGAACCCCGGCCTGTTGATCATCGGCCGCGCGCATTCCGACGCCGAGGTCGACCATCTCGCCAAGCTCGGCGCGGATGTGGTGATCATGGGCGAGCGAGAGATCGCACGCGGCATGCTGGAGCGCATCGGCGAGCCGATGACCAAGGCGCGCGGCGACGCTCCGGGTCCGCGGGAGCATGTCGCCGGCGCCTATCCCGGGGTGGCCGATCCCGTGGACGACGCGGCTCCGCTCACGCAGTCGGCCACGGCGGAGCCGACGGTCGAGGCTTCAGCGCAAGCGTCGGACGGCGCGTCTTCGCCTACGGATCCCGACGCATCGCCGGCCAAAACGGCGTGACGCTTGGCTGAACTGCGAGACGTACCAACGCGCCCATCCCAGCACGCAAAACGCCCGGACCTTGGGAAAGGCCCGGGCGTTCGCATGTTCGTCGATGAAGCCGATCAGTTCAGCGCGCGGCTCGATCCTGTCGCGGCGGCGGGGCTGACCGCGGCCGGCCGGGCCTCGGCCTTGCCGTTCGGCGGCGTGTCGTACATCGGCACGCTCTCCTGGATCCGGCGGAATTCCGCCAGCGCCTGCCCGACGACCTGATCCATGTTGTAGTAGCGGTAGGTCGCGAGCCGGCCCACGAAATGCACGTCCGCCGTCTCGTTCGCGAGCGCCTGATACCGCCGATAGAGCTCCTGGTTTTCGGGCCGCGGCACCGGGTAGTACGGGTCGCCGGTCGCCGCCGGATACTCGTAGGTGATCGTCGTGTTCGGGTGCGTCTGGCCGGTGAGGTGCTTGTACTCGGTGATCCGGGTGTAATCCTCGGTCTGCGGGTAGTTCACCGTCGCGACCGGCTGGAACTGCTCCTGCTCAAGCGACCGATGCTCGAACCGCAGCGAGCGGTATGGCAAGCGGCCGAAGCGGAAGTCGAAGAACTCGTCGATCGGACCGGTGAAGATCAGGCGCTTGAACTGCGCCGTCTCGCGCACCTCTCGAAAATCCGCGTTGAGCATGATCTGGATGTTGGGGTGATCCAGCATCCGTTCGAACATGCGCGTGTAGCCGTGCTTTGGCATGATCTGATGCGTGTCGGTGAAGTAGCGGTCGTCGGTGTTGGTGCGCGTCGGCACCCGCGCCGTGACCGACTTGTCGAGCTCCGACGGGTCGAGGCCCCACTGCTTCCGGGTGTAGCCGCGGAAGAACTTCTCATAGAGCTCACGGCCGACCTTGCTGACCACCACGTCCTCGGAGGTCCGGATTTCCTCCACAGGCTCCGCCCGCGACTCGAGAAAAGCCGCGGCTTCCTCGTCGGTCTTGAGGTCAAGGCTGTAAAGTTCGTTCAGCGTCGTGCGGTTGATCGGAATCGGCACGAGCTTGTCGTCGACGCGGCCCAGCACACGATGCTCGTAGGGGCGCCACTCCGTGAATTTCGACAGGTGCTCCACGATGGCGTCGGAGTTGGTGTGGAAGATGTGCGGGCCGTACTGATGCATCAGCACGCCGGCGTCGTCGTACTTGTCGTAAGCGTTGCCGCCGATGTGCGAACGCCGATCGATGATCAGCACCGTCTGATCGCGCTCGGTGGCGATCCGCTCGGCAAGCACCGATCCGGCGAAGCCTGCTCCTACAATGAGCCAATCATACATGGGCGGCTTCCTTGACCGTTTCGGCGCTTGCCAGCCCCGCGCGGCTGCGACGACGCGCGTGGGCGGCCGAAGTCGCGAGGGCGTAGATCCGCTCGAAGGTCTGATCCCAGGAGTTGTCGGCGAGCTTGGCGTCGACGCGGGCGAGCCAGGGGCCGCGGTCCATCGCCATCTGCTCCTCGATCGCGGCGATCATCTCGTCGGCGGTCGAAGCGATCTTCACGAGACCTGTCTCGCCGTAGTCGGCGATCACGTCGGTGATCGGCGTCGAGGTCACAGTCGCGCCAGCGGCCAGGAACTCCGGCGTCTTGGTCGGGCTGATGAAGCGGGTGGACTCGTTCAGCGCAAAGGGCATGAACGCCGCGTCCCATCCGCCGACATAGGACGGCAGGTCCTTGTAGTCGCGGCCGCCGAGCCAATGCACGTTTGAAGCCTTCGGCAGATCGACCGGATCGATCTTCACCACCGGTCCGACCATCACGAGCTGCCACTCGGGGCGCTTCGCTGCGATTTCGCCGACGAGATCGATGTCCATCCGTTCGTCGATTACGCCGAAGAAGCCGACCCGCGGATGGGGGATGGCCTCCTGGTCCGGGGGATCCTGGCGGTCGTCGGCGCGGCCCTTGCTGAAATGCGCGACATCGATGCTGCTGGGGAAGGCGTGGATGTTCCCGTGCCGGTGCTTCTTCGCCTCGTAAAGGCTGCGGCCGCCGGTGAACACGACGTCGGCGCGCGCCAGCATTTCATCCTCAAGCGCGATCAGCTCGGGCGGCGCGCCCTTGAACGCGGACAGCTGGTCCATGTTGTCGAAGACGGTGAGATCGGCCTCGAGATGGCGCGTAAACAGCAGCGCCATTGGCGTGTAGTACCAGAACACCCGGCGCTCGGCGCCGAGGCTCTCGAGCAACTCGTCGACCAGTTGACGCTGAGCGAGGATCTTACCGCTTTCGCTCAGGCCATGAGGCAGCACGGGGACGGCCACCGTGACGCCTTCGGAGCGTGCGGACGATCGCAGGGACGGCGCGGCGACATCTTCGAAGACGGGCTCTTCGACGACATAAACCGGCTGCCGCTTGCCGATCCGGCTCAATAGGTGCTGAGGCCGCTGATAGACGAAATCCCAGCGAAGGTGCGAGAAGCAAATCACCGGGGCGTCTTCAATCCGCGAAGTCCCCGCCGCGTCGATTTCTGGCGCGCAACTGCTGGTCGGTCGCATGATCTCTCCCGTGTCGGATAAACGGACCACGACGCGGAAACGTGGCGTCGTTCGAGCCGGCGCGGGGACGGCGACTTCGCCAAATCCGTCTGCCGCACCTCGATGTCCGAACATGTACCTAGGTTCAGGCGTTCCCAGCGACATGACTCTGTGCGCTACCGTACCAAAAGGTCGACGTGCTGCGCTGCGGGACCAAACCGGCACAAGAGTAAACACCGCCATGTGAACGGAGAGGAGATGAGCTGCGTGACCATCGACGCGCCGCCGGCCTCCGCCGGCCTTCAGAGCTTTTTTGTCGCGGGCTTCGAGTGTTCATCCCACAGACGCGCCGACGGAATCCGGCTCGATCTGATCGCCGCGACCGGACACGACCGGTTTGCCGCTTCGGACTTCGCGCGCCTCGCCGCCCTCGGCGTGACCACGGTGCGCGACGGCATGCGGTGGCATCTGATCGAGAAAGGGCCAGGATTCTACGACTGGTCGAGCGTGCTGCCGATGCTCCGGGCGGCGCGGGACGCGCGTGTCCAAGTCATCTGGGACCTCTGCCATTACGGCTATCCCGACAAACTCGACATCTGGTCGCCGGCTTTCGTGGACCGCTTCGCGCGCTTCGCCCGGGAAGCCGCACGGTTTGTCCGCTCGGAAAGCGACGACGTTCCCTACTACTGCCCGATCAACGAGATGTCCTATTGGGCGTGGGCCGGCGGCGACATGCGTCAGTTCAATCCCATGACGAAGGGGCGCGGGCCGGAGCTGAAGCGCCAGCTCGCGCGCGCCGCGATCGCCGCGATCGAGGCGGTGCGGTCGGTGGACCCGCGCGCGCGGTTTCTGACGGCCGAGCCGACCATCCACGTGGCACCGGCCAAAACTTCGGCTTCGGCGAAGGCCGCCGCCGAGGGCTACCGTCTCTCGCAATTCGAGGCGACCGACATGCTGGCCGGCCGGCTTCATCCGGAGATGGGCGGCTCGCCCGACAAGCTCGACATCGTCGGCGTGAACTTCTACCCGCAAAATCAATGGGTTTTGGGTGGTGGGACGATCCCGATGGGACATCACGACTATCGGCCGTTCCGCGACATGCTGGCTGAAACCGCCGCCCGCTATGGCAGGCCGGTGCTGATCTCGGAGACCGGCGCCGAAGGCACGGGCCGCGCGGCCTGGCTGCATTACGTCTGCGACGAGGTCGCCGCCGCCCGCGACGACGGCGTCCAGGTGGAAGGGATCACGCTCTACCCCATCCTCGACTATCCCGGCTGGGACAACGGTCGGATCTGCGAGGTCGGGCTGTTTACGACGCCGAATGGGAACGGCGAGCGCGCGGTCTTCAAGCCTCTGGCGGAAGAGCTCGCGCGCCGAAGGACCCAGTTCGAGCGGGAGGCTCGCTGGGATCTTCCGGGCCGCGTCGTTCCGATCCGCCGAGGGGCGGCGTCGTGAGCGAGGCCTCGACGTCGTTCCGGCCCGACACGCAGGAGGAGCGAAGCGCCATTGCGGCGTCGCTCCAGAGCCCGTCGGCGTTCTTCTGGCGCTACGCCAAGCGCTGGCCCGGCCACTTCATCGCGCTCGGGCTCGTGGTGACGGTCGGCGCCTGTATGATGGTGGCGACCCAGTACGGCATGAAGCTGCTGGTGGACGCCATGGCGGCGCCGCCGCCCGCATCGCCCGCGCTGTGGTGGGCGCTCGGTTTCTTCGTGGCGACGACGGCGCTCGAAGGCGCCTTGTGGCGCGTGTCGGGCTGGCTCGGCTGCCGCACCACGGTCGGCGTCGGCGTCGACATTCGGCTCGACCTGCTGGACCACGTCGCCGGCCATCCCATGCGGTATTTCCAGGACCAGCGCGCGGGCGCGCTGGGACACCGCATCACCTCGACCGCCGGCGACTTCGGCGTGCTGACCAACAACATGACGTGGAACGTCATGCCGCCGATCGTCAGCTTCCTGGGCGCGGTGGTCATCTTCTTTACGATCAACCTCGGCATGGCGATCGCTCTGTCCGCGTTCGCGGTGATCGTCACGATCGGGCTGGTGCTCTTCGGCCGCCGCGGCCGCCCGCTGCACCGGCATTACGCGGAGCAGGCGGGCCTCGTCGGCGGCGAACTGATCGACGTGCTCACCAACATCTGGTCGGTCAAAGCCTTCGCGGCCAGCGCCCGGGAGCGTCGGCGGCTTAGGCACATCTTCGACGGCGAGGCGACCGCTCAGCGCAAAAGCTGGATGTTCACGGAGAAGGCCCGTGTGATGCACGACGTCCTTCTCTGGGCGATGGCCGGCTCCATGATGCTGTGGGCGGTCTCGCTCTGGTCGCGCGGGTCGGTGACGACCGGCGACGTGGTCGTCGTTTCGACGCTGGTGTTCCGGATCCTCCACGGCTCCCGCGACCTGGCGATGGCGCTGGTCGATATGGAGCGGCATGTCAGCTACATCGCCGAGACGCTGAAGGTCATCGGCACGCCGCACGAGGTGGTCGATCTTGAGGACGCCCGTCCGTTCCAGAAGCGCGGCGGCTCGATCGCCTTCGAGAAGGTGTCCTTCGGCTACGGCGGGTCGCACGCCGTGCTGCGCGACTTCGACTTTGCCGTTCCGGCTGGCCAGAAGGTCGGCATCGTCGGCCCCTCCGGCGCCGGCAAGTCGACCCTGATCCACCTCGTCCAACGGCTCCACGACGTGGAGGCCGGACGCGTGCTCATCGACGGCCAGTCGGCGGCGGAGATCACCCAGGAATCGCTGCGTTACGCGATCGCGGTCGTGCCGCAGGAGATTTCGTTGTTCCATCGCTCGGTGATGGAGAACATCCGCTTCGCCCGGCCGGAAGCAACCGACGACGAGGTCCGCGAGGCCGCCGCGGCCGCGCACTGCGGTTTCATCGACGACCTCGACGACGGCTTCGACACGCTGGTCGGCGAACGCGGCGCGAAGCTGTCCGGCGGCCAGCGTCAGCGCATCGGCATCGCCCGCGCGATCCTGAAGAACGCGCCGATCGTGGTGCTGGACGAGGCGACCTCCGCGCTCGACACCGAATCCGAGATCGAGGTGCAGAAGGCGCTCACGCGTCTGACGCGGGACCGCACCGTGCTCGCCGTGGCGCATCGGCTGTCGACGCTGGCCGATTTCGATCGGATCGTGGTGCTGGTCGAGGGCAGGGTGGTCGAAGAGGGTCCGATCGGCGACCTGCTCGCGGCGAACGGCGTCTTCGCCCGGATGTGGCGGCTTCAGTCGCGCGGGTTGTCCGTGGACGAAGCGCTGGACAAGGCGGGGTAGGCTCGCTCGCTTCGGCCGGACGCCGCGAGGTGACATCCACATGAGCGCCGCGCCAGGGCGTCGAGGTCTCGGATTTCGATCCGCCCCCGCTGGCAGCGGACCGCCTGCTCCCCCTCGAGCATGTGGAGCCCAAGCGTGACGCTCGCGCGGCGCACGCCGAGGAGATCGCTCAACTGCTGGTGCGTGAGTTCGATCGGACGATCGCCGCGGAGGGCGTAAGCCTCCAACAGCCAGCGCGCCAATCGCTGCTCGACGGTGTGCAGAGCCGTGCAGACGCACAGCTGCGTCGCCTGGATGATGCGGTCGTTCGCGTAGAGCATCAGCCGCCGCCGCAGTTCGGGGTGGAGGGTGGCGATGCGGTCGAGCGCCTCGGCGTCGATCGCCTGGGCCTGAACCCCTGTCAGAGCCACGGCGTCCCTCTCGGCGGGGTGCTGCGCGCTGAGCGCCGCGGACACGCCGACAAAGCCGCCAGGCCCCACGATGCCGGTCGCGGCCGTGCCTCCATCGGGCGCGCGGCCGAACAAGGCGACGAGGCCGTCGCTTATGAAGAACACCGTTTGGATCGAATGTCCCGCGGACGAGAGCAGATCGCCTCGGCGTCTCTCGCCGCGTCGGAGATGACGCCTGAGGAGGGCCGCGGCCTCGGGCTCCAGGCCCGCGATCAGCGGGTGACCGGCGCGATCGGCTTTTGGACGGGAGGGGCGCAGCACCGGAGGAGCCTGAACCCGCGTGGCCGGAAAGGCAAACCGGCCGTCGCGCGCGGCTCAGATCTGGTAGTCGGCCTCGAGAAGGGCGAGGCCGCCGAGATCGCGCATCTCGGTCAGCGTCCGGTGGTCGAGCACGGTCGAAATGGCGTTTCGAACCTCGAGCATCATCAGGCGGACCTGACACGACCGCACGTCCTGACAGTCGTCACAGGGCACGTAGGCCGATCGACTGGCGCAGGCGATCGGGGCGAGCGGGCCGTCCAGCGCCCGGACGATCGCGCCGACCGTGATCTCGTCCGGAGACTTCGAGAGCATGTAGCCGCCGGCTTTGCCCTTCTTGCTGGAGAGCATGCCGGCGTTGCGGAGCTCGCCCAGGATCGCGTCGAGGAACTTCTTCGGGATCGCGTTGCGCTCGGCGACCTCGGCCACGAAGGTCGACTTTCCCGGCTGAAGGCGCGCCAGATCGACCATGGCCTTCAGGCCGTATTTCGCCTTCTTCGTCAGCATCGTCCCAACCCTCGCTGCGACCCGAGATACGAGATCCCTCGCGCCGCAGCAATATATGTTGAGTCGCTTACTGGAATGCGAGCGTGCTCATGCGGCTTCCGCGGGATCCGGTGGCGATCAATGCAGCGGCGGGGGGGGGCGGGCTGTTCGGCGTTAGGCCCTCGCGCGCTCACGGCGCATCGGCCGTTACGCGGCGGGACCGGAAAGAATCTTCCAGAGCCCGTTCGCCGCCGCCACCGCGCGGTCGCCGACCTTCAGCGTTCCCCGCATGAAGACCAGCGACGAGGTCAGCCGGACGAGCTCCGGCTCCACGGCGACGAAGTCTCCCATCTTGGCGGTGGAGACGAACTGCATGTCGAACTGGACGGTGACCGAGGGCCTCCCGCCCGCCGCGTCCCAGGCCGCGACGCCCAGCGCGCGGTCGGCGAGGGTCATCAGCATGCCGCCGTGGACCACGCCGATGAGGTTCGCGTGCTTCGTCTCAGCCGTGACGCCGAAGGCGCGAAGGCCGTCCGCGCCGCGGCGCGTGACGATGGGACCGACGAGATCGATGAAGCCTGCGTCCTGAAATCTCTCCCAGCCATGGGCGAGGGGATCGTACGGCGGCGAAGGAAGAGCGTTCACGAGCGAGGACGTCCTGTGGTTCAGGGAGGGAAGAGGACTTAAGCGCGCCGCCAGAGGTCCGGGCCGATCAGATGGATCGACGCGCCTGCGGCGTCCACAGCCACGGTGACGGGCATGTCGACCACCTCGAACTCGTGGATGGCCTCCATCCCGAGATCCTCGAACGCCAAGACCCGAGAGGAGCGGATCGCCTGCGCGACGAGGATGGCGGCGCCGCCGACGGCGATGAGCGAGGCCGCGCCATGCCGGGCGATGGCCTCGATCGCTGCAGGCCCGCGCTCCGCCTTGCCGATCAAGGCGAGCAGCCCGGTCCTCGCCAGAAGCGCATCCACGAAGCCGTCCATTCGGGTGGCCGTGGTGGGGCCGGCGGGACCCACCGCCTCGCCGCCGACCGCCTTCACCGGCCCGACGTAGTAGATCACCCGTCCGTCGAGCGGGACGGGCAGGGGCTCTCCGCGGGCGAGAAGATCCGCCATGCGCTTGTGCGCCGCGTCCCGGCCGGTGAGCAGCTTGCCCGACAGCAGCAGCCTTTCGCCGACCGTCCAGGACCGCACCTCGTCGCGGGTCAGCCGATCGAGGTCGACCCCGCGCGCGGCGTCGGCGGTGCGCGCGAGCACGATCTGCGGCCAGTCCGCGGCGTCCGGCGCCTCGAAGCTCGCGGGGCCGGAGCCGTCGAGCGTGAAGCTGACGTGTCGGTTCGCGGCGCACTGCGGCATCAGCGCGACGGGCTTCGAGGCCGCGTGGGTGGGAAAGGTGCGGATCTTCACGTCAAGCACGGTGGTGAGGCCGCCGAGCCCCTGCGCGCCGACGCCCAGCGCGTTGATGCGCTGGTAAAGCGAGATCCGCATTTCCTCCAGCTTCGAAGCCGGCCCGCGGCGGAGCAGGTCGAGCATGTCGATCGGTTCGAACAGCGATTCCTTCGCGAGCAGCATCGCCTTGTCGGCGCTGCCGCCGACGCCGATCCCGATGAGGCCGGGAGGGCACCAGCCCGCTCCGAGCGTCGACATGGTCTCGACCACCCAGTCCTCGACGGAGGCGCTCGGGTTGAGCTGGACGAAGCGCGCCTTGTTCTCGGAGCCGCCGCCCTTCGCGGCGACGATGACCTCGACCGCGTCGCCCGGCACGAGGTCGACGTGGATCATTGCGGGCGCGTTGTCGCCGGTGTTGCGGCGTTCGAACAGCGGGTCGGCCACCATGGTGGCGCGGAGCGGATTGCCGTCGTCGAGATAGGCGCGGCGCACGCCCTCGTTGACGAGCTCGTCGAGCGAGCGGCGCGTGGCGAAGCGCACGTTCATGCCGACCTTGAGGAACACGGCGGCGACGCCGGTGTCCTGGCACATCGGCCGCCGACCGATGAGCGCCATGCGCGAGTTCACCAGAATCTGCGCGATGGCGTCCTTCGCCGCCGGGCTCTCCTCGCGCTCATAAGCCCGGGCGAGATGACGGACGTAATCGGCGGGATGGACGTGGCTGACGAACTGCAGCGCCGCGGCGATCGACGCGATGAAGTCGTCCTCGGCGATCCAGACGGTCGGATGGGGCGCGGTCGCGGCCATAACAGGTACCCACTCGGAGCCGGGGACGGCCAAACGGGAACGTCGCACGCTCCACGCCGGTGGTTCAAGGCGATCGCCTCAGACACGCGCCCGAACATACATCCTAAGATTGTATCTCTTAACCATATGTGTACGATTACGTGCTTCACGGCATCGGTACACGGTGGGCGGGAATGGCGTCGGAGCAGGCGGTCGAGCGTTTCATCGCGCGCTGGCAGGGGAGAGTCGGCGGACAGGAGCGCGCGAACTACGCGCTTTTCTTGAGCGAGCTTACCGACGCGCTGGGCGTCGCCCGGCCCGACCCGGCGTCGGCGGCGACCGAAGAGAACGATTACGTCCTGGAGCGGGTGGTGAAGGAGGTCGGACGCGACGGCGCCGTCTCCCGGCGCCGGATCGACCTCTACCGGCGGTCGAGGTTCGTGCTGGAGGCCAAGCAGTCGCGCATCCCAGGAGCGGCCAAGGCTCCGCTCGGCGCCACGGCTGGCCCTGAGCCCGCGACCCGCGGACGTCGCGGCGCCGACAAGGCCTGGGATGTCCTCATGATGAACGCTCGCAACCAGGCCGAGCATTACGTCCGCTGGCTGCCGGAAGGCCACGAACCGCCGCCGTTCGTCGTCGTCTGCGACGTCGGCCACTGCCTCGAGCTCTACGCGAACTTCCGCAAGGACGGCAAAGCCTACGACCAGTTCCCCGACCGGCAGGGCTACCGGATCTATCTCGAGGATCTGCGCCGTCCCGAGATCCGCGAGCGGCTGGTCAAGGTGTGGAACGACCCGCTCGCGCTCGACCCCGCGCTGCACGCCTCTCGGGTCACCCGCGAGATCGCGGTCCGGCTCGCCGAGGTGTCGCGCCGTCTGGAAGCCAAAGGCCATGCGACCGAGGAGGTCGCGCAGTTCCTAATGCGCATGCTGTTCACGATGTTCGCGCAGGACGTGGAGCTGATCGAGCGCGGCGGTTTCAGCGCGCTGCTCGCCGAATGCGAGGCGGCGCCGGCCCGGTTCCAGCCTGTGGTCGGCCAGCTTTGGGAGGCCATGGACAAGGGCGGCTACGCCTTCGGCCTCAAAGCGCAGGTGCCGCGCTTCAACGGCGCTTTCTTCCGGGATTGTTCCGCGCTCCCGCTGGACAAGACCGAGATCGCGGAGCTTCGGGCGGCCGCGTCCTACGACTGGCGCGAGGTCGAGCCCGCGATCTTCGGCGCGCTGCTGGAGAAGGCGCTTGACCCGGACGAGCGGAGCGCGCTCGGCGCGCATTACACCCCCCGCGCCTATGTCGAGCGGCTTGTGGTCGCGACCGTGATGGAGCCGCTGCGCGCGGACTGGGAGGCGGCGCTCGCCACCGCCGAGCGCCAGCGCGACGAGGGACGCGCGGCGCAGGCGCTGAAGACGGTCCGGGGCTTCCATGCGCGCCTCTGCGCGACGCGCGTGCTCGACCCGGCCTGCGGCACCGGCAATTTCCTCTACGTGACGCTCGAGCTGATGAAGCGGCTCGAGGGCGAGGCGCTGGAGGCGCTCGCCGACCTCGGCGGGCAGGAGGCGCTCTCCGGTCTGGAAGGCCACACGGTCGACCCGCATCAGCTTCTGGGGCTCGAGAAGAACCCCCGCGCCGCGGCGATCGCCGAACTGGCGCTCTGGATCGGATATCTGCAGTGGCACGCCCGCACCCGCGGCGGCGCGCCGAACGAACCGATCCTGAAGGCCTTCCGCAACATAAAGGTCATGGACGCCGTGCTCGAGGCGGAGGAGGAGCTGGTCCGCGACGCCGGCGGCCGCCCGCTCCGGGACGGGTCGCGCGAGCGGACCCGCTACCGCAATCCCCGGCTGCCGGCCTGGCCGGACGCCGAGTTCATCGTCGGCAACCCGCCCTTCATCGGGGGCAAGGACCTGCGCGCGCGGCTGGGCGCGGACTACGCCGAGGCGTTGTGGGCCGCGAACCCCGGGATCAACGAGAGCGCGGATCTCGTGATGCATTGGTGGGACCGAGCGGCCGCGATCCTCGCGGCGATGGGCTCGCCGCTGCGACGCTTCGGCTTTGTGACCACGAATTCGATCAGCCAGGTGCTCCAGCGCCGAACGCTCGAACGCCGCATGGGCGGGAGGGCGCCGATCTCGATCGTGATGGCGATCCCGGATCACCCCTGGACCAAGGCGGCGAAAGACAGCGCGGCGGTGCGCATCGCCATGACCGTGGTCGAGGCGGGCGTGAAGGACGGAGCTCTGCGCGAGGTCGTGCGGGAGGAGGGTCTCGCCACCGACGCGCCGCTGATCGAGCTGTCCGAGAGGCGCGGACGGATCAACGCGGACCTGACGATCGGCGCCGACGTGGGAGCGGCGAAGGCGCTGCTTGCGAACAGCGGGCTCGCGGCGCGCGGTGTCGTGCTGCATGGCGCCGCGTTCATCGTATCGAGGACGGCGGCGGAGGACCTCGGGCGGTCGACGCGGCCGGGGCTCAGGGAGCGCATCCGCGACTATCGCAACGGTCGGGATCTCACGTCGCGGCCGAGGGACGCGTTGGTGATCGACCTCTTCGGCCTCCCTCTACCGGAGGTCCGCGTACGCTACCCGGAAGTCTATCAGCATCTGGCCGTCCACCTGAAGCCGGAGCGTGATCGAAATCCGCGGACCTACCGGCGAGAGAACTGGTGGCTGTTCGGCGAAAACAATCCGGAGACCCGGATGGCGATATCGGGGTTGTCACGCTTCATCGCGACCGTGGAGACAGCGAAACACCGCGTGTTTCAGTTTCTCGATGGAAGCGTGCTTCCGGACAACAAGCTGTTGTTGGTCGCAAGCGACGATCCTTATGTGCTTGGCGTGCTGTGCTCGAGGACGCACGCGGAGTGGTACTTGCAGAACGCCGGAATGATCGGCGTTTATCCGCGGCCCGCAGTTTATGTGAAATCCCGCTGCTTCGACCCGTTCCCGTTCCCCGATCCCACGCCGATCCAGGCCGCGCGGATCGCGGCGATCGCGGAAGAGCTAGACGCGCATCGCAAGCGCGTCCTCGATGAGCGGCCGAAGCTCACGCTCACCGGGCTCTACAACGTGCTGGAACGTCTGCGCGGCGGCGCGGCCGCGTCCGACCTGACGCCCGCGGAGCGGCGCGTGTTCGACGACGGCCTCGTCCTGATCCTGAAGGAGCTGCACGACCGGCTCGACCTTGAGGTCGCCGGCGCCTACGGCTGGCCTGCCGATCTCCCCGCCGCGGACGCGGTGGCGCGGCTCGCGGCGCTGAACCTCGAGCGTCGCGCCGAGGAGGCCGCGGGCGTGGTCCGCTGGCTGCGGCCCTCCTATCAGGCGCCACGCTTCGCCCGGGGCCGGGCCGCGGCGGCGGACCGCGCCGGCCAGGCCGAGGCGCCGCTCGCGGCCGTCGCCGCGCGCAAGCCCTCGTTCCCAAAGGAGGACATGGCGCAGACCGCGGCCGTCATCTTCGCCCTTCTGGAGGCGCGAGAGCCGATCGACGTGGGCTCGCTGGCCGACGTCTTCCGGGAGGGACGGCGCGCGACGCCGCGGATCGAGGCGACGCTCGCCGCGCTCGCGCGGATCGGCGCCGTTGCGTCTTCGGGAGCGACCTTTGCGCTGCGCGGCCATGCCTGACCCTTCCGGCGGGAACGCCCCGCCCTAGCTTCGCTGTCGCATCCCGGCGCCGCGGCGCGACAGCGAGGGCTCACCCGAATGGACATCCGACTCGACGGCCAGATCGCCATCGTCACCGGCGCATCGAGCGGCATCGGCCGCGCCGTCGCCCGCGGGTTCGCCTTGTCCGGCGCCAAGGTCGCGGTGAACTACCGGTCGGGCGAGGACGAGGCCGAGGCCTTGGCGGGCGAGATCGCGGAGGCCGGCGGCGACGCCTTCGCCGTCCGCGCCGACGTCTCGGACAAGGATCAGGTCGACGCGATGTTCGCCAAGACCGTGGAGCGCTGGGGCGGGGTCGACATCGTGGTCGCGAACGCGGGCCTGCAGAAGGACGCCGACAGCTTCGAGATGACGTTGGACGACTGGCGGCAGGTGATCGACGTCAACCTGACGGGACAGTTCCTCTGCGCCCAGGCCGCGATCCGGCGGTTCCGGGAGCAGGGCGACCGTGGCGTCTCGCGCTCCCGCGGCAAGCTCGTCTGCATGAGCTCGGTCCACGAGGTCATTCCGTGGGCGGGGCACGTCAACTACGCCGCCTCCAAGGGCGGAATCGCGCTGATGATGAAGACGCTGGCGCAGGAGGTCGCCGAACTCGGCGTCCGGGTGAACGCCATCGCGCCCGGGGCGATCCGCACCGCCATCAACGCGGAGGAGCTGGACGGCGAGAACGGCGAGCAGGTCCTCAAGCTTATCCCCTATGGCCGGATCGGAGACGCCGAGGACATCGCCGACGTCGCGACCTGGCTCGTCTCCGACAAGGCCGACTACGTCGTGGGCGCGACGATCTTCGTCGACGGCGGCATGACGCTGTACCCGGCCTTCCGCGACAATGGCTGAGGCCGACGCGCCGGCCTGCGCCATCGAGGACCACGCGCTCATCGGCGATATGGCGACAGCCGCCCTCGTGTCGCGCGAGGGCTCGATCGACTTCCTCTGCTGGCCGCGGTTCGACAGCCCCAGCGTTTTCGCGGGTCTCCTCGATCCCGCGAAGGGCGGTCACTTCACCATCCGGCCGAAGCTCGCGGGCGCTGCCACCCGCCAGCTCTACCTCCCGGACACCAACGTCGTGGTCACCCGCTGGCTGAGCCATGACGGCAGCGCCGAGCTCACCGACGGCATGCGGCCGGTCTGCGGCGAAGACGGCGGCGGGCCGCAGATCCTCCGGAGGGTGGAGGCCACGCGCGGCGAGGTGACGTTCTCCGTCGCCTGTCGGCCGCGCTTCGACTACGCCCGGGCCCGGGGCGAGACGCGCCGGGGAAAGCACGGCGTCTCCTTTCGCTTCGGCGAGCTCACTCTGCGCCTCGCCTCCGACATTCCGCTGCGGGTGCGGGGAGGCGACGCCGTCGCGGAGTTCACGCTGAAGAAGGGCGAGGTCGCGTGGTTCGTGCTGGACGGCGGCGAGCATGAGCCGCTCTCCGCGGACCAGGCCCAGCTCTCGCTCGACGAGGCGGTCGCGTGGTGGCGGCGCTGGGTCGCGCAGTCGACCTACGAGGGCCGCTGGCGCGAGACGGTGACGCGCTCGGCGCTCGCGCTCAAGCTGATGACCTCGCGCGACTTCGGCTCGATCGTGGCGGCGCCGACCTTCGGCCTGCCGGAAGCGATCGGCTTCGGCCGCAACTGGGACTACCGCGCCACCTGGGTGCGGGACGCCTCCTTCACGGTCTACGCGTTCATGCGTCTCGGCTTTCGCAAGGAGGCGCTCGCCTTCGTACGCTGGATTGCGGAGCGGGTGCAGGGCGAGAAGGACGGCGTGATCCGTCTGATGTACGCGCTCGACGGCGGCCCCGCGCCGGCGGAAGAGGAGCTGCCGCATCTCGCCGGGTACCGTGGCTCGCAGCCGGTTCGGATCGGCAACGCCGCCGCCAGCCAGAGCCAGCTCGACATCTACGGCGAGTTGCTCGACGCGGTGTATCTCAACGACAAGTACGGACAGGCGATGTCCGCCGACGGCTGGACGCGCACGCGCCGGATCGTCGATCACGCCTGCGCGGTCTGGCGGGACAAGGACGCCGGCATCTGGGAGATGCGGGGCGAGCCGCGCGCCTTCCTGCACTCGCGCCTGATGTGCTGGGTCGCCGTCGACCGCGCGTTGCGGCTGGCGCTCAAGCGATCGCTGCCCGGGCCCGTCGCGGATTGGACGGCGGCGCGCGACGCGATTCATGACGACATCTGGAACACCTTCTACGACGCCGAGCGCGGCCACTTCGTTGCGAGCGCCGAGGGCGACGCGCTCGACGGAGCGCTGCTGCTGATGCCGCTCGTCCGATTTTGCAGCGCCACGGACCCCAAGTGGCTGGCGACGCTTGACGCCATCAAGCGGGATCTCGGCGACGACTCCATGATCTTCCGCTACCGCTGCGACGACGGGCTCGAGGGCGACGAGGGCGCGTTCTCGGCGTGCTCGTTCTGGTACGTCGAGTGCCTCGCCCGGGCGGGGCGTCTGGACGAGGCTCAGCTTTGTTTCTCGAGCCTGCTCGCCTATCGCAATCACGTCGGCCTCTACGCGGAGGAGATCGGGCTCGACGGCTGCGCGTTGGGCAACTTTCCCCAAGCATTGACGCATCTCGCGTTGATCAGCGCCGCGCACTTCCTTGATCGGGAACTCAGCGGGCGCCGCTCCACTTGGAGGCCCTGAACCCAAGCTGTCGCCACTCGGCGCGAAGATTATGGGAACGTTTTTTGACGTACCGCCGTTTGTTCACCGAGGGGAATGATGGAGGGTTTCAGATGCACAAGGGCATCACCGCTTTCGTTCTGGCGCTCGGCGTCGCTCTGCCGACCGCCTCGATGGCTCAGGAAGGCACCGCCGCCGGCGTGGCGGGCGGCGCGGCCACGGGCGCCGTGCTCGGCGGTCCGGTCGGCGCAGCAGCCGGCGCGGTCGCCGGCGGCGTCGCGGGCACGCTGATGGCTCCGCCCAAGCAGGTGAAGGAATACGTGGTGCGCGACGAGCGCCCATCGATCGCCTACGAGGGTGAGGTCGTCGTCGGCAAACCCCTGCCGAAGACCGTCGAGGTCTATCAGGTGCCGGACAGCGACTACAGCTATACCGTCGTCAATGATCGCCGCTACATCATCGACGACGACCGCACGGTGGTCGAAGTCGTCGAGTAAGCCAGCCGTCGTCTTGACGCATGCGAACGCCCCTGCATCCTCCCAGATGCAGGGGCGTTCGGCGTTTAAAGGAGCGAGACATGAACGATGACGGTCAGTCGCACGCCGAACGCTGGAAGCACGATGGCGTTCGCGTCATCAAGGGCGATCAGCTCGATCCCAACACCGTCCAGACGCCGGGGATGTTCCGCCAGGCCGCCATCAATCACGCCCGCGTCGGGGCGCAGAAGATTTGGGCCGGCACGGTCGCGATCGAGCCGAACGCCAAGACGGGCGTGCATCACCACGGGGCATTGGAGAGCGTGATCTACGTGGTGAGCGGCCGGGCGCGAATGCGCTGGGGCGAGCGGCTGGAATACGTGGCGGAAGCGGGCCCGGGCGATTTCATCTTCGTCCCGCCCTACGTGCCGCACCAAGAGATCAACGCCGATCCCGATCAGCCGCTTCAGTGCGTTCTCGTGCGCTCTGACAACGAGGCGGTGGTGGTGAACATCACCGATATCGAACCTGTCGAGGCGCCGGAGGCGGTGTACTGGGCGGATCCGATCCACAAGCGCCTGGAAGGGTAGCGCAGCCGATCCGTTTCCAAGCGCGTCAATACGGGTGCGGCAGCGGCAGGAACAGGCAGGCGCCTCCGGCCTTCGCTGCGGGCGCGTGAGGCGGGCGCATCAGCAGCCCTTCGGCCTCGGCCAGAGGCCTCAGCATCGAAGAATCCTGACGTGGAAAGGCGGTGACCGCCGCGACGCCGTCCGGGTCGATCTCGATGGCTGCGCGCAGGTAGTCTTCGCGGCGGTCATTCGCCGGCATGTCGCGGCCGAGCCGGCCGACGACCAACGGCGGTTCGAGGTCCGTGCGGCCCGAGAGCCGCCGCAGGGCCGGCGTCAGGAAAAGCAGCGAGCAGACGATCGCGGACACGGGGTTGCCGGGGAGGCCGAGCACCAGCGTCCCGCCGCGCCGGCCCGCCATCATCGGCTTGCCCGGCCGCATCGCGATCTTCCAGAAGTCGAGCGCGACGCCGGCCTCTTCCAAGACGGGGCGGACGAGGTCGTGGTCGCCGACCGACGCGCCGCCGAGCGTTACGAGGATGTCGACCTCGTCGGCGAAGGCCCGGCCGACGGCGGCGGCGATCGCCGCCCGGTCGTCGGGCGCGACGCCGAGATCGAGCGCGATCCCGCCGTCTCCCGCCACGACCGCCGCGATCGCGAAGGCGTTCGATGCGACAATCTGGTCGGGACCCACCGGTTGGCCGGGCAGCACCAGTTCGTCGCCGGTGGCGAGGATGGCGACCCGGGGTCTCGCGGCGGCCTCGACCGTCGGATGGCCGAGCGCCGCGGCGAGCGCCAGGCCTCGCGCGCCGAGCCTGCGGCCAGGGTGCAGGAGCGCCTCGCCGGCGGTGAAGTCGATGCCAGCCTTGCGAATGTGCCGCCCGCGCTGGACGGCCTCGCCGACGACGATCGCGTCGCCGTCGCGGCTCGCGTCCTCCTGCAGCAAGACGCCATCGGCGCCGGCGGGGACGGGCGCGCCGGTGAAGATGCGCACGACCTGCCCCGGCTCCAGCGTCCCGCCGAAGCTCCGACCCGCCGCTGATTCGCCGACGACCGTCAGCCGCGCGCCGAGCGTCGCGTCGTCGGCGCGCACGGCGTAGCCGTCCATCGCCGAGCAGTCCCAGGGCGGCTGGGTGCGCAGGGCCGCGACCGGGGCCGCAAGCGTGCGGCCGAGCGCGTCTGCGAGCGCGACGGTCTCCGCCGGCTTTGGCGCGACCGCGGCGAGGATCCGCGCGCGCGCCTCCGCGACCGGCAGCAGATCGCTCAAGAGAACTCCTCGACGCGGAAGTCGCCAGAGCGCCCACCGGACTTCGCGACCAGCCGCACGCCCTCGATCCGCATGCCGCGGTCGACCGCCTTGGTCATGTCGTAGATCGTGAGGCAGGCGACGGAGACGGCGGTCAGCGCCTCCATCTCGACGCCGGTGGGCCCCGTGGTCCTCGCGGTGGCGGTGACGACGACGCCCGGCAGCGAGGAGTCCGGCGTCAGCTCCACCGAGACCTTCGACAGCAGCAACTGGTGGCAGAGCGGGATCAGCTCGTGGGTCCGCTTGGCGGCCATGATGCCGGCGAGCCGCGCTGTCCCCAGCACGTCGCCTTTCTTGGCGTCGCCGGCCTCCACCAGCTTGAAGGTTTCAAGCGCCATCACGACGCGGCCCTCGGCGGTCGCCTCGCGCGACGTCGCCGCCTTGTCCGCGACGTCGACCATGTTGGCTTCTCCGGTGGACGACAGATGGGTAAGCGAGGCGTCTGAGTTCACTGGGGAGGTCCAATCCATAGGGCATGGCCGATGTCGAGCGCGACGGCGGCGAACACGCCGCAGCCCGTCAGCCCGAAGCCGATGAGATAGAGCCGGGTCGCCCGGTCGTAGACGCGCTTCACCAGCCCCTCGAGCGGAAGCAGAAGAGCGAGAGCGCGGATCTGGAGCAGGGCGCCGCCGAAGATCGCGATGACAGGGGGCAGGTCGTAGAGACGCCAAGCCCCGGGGCTCGACGCCCACTGCGACAGGAACCCGAGCGAGAACGACACTGTGATGCCGAAAGCGGTGATCGTGCCGTTCCGGAAGACGGCCTCGATCAGCTGCTCTCCGCGGCTCCCGGCCGGGGCCGCCTGCGCGTCGCCGTCAACGTCCATCGCCCTATCCCCGCCGGCCCCGATCGTCGCTCACGAGGCGGGTGAGAAGATCGATCTGCTCCTGCTGCTTCGCAAGCAGCGAGACGATGTGCTCGTCGCGCAGCCGGTCAAGCTTGTCATGCAACGCCATGATCTCGATCTCGGCCTTGAGGTTCACCTCGTAGTCGAGCTGCGCATTGTGTCGGTCCTTAGCCGACTGACGGTTCTGGCTCATCATGATCACGGGCGCCTGGAGCGCGGCGATCATGGACAGCAGCAGGTTGAGGAAGATGAAAGGGTAGGGATCGAACGGCAGCGTCAGCAGCCAGACGTTCAACCCGGTCCACAGCGCGAGGAAGAGGCCGAACAGGGTGATGAAGGTCCACGAACCGCCGAAGGTTGCGACCTGGTCGGCGAGGCGCTCGCCGAACGACATGCTGTCGTCGAACCCCTCGTTGGGGTCGCGCGAAAGAATGGTGCGCGCCTTCGCGTGGCGAAGCGCGCGGGCCTCGCTCTCCTCGAGCGCTTCGGTCGCCTTACCGAACCAGCGCCGGGCGGCGGCCTGCACCTCGGAGGCGTGGTCGGTCATGGTCGCAAGGCCTTGCTGTTGGACGCGTCAGGCTGCGGCGTGCGCGGGCGCGAGCAGGGCGCGCGTCGCCGCCGCGACGTCCGCCTGCCGCATCAGGCTTTCGCCGACCAGCAGCGTGCGGCAACCGACCGCGCCGAGCCGCGCGACGTCGTCTGGCGTGAAGATGCCGCTCTCGCCGACGAGGATGCGGTCGTCCGGCACGCGCGCGCTCAGCCGCTCGGTCATCTCCAGCGTCACCTCGAAGGTGCGCAGGTTGCGGTTGTTGACGCCGATCAGCGCGCTCCCGAGCGGCAAGGCGCGGTCAAGCTCCTCGCCGTCATGGACCTCGATCAGCGCGTCCATGCCGAAATCGCCCGCGGCCGCCACGAGATCGCGGGCTTCGGCGTCGGTCACGGCCGCCATAATGACGAGGATGCAGTCGGCGCCCAGCGCGCGGGCCTCGGCCACCTGGTAGGGCTCGTAGAGGAAGTCCTTGCGGATGACCGGCAGGTCGACCGCGGCGCGGGCGGCGATCAGATACTCCGGCGCGCCTTGGAACGAGGGGCCGTCGGTCAGCACCGAGAGGCAGGTCGCGCCGCCGTCCGCATAGGCGCGGGCGAGCGCGGGCGGGTCGAAGTCCGCGCGGATCAAGCCTTTCGAGGGGCTGGCCTTCTTGATCTCGGCAATCAGCGCCACGCCGCCGGCGTCGACGCGGCGGCGGATGGCGGCCTCGAACCCGCGGGGCGGGGAGGCGGCGTCGGCGGCCTTGGCGACCACGTCGTACGGCCGCGCGGCCTTCGCCTCCGCGATCTCGCGGCGCTTGTAGGCTTCGATCCGGGCGAGGATGTCGGTCATATCAAGGCCCTTGATGCCTCATGATTTTTCCTGAACCCCCACGGCGGCGTCTAGGCGTAGGCGGCAGGATCGGCGACTTTCTATGGGCCGATCCGAACGCCCCTGCAACCGGCCTGCCCGAGAGGTCGCCCATGCCCACCACCGCGACGCTGCTCGCCTTCGCCGCCGTCTCGCTCGGCATGGTGCTGACGCCCGGGCCTAATATGCTCTACCTGATCTCGCGCTCGCTCTGCCAGGGGCCGAAGGCGGGGCTGATCTCGCTCGGCGGCGTCGCGCTCGGCTTCCTGTTCTACATGCTGTGCGCCGCCTTCGGCATCACCGCGCTGCTGTTCGCCGTGCCCTTCGCCTACGACGCGCTACGGCTCGCGGGCGCGGCGTATCTCGCCTGGCTCGCCTGGAACGCTGTGAAGCCTGGCGGCGCCTCGCCGTTCGAGGTGCGGGCGCTCGCGCCGGACAGCCCGCGCAGGCTGTTCCTCATGGGCCTCGTGACGAACCTGCTGAACCCGAAGGTCGCGATGTTCTACCTCGCGCTGTTCCCTCAGTTCATCGATCCCGCGGCGGGCTCGGTGCTGACGCAGACGCTGGCGCTGGGCGCGGTGCAGATCACCATCAGCATGGCGGGCAACGCCATGTTCGCGCTCACCGCCGGCGGCATCGCGGCGTTCCTTGCGCGCCATCCGCTGTGGGTGACGGCGCAGCGCTGGTTGATGGGGCTGGTGCTCGGCGGGCTCGCCGTGCGGCTGGCGCTCGAAAGCCGGCGCTGAGAGGCTGGGTTCTCGAACGGCGCTGCCCTTGTCCCGGCTTTGAGCCGGGACCCAGGCGCGCTGAGCGTTGGGAAAGAGACGCGGCGTCGGCGCATCAGATCCTGAAGCCGCGCGGGTTCTAGGTCCCGGCTCAAGGCCGCGACAAGGACGAAACCTTTAGCCCTCGTTCGACACCCGCACCAGCGCGTCGAGGCGGGAGTAGGCGCCGCCGCTGTCGATCGCGTCGGCCGCCATGGCGGCGCCGTCCGCAAGGGTCTCGGCCCGCCCGGCGACGATCAGCGTCGCCGCGGCGTTGAGGATGGAGACGTCGCGATAGGCGCCCTTGGCGCCGTCGAGCACCGCGCGCAGCGCGACCGCGTTCGCTTCCGCGTCGCCGCCTTTGAGCGCCTCGGGCGCATGCCGCGACAGGCCGGCGTCCTCCGGGGACACGTTGAAGTTACGCACCGCGCCGTCGCGCAGCTCCGCGACCAGCGTCGGGCCGGAGGTGGTGATCTCGTCGAGCCCGTCGGAGCCGTGCACCACCCAGGCGCGCTCCGACCCCAGCCGGGCGAGCGCCTCGGCGATCGGCTCGACCCATTTGGCGGCGAACACGCCGACCATCTGCCGCCGCACGCCTGCGGGGTTCGACAGCGGCCCAAGCAGGTTGAAGATCGTGCGCACGCCAAGCTCCGTCCGGGCCGGGCCCACATGGCGCATGGCGGCGTGGTGGTTCGGCGCGAACATAAAGCCGACGCCAGCCTCCGCGATGCAGCGCCCGATGAGCTCCGGCGAGGCGTCGACGTTGACGCCGAGCGCCTTCAGCACGTCCGCCGAGCCGGACTTCGACGACAGCGCCCGGTTGCCGTGCTTGGCGACCGTGACGCCGCAGCCCGCCACCACGAAGGCCGCGCAGGTGGAGACGTTGACGGAGCCCGCGCCGTCGCCGCCGGTGCCGACCACATCGACGGCGTCGACCGGAGCTGCGACCGGCGTCATCTTGGCCCGCATGGTCGCGACGGCGCCGGCGATCTCGTCCACCGTCTCGCCACGCAGGCGCAGCGCCATCAGGAAGGCGCCGATCTGCGCCGGCGTCGCCTCGCCCGACATGATGTGGTCGAAGGCCGCTTCGGCCCCCGCCCGGTCGAGCGTGCGGCCGTCCGCGACGTGGGCGATGACCGCCTTGAAGTTGTCCATCCGCGTGCCGTCCGTCAGCCGGCGAGGCGGGCGGGAGAACGGCGCTCGGCGTTCCAGCGGCGCGCGTCCTCGAGGAAGTTCGCGAAGATGGTCGCGCCGTGCTCGGAGGCGATGGATTCCGGGTGGAACTGCACGCCGTGGATCGGAAGCGAGCGGTGCGACAGGCCCATGATCAGGCCGTCGTCGGTCTCGGCCGTCACCTCAAGCGCCGCGGGGAGGTCGTCCCGACGCACCACCAGCGAGTGGTAGCGGGTGGCGCGCAGCGGTCCGTTTATGCCGCGGAACACGCCGCCGTTCGCGTGGTTCACGCGGGCGAGCTTTCCGTGCACCGGGACCGGCGCGCGCACCACCGCGCCGCCGAAAACCTCCCCGATCGCTTGATGGCCGAGGCAGACGCCGAACACCGGCACGCCTTCCGCCGCCGCGCGCTCGATCAGCGCGCAGGAGATGCCGGCCTCGTGCGGGGTGCAGGGACCGGGCGATATGACGATGGCGTCGGGGCGCGTCGCCATCACCTCGTCGACGGTCGTTTTGTCGTTGCGCCGCACGGAGACCTCGGCGCCGAGCGATCCGATCGCGTGCACCACGTTCCAGGTGAAGCTGTCGTAGTTATCGATCAGGGTGACGGCGGTCATCGGGGTCTCCAGCGCGGCGCACTCAACTGAAGCGCAGGCGCGGCGTCAAGCGCAGGGAGGGCGGGGGGCCGCCGGCTCAGTCGTTCAGCAGGGTCCAGCCGATCGGGCTCAGATGTTCCTGCGGGCGGAAGCGGCGCTTGTAGTCCATCTTGTTGGAGCCCGAGACCCAGTAGCCGAGGTAGAGGTACGGCAGGCCGAGCGCCTTGGCGCGCTGGACGTGGTCGAGGATCACGTGGGTGCCGAGTCCGCGGTCGCGCTGCTCGGGATCGTAGAACGAGTAGACCAGCGAGAGGCCGTCCGAGAGCCGGTCCACCAGCGCCACGGCGTGGAGCGGGCCGGCGCCGCGGCCGTTGATGGCGGTGTCCGGGCTCCGGCGGCGGTACTCCGTCAGCCGCGTGCGGACGTGGCTGTCCTCGACCATGCTGGCGTAGTCGAGCACCGTCATGTCGGCCATGCCGCCGTCGGAATGGCGGTGGTCGAGATAGGCGCGGAACAGCGAGTACTGTTCGGAGGTCGGATTGGCGCCGACATCCGCTCCGACGAGGTCGGAGTTCAGGGCGCGGTTTCGACGGAAAGCCTTGGTCCACACGAAGTCGTCGACCCGCACCCGCACGGATACGCAGGCCCGGCAGCTTTCGCAGGCCGGGCGATAGGCGATCGTCTGGCTCCGGCGGAAGCCGCCGTGGGTCAGCAGATCGTTCAGGTGCGCGGCGTTCTCGCCCACGAGGTGGGTGAAGACCTTTCGCTCGAACTGCCCCTTGAGATAGGGGCAGGGCGACGGAGCGGTAAGGTAGAACTGCGGCGTGTCGCGCGAATGGGCGGTCACGGGAGGCCCCTGCGAAGCGGCCGGCCGCCGCTTTCCACATCAGGATAGCAGCGGCGCGACGCGCGGCAAGTCGGTCAGTAGCTGCGACCTTCCAGCCGGCCGCGGTCCACCAGCACCGTGCTCAGCACGAGGTCGTGCAGCAGTTGCTTGCGGCGGGTGAACAGCCCCACCAGCAGGATGAACGGCGTGAGCAGCGTGATCGACACGTAGAGGAACACGACGTGCGCGGCTGCGATCAGGAAGCCGGGCTTCGCGCCGTCGGTCATGCGCGCGGTCAGGCCCGTGAGACGCATGCCCCAGGTCGCCGCCTTGTCGCCGCCGAGCGTCGCGCCGGAGTAAAGGATCGCCATCGCCGGAAAGACGCCGCCGTAGAGCAGCCAGGCGAGGCCGAGCGTGACGATTCCAAGGATGAAGATCACGACGCTCGCGATCGCCGTCAGCGTGAAGACGATGCCGAAGTCCACGCAGAACGCCAGGACGCGCCGGCTGAGCACGCCTTCGTAGAGACGCGGATCGGCGAGCGGGTCGAACGCCTCGCGCTGGATCGGCTGGGCGGGAGAAAGCGGAGTGGTCGACATCGGGACAGGGCGCCTCGCAGGACAGCTTCGTAGCGCGGCGTCAGCGCCGCGCTAAAAACGTGGTGCGGGCACGGGGCGTTCGCAAGATCCAAGGGTCTTGGCGGGAGCGGCGCCTCACGCTGCCCTCAGGCTCTTGGCGGAGTCTCAGCAGGCCGCCTTGCCGCATTCGCGCACGGCGGCGATGCGCTTCTTGAGGGCGTCGACGCCAACCGCGCCGGGCAGGATCGCGTCGGCGAGGATGAAGGTCGGAGTCGACTCGACGCCAAACTGGTTCGCGAGGTCGTAGCTTTCTTCGAGGGTCGCCTTCACGTCGGGGTGCGAAAACGCCTTCTTCAGCGCGGCCTGATCGATCCCGACATCCTTCGCCGCCTGGATGGCGGCGGCGCCGTCGACCTGGCCCTGGGCCGCCAGCAGTTTGTCGTGGAAGGCGCGGTACTTGGCGGGAGCGATCACGTTGACCGCCGCCGACACCTGCGCCGCCTCCGCCGAACCGCGGCCAAGGATCGGGAATTCCTTCAGCACCACCTTCAGCTTCGGGTCGGCCTCGATCAGCGCGTTGACGTCGCCGAGCGCGCGTTTGCAGTAGCCGCAGTTGTAATCGAAGAACTCGACGAGCGTGACGTCGCCGTTGGGGTTGCCGAGCACCGCCTGGAGCTTCGAATTCTCGAGCGTCGCGGGCTTTTCGGCGAGCTTCTGCCGCGCCGCGGCGGCCTGCGCGGCCTCCTGACGCTTGGTCAGCTCCTTCTGAGCCTCGATCAGGATCTCGGGATTGCTGACGATGTAGTCCCGCACGATCTTTTCGATGGCGGGCTTGTCCAGCGTGGTCGTCGCGGTTTGCGCCGTCGCCGTCTCGAACGGCAGCTCGACGAGCGCGAGGCCGGCGAGAGCGGCAAGCGCTACGCTGGCGAGGGCGAGGCTGCGGAGAGAGCGGGGCATGGGCGTCCTCGGTCGTGGTCTCAGGGCTTACGCGTCGGGCGCCCGTTCCGACCCTTGTCGGTCGAATCCGTGGCGGAACGACGGCGGCGCAGAACCGCGGGCGTCACCGCTGACCGAAGATGCGCCTTTCACAACGACAGTCGCAGGCCAAGGCGTCGGCGCGCTGGACACCTGCGTCGCGGAGACGCTCCCTCGGGAACATACCCATCGCGGGCGACCAGCGCATCACTGACGCGGTCGTCGCGCGGGCCAAGTTCGCGGCGTCGGGTCTTTCGGAGGCTCAACTGTCCAGTCGCGGCCTCATAAAGAAAGCGCGCCAGCCGCCTCAGCCAATCGATGTCCTGCATGATCTCATGACCCGCCGCCCGGTCCGGCCCTCAGTTCATCTTCTGCGGCGTGTAGCTCGCGATGTCGTCGGCTTTCAGCCAGCCCGGCGTTCCACGCTTGAACCCGGTCTTGGCGCGCTCGGCGATCTGGCGGGCCGTGCCGAAATCGCCGGAGGCGAAGGCGGCCTGCGCGGAGGCGAGGTCGGCTTCCGGGATCTTGCCCTTGCGGGCGTAGGCGAGGGCCAACTGTCGGAAGCCGTCGGCGTTCTTCGAATCGCGCGCGGTCGCGCGCACCAGCTCCGAGATCGCGGCGTCGCCGTCGCGGGTCGAGCCGCTCGCGACCAGCGCCTGGCCCAGCATGGTCCGGATCAGCGTGGCGTTGGGCGCGAGCGCGATCGCCCGGCGGAGCGGGGGGACGGCGTCCGCCGCGCGGCCGTTCTCGAGATAGGCCTGCCCCTTCAACTCCTGGAACCACGGGTTCTGCGGCTGCGCGGCGATGAGACCGTCGATCTGCGAGATCGCGCCGGCGAGCGCGGCGGAGCGGTAGGTCGAGATCGCCCGCGCGTAGCGCGCGGGAAGGCTCTGGTCCGACATCGGGTAGCGCCGCATGACACCGGACGGCCCATCGACGAAGCCGACGAGCTTCGCCCGCATCAGGTCGTGGCGCGCCTGAAGCGCGGGAGGGTCGAGTTTGTCGTAGTAGGGGCTCTTCTTCGCCAGGTCTTCCAGGTTCGCGATGCGGTCTTGCGGCATCGGATGGCTCTGGGCGTAGGGGTCGATAAAGCGCTGGGAGAATGCGGTCTGGTCCGCGAAGCGCTTGAAGGTGATCAGCATGCCCTTGGCGGACTGTCCCGTCTTGGAGAGGTAGTTCACGGCCGCGCGGTCGGCCGCCTGCTCCTCGGCGCGTTGGTAGGACAGCAGCGTCCGGCGCATCATTTCCTGCGGCGCCATGGCCGCGCCGATCGCCGCGCCGCCGGAGCCGTTGTTCAAGCCGCCGCCGGCGGCGGCGCCCGCGATTGCGCCGGCGCCGAGCAGCATGGCGACGATCGCCATGGTCTGCATGCTGTCGAGGCGCTGCCTCAGCCGCGCCAGGTGGCCGCCGGCGATGTGGCCTGTCTCGTGCGCAAGCACGCCGATCACCTCGTTCGGCGTCTTGGCGTCCAGCAGCACGCCGATGTTGACGAAGATGCGCCGGCCGTCCGCCACGAAGGCGTTGAACACCTTGGAGTTGATCAGCACGATCTCGACCGCGCCCGCGTCGACGCCGGCCGCCCGGTAGATCGGCAGCATGTAGTCCCGCAGCAGCCCCTCGATCTCGGCGTCGCGGATGATCGAGCCGCCGAGCCCCTGGGCCTGCGCCGGCTGCGGCAGCGACGACACGAGCAGCGCGATCGCGCAGAGCGCGGCCATGCCGGCGCGCGCCAGCCGCCGGAAACGCGCGGGTCGGGTCGTCTGCGGGCGGGGTTCCATGCGGCGAGGCGCCTCGCTAAGAGGAGAACCGATTGTTGCGCGGGTCACTTAAGGGCCGCGCCGACGCCGGGTCAACGCGCCGACCGTCACCGAGCCGTGACCGCACCATGACCCACGACCTGCGAGCGATGCCGACCCAATGACCGTTCCCGATCGCCGCCCGGCTCTCACCGCGCCGTCGCGCCGCGCGCTCGCCGTGCCGCCGTTCCTCGCCATGGAGGTGATGCGCGACGCCCGCGTCCGCGTCGCGGCGGGCGAAACCATCCGGCACTTGGAGGTGGGCCAGCCGAGCGCCCCCGCGCCGAAGGCCGCGGCCGAGGCCGCCATGCGGATGATCGCCGCCGGCGACGTCGGCTACACCGAGGCGCTCGGTCGTCCGTCGCTGCGCGCGCGAATCGCCCGCCACTACCGCGAAACCTACGACGTGGCGGTGGCGCCGGAGCGCGTGGTGGTGACGACGGGGTCTTCGGGCGGCTTCGCGCTCGCCTTCCTTGCGGCATTCGAGCCCGGCGCGCGGGTCGCGATCCCGTCGCCCGGCTACCCCGCCTACCGCGCCATCCTGACCGCCCTCGACCTCACGCCCGTGGAGCTCGCCACCGGCCCCGCCTCGCGCTGGGCGCTGACGGCGGAGATGGTGGCGGCGGCCCACGCCGAGGCGCCGCTCGCCGGCGTGCTGGCGATGAGCCCGGCCAACCCGACCGGGGTGATGACGCTCGCGCCAGACTTGGCGGATCTCGCCGAGACCTGCCGCAGGCTCGGGATCTGGCTGGTGTCGGACGAGATCTACCACGGCCTCACCTACGAGACCCCGGCCGCCACCGCGCTCGCCTTCGACGACGACGCCATCGTCGTGAACAGCTTCTCGAAATACTACGCGATGACGGGCTGGCGCGTCGGCTGGCTGGTGCTGCCGGAGCGGCTGGTGCGCGTGGTGGAGCCCTTGGCGCAGAACCTCTTCATCTCCGCGCCGACGCTGAGCCAGGGAGCGGCGGAGGCCGCGCTCGACGACCGGGAGACCTGCGAGGCCTACCGGCAGGCCTACGCCGTGAACCGCGCGATGCTGCTGGAGCGCCTGCCGCGCATGGGGCTCAACGAAATCTTGCCGCTCGACGGCGCGTTCTACGCCTATGTGGGCGTCGGCCGCTTCTCGAACGACAGCACCGCCTTCGCGAAGGCGCTGTTGGCGGAAGCGGGCGTCGCGCTCACCCCCGGCGTCGATTTCGACCGCGAGCGCGGCCACGCCTATGTGCGGATGTCGTTCGCGGGCGCGGAAGCGGACATCGCCGACGCGCTCGACCGCATCGCGCGCTGGCTGCCGAAGCGCTGAGACGTTTTAGAGTTCGCGTGCTTCGGGCCGCCTCAGCGTTCTAACGCGCAATCGGCCCGTCGAGCGGGGCGAGCGCCGACGTCTTGGGCGCCTCGACGGCGGCTACCCGCCGAGCCTGGGTGATCACACGGGCGAGCGCCCGGAGATCGGGACAGGGCGCGGAGCCTGCGCTGGCGAACAGATGCCGGTCGAGCGCTGCCAGTCCATCGCGCACCTCGGGCGTCGTTCGCCACGGCCCCGGGTCATGCCGAGCGAGCGCGGTCACGGCGGCGCGGAAGGCTGACGGGTCCCGCCGTCGCGCGGCGCGCTTCATCGCGCGGGCGTCACGCGGGGGCCGCGTGGGCAGACGCAGCGTCTCGCGGCCGACGCCGAGCAGCATCACGACGAGGCCCGCGAGAAAGGCCGCGCCGCCGGCGCCGGCGAGAAGGGCGATCGTCGGCCGTTCCGGCGGAGGCGGGGGCGCCGCGTCGGTCACGTTGGCGGCGGCCCAGGCCATGCGACGGGCGGGGATGACCGCCTCGCGCATCGTGCGGGCGCCGGTGTCGAACCATTGGAAGCGGATTTCCTGCACCGTCGCGGGATAGGCCGTGATCGGCCGCATCTCCCAGCTGTAGCTCGCGCGCGAGACCGGGCCCTTTTCCGTGATCTTCGTTTCCCGCGTTTCCGGCCCGCGGAAGCTGATGACGCCGGAGGAAGTCATCAGCGGGGTGGGCGGAAGCGCGTCAGCGGGCACGCCCTCGGCGAGGATCGTCACCGTGCGCTTGGCGGTGAGGCCGCGCGGCACCCGCTCGGGGTCGATCGACCAGTCGTCGATCACCTCGACCTTGCCCGCCGGCAGCCACCAGAACTTCTGGTCGTTGGGCCCGCGCGGGCCCTGCCACTCCGCCACGTCGAGCGTGATCGGCTTCGACTTCACCTCGATCTCGCGCTGCTGCGCGCCGTCCACCACCGTCAACTTGTGGACGAACGGCTCGATCACGAGCGGACCGCTTTTCTCGGGGTAGATCGCGATGGTCCGCTCGAACAGGCGCTTGGTGTAGCCGTCGTCCTCGATGACCGAAACTGTGTCCTTGCCCAGCTCCTGCCAAGCAAAGTTCGTCAGCGGCGGCTGGACGAGCTTCTCGCGGTTCACCAGCGGTCGGTAGACCCCGCGGATCCTCAGCAGCACCAGTTCGCGCGGGTAAGGCGCCGCCTTGTTGAGCGGCGTGACCTCAAGCCGCACGTCGTCGAACTCGGACGGGTCCGCGAGCGCCGCTCCGGGACGGAGCGCGATTAGCACCAAGAGCGCCAGAGCTGCGAGGAGGGCGCGCATCACCACTGCTCCGTTCCGCTGGGCGCCGCGAGACCGCGTTCGGCCCGGCGGGCGCGTTCGGCGGCTAGCCTCAGCCTGAGGTAGCGACCGGGATCGTCCGGCACGGTCTCCAACCATTGGCGCGAGGCGCTCACCGCCTGCTGCTGGTAGCTCTTCTGCAGGCGGAGCGACGGCTGCTCCATCTGCTTCGCGACGCTCGCCTGTTCGGAGCCGGTGCGGCCGCCGCCCTCGGCCGCGCCGATCGAACCGCGCGCCGCGCCGCGTCCGGAATCGATACGGGTCTGCTCCGCGCGCCCGACGCGCGCCACCTGGCTGCCGCCGGGCGTTGAGGCCTCGCGGCCGGAGTCGCGGTCGCCGGCCATGCCGTCGCCGGTGGAGTTGACGTCGTTCTCGGCGTCGGTCGGCGCCTCGCCGCCGCGCTTCTGCTTGGCGGCGTTGGCGTTGGCGGCGTTGCGGGCGTCGCGCTTCTGGTCTTCCTGCTTCGCGCGCAGGGCTTCGACGATCGCCAAGTTGTAGCGCGCGTCCTCGTCGTTGGGATCGAACATCAGCGCCTCGTTCAACGCCGTCTCCGCTTCCTTCAGCCTGCCGGCCTTGGCGAGCGCGGTGCCGAAATCGTAGTGCGCGCTGCGGAAGGTCTCGCCCTGAAACAGTTCGGCGGCCTCCGCGTAGCGCCCCTGCGCGTAGTAGATCGCCGCGCGCCAGGCCGGCCCGTCGAGCGTCATGCCGGCGAGCGTGGGGAGCCCCGCATGGTAGAGCGCGCGGCCGATCCGCTCCCGCGGGTCGGTGGCGACGATCGCGACTAGGATCAGTGCGAGCACGGCGAGGATGCGCGTCATCCGCCCCTCCGGAACATCAGCAAGAGGGGCGCAGCCGCGAACAGCAGCAGCGCTCGGCCGAAATCGAGCCATGCGAGAGAGGCGTAGGGACTGGGCCCGAGCCGCCCGGCGGTCGACCGCTCGACCTCGGCGTAGACCGCGTCGGGCGCGCCGACCGTCGCGAAGGCGCCGCCGCCAAGCGCGGCGAGAGCCTCCAGCTCCGGCCGTCCGGTCTCCATCGCCCGCTTCGGCGTCGCGGCCGCCGACGTGACGTACAGGGCGCTCACCCGATGCCCATCGGCGACCAGCGAGCGCGTCTCGTTCTGCGCGCCTTCGTCGAGCCCGCCCCCGTCGCTGATCAGCACCACGTCGCCGCCGACGACGCCGGAATCGCGCAGCGTGCGGTGGGCGAGCGCCAGCGCCCGCGACGGCGCGCTCCCGACGTCGGGAACGGTCTGCGCGTCGAGCGCGGCGAGCGTCGTCTCGATGGTGCGGCGGTCGGTGGTGGGCGGGTTCGCGAGATAGGCGTCGCCGGCGAACACGAGCACCGAGACCTGGCGCGATCCCGCCGCCTGCGCCGCGCCCAGCGCCGCGATCTTGGCGTCCTGGAACTCGCCGCTGTCGGCGACCGAACGGGAGACGTCGACCGCGACGATCGCGGCGTCGAGGTTGCGGAAGTTCTGCACGCCGGGCCGCTCGATCGCCGGCCCGACGAGGGCGAGCGCGATGAGGGCCGCCGCGAGCGCCGCCAGCAGCCCGCTGCGGCCACGGCCGGCCACGACCACGCCGCGCCGGGCGAGGGCGTCGAACAGGTGCGGGTCGATCGCGCGGCGCCAGTCCCCCACGCCGCCGGCGCGGCGCACGGCGACGAAGGCGAGCGCGAGCGCGGCGGGGATCGCCAGGAGCCAAAGCGGGCGGAGCAGGCCGAACCCATCCAGCTCGATCATGAGAAGCGCCTCCCGCCGATCGCGGTGGCGGCTGCGGCGACGAGGGCGAGCCCCGCGGGCCACGGCCAGAGCTCGCGCCAGGCGTTGGCGGGCGGCGCCAGCGTCCGCGTCGGCTCGATCTCGTCGATGGAGTTGATCGCCGCCTGGAGGTCTTCCGTGGTCCGCACCCGGAAGAACTGGCCGCCGCTGGCGTCGGCGATCGCCTTCAGCGTCTCGGCGTCGACCACGTCGGGGTCATAGCCCGTGATCTCAGTGGTGTCGCGGGGACCCATGGCGATGGTGTGCACGCGCACGCCGAGCTCCTTCGCCAGCCGGGCGACGTCTTTCGGCGTGGCGGCGCCGGCGTTGTTCGCGCCGTCGGACAGCAGCACGACGACCCGGCTCTTGCCCGGCGCGTCGGCCAGCCGCCGCAGGGCGAGACCGAGGCCCTCGCCGATGGCGGTGGAGCGGCCCACCAGCCCGATCGCGACGGAGTCGAGCGCCTGCGCCACCGCCTCCACGTCGTAGCTCGGCTCCGCCGCCACATAGGCCCGGTCGGCGAAGGCTGCGAGGCCGACGCGGTCGCCGGCCCGGCGGCGCACGAAGTCGGAGCCGATCTTGCGGACCACGTCGAGCCGGCGGCGCGTAGCGCCGTCCATCGAGAAGTCGGTGCGCTCCATGCTGCCGGAGAGGTCGAGCGCCAGGAACAGGTCGCGTCCAGTGGTCGGCAGCGCCTGCACGGGGAGCACGATCTGGGGGCCGGCGAGCGCCGCGACGAGCGCGACCCAGGCGACCCAGGCGAAGATCTTGCGGCCGCCGGTGGCGGAGGCCGTGGTCGGGGCCTCTCCGCCGGAGCCGACGATCGTGCCGGGCACCTTGATCGCCCCCCCGGAACGGCGATCGGCGCGGGCGAAGCGCAGAACCAGGAACGGCAGCGGCAGCAACAGGAAGGCGAGGGGAGTCGCGAAGGTCCACATGGCGTCAGCGGCCCACCTTGGCGACGGCCGCGTCCAATTCGCGGTCGAGCGCCGGGTCGTCGGACAGCTCGCGGGCGTAAAGGCCGTCCACCAGCACGCGGCCGGACCGCCGTTCGAACAGGTCGACGCCGAGCGTGCGGTCCAGCGTCGCGGCCCAGGCGGGACCTGTCGCGCGGGCGGCGTCGTCGCCTTCGACGGTGCGGACGATCCGGCGGAGCAGCGCCGCCTGGGCGGCGCGTCGCTCCGGGACGGGGAGCGACTTCGCCGCGGCGAGCTCCGTCAGCGCCTCGGCCCGCAGCGAGGGCTTCCTCGGACGCAGGACGAGCCGGAGGAGCAGCGCGGCCACCAACGCGGCGGCGAGCCCGAGCGCGACCGCGAAGCCGATGTCCGCCCAGAACCCGGTCTCCATCGGCGGAAGGCGAATGCCGCGCAGATTCGCGAGTTCGTCAGCGGGCGGCATCGAGGCGCTCCAGCAGCGGGGCGACGCGTTCGGCGCCAAGGTCCGAGTCGATCGGAAAGACCGGCACGCCGAGCGCGTTCAGCCGCTCCACCCGCGGGTCGGGTCCGGGCGGGCGCTCGTCACGGCCCGAGAGCCAGCCGCTGCGTCCCTCGCGGGTGAGAAAGGCGTAGACGCCCTTCGGCGCGCGGGTCTCGAACGCGTCGGCGATCAGCAGCACGCTGACGGAGACCCGCGACATGGCCGCCTTCACCACCTCGTCGAACCGCGCGCCGGGAGCGTCCAGACCGCTGGCGAGCACGAGATGGCCGCCGCGCGGCAGCGCGCCGACGGCGGTCTCGATCAGCGCGTCGAGCGGCGGATCGGCCCGGTCGGACTGCTTGAGGGCCCGGGCATGAGCGCGGGCCATCACGCCGACCATCCCGGTCATGGCGCGCTCCCCGCCTTTCGGGCGCACGAAATCCGGCTCGCCGTCGGCGGTCGCGGCAAGCAGGCCGATACGCCCGCCTTCGCCGGACGCGCGCCAGCCGACGAGCGTCAGGGCTTCCGCGGCCGCGACCGAGCGAAAGGCGCGCTTGGTGCCGAACAGCATCGACGGGCGGAAATCCGCGACGAGCAGCACGGCCCGCTCGCGCTCGTCGCGAAACGTCCGGACGTGCGGCACGCCGGTGCGGGCGGTCGAGTTGCGGTCGATGTGGCGGATATCGTCGCCGTCGGCCCAGAGGCGGACGTCGTCGATCTCGCTGCCGCGGCCGCGGCGGCGGGTGACGATCCCGCCGGGGCGCGCCGCGAGCCTTGTGGCGCGCGACGGCGCCGCCCGGCGCGTGAGATGGCGCAGGCCGAGCAGGGCCGCAGCGTCGAGGTCGACGCCGGAAACAGGGAGCGCGTCCATGGCCGGTCTCGCCCCGTTAGAGCGGCCGCACCGCGTCGAGCAGCGGCGCGACGAGATCGCGCGCCGTGCGCCCGTCCGCCGCGGCGCGCCAGGTCAGGACCAGCCGATGCGCGAGGGTGTCGGCGGCGAGCTCCGCGACGTCCTCCGGCGTCGCGTAATCGCGGCCGTGGAGATAGGCGCGCGCCTTGGCGGCCGCGGCGAGCGACAGCGTGCCGCGCGGCGAAACCGGGTATTCAATCGCCCGCCGCACATCAGGCGCGGCGTCGGCGTCGCGCGTCGCGGTCACGATCCGGACGATGTAGTCCTTCAGCGCCGGCGCGAGATGGACGTTGGCCACGTCGCGCCGCGCGCGCCTTACCTCATCCGCCGACAGACGCAGCGGCATGGCGTCTTCGCCCGAGACCTGCTCGCGCTCGACCAGGTCGAGGATGCGCCGTTCGGACGCAGCGTCGGGCAGCCCGACCACCACATGCAGCAGGAAGCGGTCGAGCTGCGCTTCCGGCAGCGGGAAGGTGCCCTCGTGCTCGATCGGGTTCTGGGTCGCGACCACCATGAAGGGATCCGGCAGCGCATGGGTGTTCGCCCCAGCCGTCACCTGCCGCTCGGCCATGGCCTCGAGCAACGCGGACTGCACCTTCGGGGGAGCGCGGTTGATCTCGTCCACCAACACCAGCGAATGGAACAGCGGTCCCGCCAGGAACTCGAACTTGCCCTCGTCCGGACGCCACACGGTCGTGCCTGTCAGGTCCGCCGGCATCAGGTCCGGCGTGCACTGGATGCGCGCGAAGGTGGCGTCGAGGCCCGCTGAAAGCCGCTTCACGGCGCGCGTCTTGGCGAGGCCGGGCGCGCCTTCCACCAGCACATGGCCGCCGGTGAGAAGGCCGATCAGCAGCCGCTCGATCAGAACGCCCGCGCCGATGAGCCCGTGCTCCAGACCGGCCTGCAGTTCGCCGACGCGCGCTTGGAGCGCGGCGTCGGTCGCAGGCTGCCGGGCGCGGATCGTCGTGTCCTGCACGTTCATGAACGGTGGGCCTGACGCGCGCGAAAGCGCTCGCCCGTCAAATGAGCCGACGGCATGAATCCTCCGATGTCGCTTATTATTTTGATTACTTATCGCTCGACGTGATCTCGCCCCGTCTACGCGTCGCCGTCAATCCCGGACCTCCGTCTTAGTCCGAGCCTCGGCGTCGCATGGCGGCCATCCCGCTCGCCATGCCGCTCGCCTCTTGGCGCCTGCGTCGAAGGGATTATGTCGCCACTCGTCGCCGGGCCCGTCCGCGGGCCTCCTTCGGACGGACGCAGGATCGCAATATGAACATCGGAGTGATCGGCCTCGGCCGCATGGGCGGAAACATCGCGCGGCGATTGATGGACGCCGGCCACACGTGCGTGGTGCATGACGTCGACGCCAAGGCGGTCGACGCTCTGGCGGGCGAGGGCGCGACGCCGGCCCATTCGCTCGACGAGCTCGTCGCCGCGCTGTCCGCGCCGCGGGCCGTCTGGGTGATGCTGCCGGAGGGCAAGATCACCGAGGACGCGATCGCGGCTCTGGCGGGCAAGCTCGCAGCGGACGACGTGATCATCGACGGCGGCAACACCTTCTACAAGGACGACGTCCGTCGCGGCGAGGATCTGCGTCCCAAGGGCCTGCACTATGTCGACGTCGGGACCTCGGGCGGCGTCTGGGGCCGCGAGCGCGGCTACTGCCTGATGATCGGCGGAGAGCCCCCCGTCGTGGAGCGGCTCGATCCGATCTTCAGGGCGCTCGCGCCGGGCGCCGGCGACATCCCGGTCACGCCGAAGCGCGAGGGCCGCGACCCACGCGTCGAGCAGGGCTACATGCATTGCGGGCCGGCGGGCTCCGGCCATTTCGTGAAAATGATCCACAACGGGATCGAGTACGGCCTGATGCAGGCCTACGCCGAGGGCTTCGACATCATCCGGAACCGAGGCTCGAAGGAGCTTCCGGAGGACCGGCGGTTCGAGATCGACGTCGCCGACGTGGCGGAGGTCTGGCGGCGGGGCAGCGTCGTCTCTTCGTGGCTGCTCGACCTCACGGCGGCGGCGCTCGCCGGCGATCCCGGACTCGACGGCTTCGAAGGGCGCGTCGCGGATTCCGGCGAGGGCCGCTGGACGATCGAGGCCGCGATCGAGGAGGCGGTGCCCGCGGACGTGCTCGCCGCCGCGCTGTTCGCGCGTTTCCGCTCGCGCGTCGACCATCCCTTCAGCGATCGCCTGCTCTCCGCCATGCGCTTCCAGTTCGGCGGCCACAAGGAGGCGGTCGGGCCGGAGACTAAGCAGTCGAAGACCTGAGAGTCTCCCTGAAGGACAAGAAACGGGCCGCTAAAGCGGGGTGCGTGCTTCGAGACGCCTGCCGAAGGCGGGCTCCTCAGCATGAGGATCTTTTTCACCATCGAACCACAAAGCTCCTCATGCTGAGGAGCTGACCGAAGGTCGGCGTCTCGAAGCGCGCATCGCCTCCTTACGGGCCGTACGGGGCTTCGGTCGACTGACGAAGGCCCGGTCACTCCGCCGGCTGCGCCGCCCTTTCAGCCGCCGTCCGCTGCCGCCGCAGCTTGTCGAGCAGCAGGTAGATCGCGGGCGTCGTATAGAGCGTGAGCGCCTGGCTCACGATCAGCCCGCCGACGATGGTGATCCCCAGCGGCCGGCGCAGCTCGGACCCCGGACCTTCGCCAAAGGCCAGCGGCAGCGCGCCGAGGAGCGCCGCGAAGGTCGTCATCAGGATCGGGCGGAAGCGCACCCGCGCCGCCTCCACGATCGCTTCGCGCGGCGAGAGCCCCCGCGTGCGCTCCGCCTCCAGCGCGAAGTCGACGAGCATGATGCCGTTCTTCTTCACGAGCCCGATCAGCAGGATGATCCCGATCAGCGCCGTCACGCTGAGGTCGGTTCCAGTGATCTGGAGCGCCAGCAGCGCGCCGAGGCCCGCCGGCGGCAGCGTCGACAGGATCGTAAAGGGGTGGACGTAGCTCTCATAGAGCACGCCCAGCACGATGTAGATCGCGACCAGCGCCGCGAGTATCGTCACCTGCTGGCTCGACGCCGCCGCGGCGAACTCCGCCGCGTCGCCGGCGAAGGCGGCGTTCACCGCGTCGGGAAGACGCATGTCGGCGACCGCTCGCTCAACCTCCGCCATAGCCTCCCCCGCCGATGCCTTGTCCGCGATGTCGTAGGTGATGGTGATCGAGGGATACTGGCCCTGGTGGTTGACGACGAGCGGCGCGGTCTGCCGCCGCATGGTCGCGATCGTCGCGAGCGGAATCTCCGAGCCTGAACTGGTCGGCAGGTGCACTTTCAGCACGTCGTCGGGGTCGCTCGCCGCCCGCGGATCGACCTCGATCACCACGCGGTACTGGTTGCGCCGGCCGTAGATGACCGAAATCTGCCGCTGCGAGAACGCGTTGTTCAACGCCGCGTCGACCGCGGACATGGAGACGCCCAGGCGGGAGGCGAGCTCGCGATCGATGTCCACCAGGAGCTCGAGGCCGTTAGCTTCGCGGTCGGTCGACACGTCCCGCAGCGCGGAGATCGCGGACAGGCGCGCCACCACCTTGGGCGCCGTCTCCTGCAGCAGATTAAGGTCCGACGACCACAGGGTGAACTGGTAGGGCGAGCGCCCCTCGCGCGAGCCGGCGCGGATCTCCTGCTGGGCGGAGACGAACACGCGCAGGCCCGGAATCTGCGACAGCGGACGGCGCAGGCGCTCGATCACGACCTGCGCCGCCGGGCGGTCGCCAAGCGGCTTCAGCGCGATCTGGATGCGGCCTTCGTTGACCGAACCGCGGCCGCCGCCGACGGAGGGCGCGACCGACTCGACCGCCGGATCGGCCGCGATGACGTCGGCGGCTTTCTGCTGGAGCGCGACCATGGCGCCGAAGGAGATGTCGGGGGAGGCCTGCGTGAAGGCGCTCAGCATCCCGGTGTCGTCCTGCGGGAAGAAGCCCTTTGGGATCACCATGTAGGCGTGGACCGACCAGGCGATCGCCCCCACCACAAGCAGCGCCATCAGCCACGGCGCGCGCACCGACAGCCAGAGGCTCGCGGCGTAGCGGTCGGCGATCCGGGTGATCAGCCCCCGCGCCTCCTTGGCGGGCTCGCCCTTCAGCAATTGAGCGCAGATCATCGGCGTGACGCTGAGCGAAACCACCGTGGAGACGACGATCGCGAACACCAGCGTCATCGTGAATTCGTAGAAAAGGTGGCCGACGAGCCCGCCCATGAACAGCAAGGGCGTGAAGGCCGCGATCAGCGAGACCGAGATGGCGACGACCGTGAAGGCGATCTCGCGCGCGCCGCGCAGCGCCGCCTCGCGCGGGCTGAGGCCGAGCTCGAGGTTGCGGTAGGCGTTCTCGATCATGACGATCGCGTCGTCGACGACGAAGCCGACCGCGACGGCGAGCGCCATCAGCGAAAGATTGTCGATCGAGAAATCGAACGCCCACATGCCGGCGAAGGAGCCGGCGAGCGCGAGCGGCACCGTGACGCCGGCGGCGAAGGTGGGCGCCGCGCGCTTCAGGAAGGCGAAGACCACCAGCATCACGAGCGCGATCGACAGCGCGAGCGTCAGCTGCATGTCGGCGACGCTTGCGCGGATCGTCGTCGTCCGGTCCGCGAGCACTGTGACGTCGATCGCCGCCGGCACCCAGTTCGACAGCTCCGGCAGCAGCACCTTCACCGCGTCGACGGTCTCGATGACGTTGGCGTCGGGCTGCTTGGTGATGCTGACGAGCACCGCGGGCTTGCCGTTGAAGAAGCCGGCGGTGCGGGCGTTGCGGGTGCCCTCGGTGACTTCGGCCACGTCGCCGAGCCGCACGGCCGCCCCGTTCGCGACCCGCACCACCACGTCGCGATAGGGCGCGGCGGAGGCGCCGAGCTCGCCGTCGAGGGATATCGCGACCATGCGCTCGTCGGTCTCGAGGGAACCTACCGGCGACAGCACATTGGCGGTTGCGATCGCCGTCCGCACGTCGTCGAGCGACAGCCCCATGGCGGCGAGGCGGTCGGCGTCGAGGCGGACGCGGACCGCCGGCTGCTCCGCGCCTTGCACGTTCACTTCGCCGACGCCGTCCACCTGCGACAGGCGCTGCACCAGCACGCTGTCGGCGGCGTCGTAGATCCGGCTGGCGGGAAGCGCTTCGGAGGTGAGGGCCAGCACCAGCACGGGCGCCGCCGCAGGGTTGATCTTGCGGAACGTCGGCAGCGTCGGGATGTCGGAGGGCAGATCGGCGGCGGCGGCGTTCAGCGCTGCCTGCACGTCCCGCGCGGCGTCGTCGATGTTGCGGCCGATGTCGAAGCGCACCGCGATGCGCGTCGAGCCGAGCGAGGACGCCGAGGTCAACTCCGTCACGCCCGCGATCGCGCCGAGCGAGCGTTCGAGCGGCGCCGCGACGGTTGCGGCCATCGTGCTCGGGTCCGCGCCCGGCCGGCTCGCGGTGACGAAGATCACCGGGAACTCGACGTTCGGCAGGCTCGCGACCGGCAACCGCATGTAGGCGGCGAGGCCGACGAGCAGGAGCGCGAAGGCGAGCAGCGTCGTGCCGACGGGCCGCAGGATGAACGGCGTGGAGAAGGACATCAGACTGCCCTTCGCGAAGGGGACGCCGTCATCCCGGCCGAAGCGCAGCGGAGAGCCGGGATCGTTCGCCGCAGCGCGGTTGGCCGCGTCTTCCGATGACGATCCCGGATCGGCCTCCGGCCGTCCGGGATGACGCGCGCGCCGCTCACTCCGCCGGCTCCGCGGCGGGCGCCGGACGGCGCGTCACGGCGGCGCGGAGCCGTTCCATGGCGAGATAGACCACAGGCGTGGTGTAGAGCGTCAGCAGCTGGCTCAGCAGCAGGCCGCCGATGATGGCGACGCCGAGCGGGACGCGCAGCTCCGCGCCGGGTCCCGTGGCGAGCGCCAGCGGCAGCGCGCCGAGCAGGGCGGCCAGCGTCGTCATCATGATCGGACGGAAGCGCAGCGCCGCCGCCTCGACGATCGAGTCCTCCGGCGACAGCCCGCGCTCGCGTTCAGCGTCGAGCGCGAAGTCGATCATCATGATCGCGTTCTTCTTCACGATGCCCATCAGCAGGATGATGCCGATCAACGCGATGATCGACAGGTCGAGCCCGAACAGCTTGAGCGCGATCAACGCGCCGACGCCGGCGGAGGGCAGGGTGGAGAGGATCGTGAAGGGGTGGATGAAGCTCTCGTAGAGCACCCCCAGCACGATGTAGATCGTGACGATCGCGGCCAGCACCAGCCAAGGCTGGCCCGCGAGCGACTCCGAGAACTCGGCCGCGTCGCCGGAAAAGGCGCCGACCACCGTGGGGGGAAGGTCGATCTCGGCTTCCGAGCGCTCGATCGCCGCGACCGCGTCGCTGAGCGCGTAGCCCTCGGCGAGGTCGAAGGAGATGGTCGTCGCCGGAAACTGCTCCTCGTTCGAGACCACGAGCGGCGCGGGCTCCAGCGTGATCCGAGCGACGGACGCGAGCGGCACGGGGACGGACTCCGCGCCTGCGACGTAGAGCCGGCCGATCGCGGAAGGGTCCTTCTGCTGGCCGGGCGCGGCTTCCAGGATGACGCGGTACTGGTTGGACTGGCCGTAGATGGTCGCGATCTGGCGCTGGCCGTAGGCGTCGTTCAGCACGTCGGCGATCGCCTGCACGGTGACGCCGAGACGGCCGGCCTCCAGCCGATCGATCTCCACGCGCGCCTGCACGCCGCCGGAGCGGGCGTCGGAGCCGACGTTGCGGAGCGCCGGCTCGTCCTGCAAGCGATCGACCAGCGCCGCGGCGGAGCGCGCAAGCTCAGCCGCGTCGCCGTCGGTCAGCGTGTACTGATAGCGCGCGCGGCTGGCGCGCGTCGTGATCTCCAGATCCTGCACCGGCTGGAACACGACCGAAACGCCGGCGATCGGCGCGACCGCCTCCTGCAGTCGGGCGATCACCTCCGTGGCGCGCGCGTCCCGCTCGCCGAAGGGCTGCAGCACGATGCTCAGGCGGCTGGCGTTGGGCGTCGGGATGTTTTCGCCGACGCCCAGCACCGAGACGACGCTGCGCACGTCCGGGTCGCTCTCGATCGCCGCCGTCGCCGCGCTGTCGAGCCGCTTCAGTTCGGCGAAGGACACGTCTTGTCCCACCTCCAGCGTCGCGGTGATCAGGCCGGAGTCCTGCTCCGGGAGGAAGCCCTTCGGCGCGACGACGTAGAGGCCGGCGGTCGCGGCGAGGGTCGCGAGCGTCACCAGCAGCGTCAGGGCCTGATGGCGGAGCACGACCAGCAGCGAGCGGCGGTAACCTTCGATTAACCGCGCGTTAGCCCGTTCGGCCCAGCGGCCGATGCGCGAGACCTTAGCCGGCGCATGCGGCTTCAGCAGCCGCGCGCACATCATCGGCGTCAGCGTCAGCGAAATGACCATGGACACCACGACCGCGATCGACAGCGTGGCCGCGAACTCGCGGAACACCCGACCGATCAGCCCGCTCATGAACAGCAGCGGAATGAACACCGCGATCAGCGAGGCGGTGAGCGAGACGATGGTGAAGCCGATCTCGCGTGCGCCGTCGTAGGCCGCCTTGATCGGGGAGGCGCCCTCCTCGATGTGGCGGGCGCAGTTCTCGATCATGACGATGGCGTCGTCGACCACGAAGCCGGCGCCGATCACGAGCGCCATCAGCGACAGGTTGTCGAGCGAGAAGCCGAAGGCCCACATCACCGCGAAGGTCGCGATCAGCGACACCGGCAGCGCGACGCCGGCGATCAGCGTGGCCCGCCAGGTGCGCAGGAACAGCAGCACCACCAGCACGACGAGGCCGACGGAGAGCGCGAGCGTGAGCTGCACCTCGTGGATCGAGGCCTTGATGGTGTCCGTGCGGTCGTCGACCACGTGGACCAGGACGCCCGCCGGCATCGCCTGCTGGAGATGCGGCAGCGCGCGGCGGAGCGCCGTCACGGTCTCCACGGTGTTCGCGCCCGGCTGGCGCAGCACGTCGATGACGATCGCCGGCTTGCCCTGGTAGGTGGCGGCGACGGCGTTGTCCTCGAGCCCTTCGATGACCTCGGCGACGTCCTTCAGGCGCACGGGCGCGCCGTTCTTCGTCGCGATGACGATCTCGCGGTAGGCGGCGGCTGTCGTGATCTGGTCGTTGGCCGAGATGGTGAAAGACTGCCGGACGCCGTCGATCGAGCCCTTGGGTCCCGAGGTGCTGGCGGCGACGATCGCGGTGCGCACCGAATCGAGCCCGAGCCCGTAGGAGGCGAGGCGCGGAATGTCCGCCTGCACGCGGATCGCGGGCTTCACCCCGCCGCCGACCGTCACCCGGCCGACGCCCGTCACCTCCGCGAGCCGCTGCGCGACGAGCGTGTCGGCGAGGTCGGAAACGTCGCGGATGGGGATCGTGTCGGAGGTGAGCGCGATCGTGAGGACCGGGGCGTTCGCCGGGTTCACCTTCGAGAACACCGGGGGGTAGGGCAGGGTCTTGGGCAGCGTCGAATTGGCGGCGTTGATCGCGGCCTGCACGTCCTGCGCGGCGCCGTCGATGTCGCGGTCGAGGTTGAAGCGCAGCGTGATCTGGCTGAGGCCGAAGGAGCTCGTCGACGTCATGCCCGTCAGCGCCGGGATCTGCCCGAGCTGACGCTCGAGCGGGGCGGTGACGAGCGTCGCCATGGTCTGCGGGTTGGCGCCGGGCAGCCGCGTGGAGACCTGGATGGTCGGGAAATCCACCTGCGGCAGCGATGAGACCGGCAGCTTCCAGTAGCCGAGCGCGCCTGCGATCAGCACGGCGATGGCGAGCAGCGTCGTCGCGACCGGTCGTGAGATGAAGGGCGCGGAGATGTTCATCGCACGCCGCCGCCCGTCACGGCTCGCCCGCCGCCGCCCGGCGGTTCGGCCTGCGCTCCGAAGCGGACGGGGCGATGGGCGCGCCGTCCCCGAGCGTCACCTTCGAGCCGTCGCGCAGGCGGGTGAAGCCGGTGGTCACCACCTTGTCGCCGGGCTGGACGCCGGCTTCGATCACCGCGAGTTCGGCGTTCTGCCGGCCGACGGTCACCTCGCGCTGGGCCACCGTTGCGTCCGGCTGGACGACGAACACGTAAGGCCCGTCCGGTCCCTGCTGGACCGCGGCGCCGGGGGTCGTCACCACGTCCTTCAGCTCGTTCGCGAACACCCGCACCGTGATGAACTGCCCCGGCCACAGCGTCATCCTGTCGTTCGGGAAGCTCGCCTTCAGCTTCACGGTGCCCGTCGTCTGGTCGACCTGGTTGTCGATGACGTCGAGCGTTCCCGCGTCGAGCGACGTCCCGTCGCCCGCGACCGCCTCCACGGCTACCTTCCCCCGCGCCATCGCCTGCACGACGGTCGGGATGTTCTGCTGCGGCAGAGTGAAGACGGCGGAGATCGGCTTCAGCTGGGTGATCGTGACGATGCCCGTCGTATCGCCGGCCGTGACGTAGTTGCCCTGATCGACGCCCCGCACCCCGGTGCGGCCGTCGATCGGCGCGCGCACCACCGTGCGGTCGAGGGTGGCCTTCGCCTGGTCGATGGTCGCCGCGTAATAGCGCACCTGCGCCTGCAGCTGGGCGACGCTCGCCTTCGCAGTCTCGGCCTGCTGCTGCGAGCCGAAGTCGTTCTTCGCCAGCCGCTGGTAGCGCTCGAAATCACGCTCGGCGTTGGCGAGTTGGGCCTCGTACTGCGCCTTCTGGGCGACCGCCTGATCGTACTGGGCCTGATAGGTCGAGGGATCGATCCGCGCGAGCACGTCGCCGGCCTTCACGTCCTGCCCTTCCCGGAAGGCGACCTCCACCATGATGCCGTCGACCTGGGCCCGCACGGTGGCGGTGTTCAGCGCCTGGAAGGTTCCGACGCCGTCGAGCGTCACCGGCACGTTCTCGCGCTTGGCGACGGCGGCGATCACAGGCGTCGGCTGGTCGCCGCCCCGCCGGCCGCCGCGGCGCACCGTCTGCTCCTGCTCGCCCTGGCCGCCGATGAGGGCGGTGAGCGTGGGCCAGTAGATCCAGGCGGCGACGCCGAGCGCCGCGACGAGAGCGAACGCCAAAAGCCGTTTCATCGGGCCGGAACTCCTGCGGTCGCAGCCGCGATCGCCGGACCTGCGCCGGGCGGTTTTCCGGACGCGGCCCAGCCGCCGCCGAGCGCCGAGAACATCGAGACGATGGCCTGGAATCGGGCGAGCCGCACGTTGACCAGCGTGTCCTGCGCGGAGAACAGCGTCTGCTGGGTCGCGAGCACGGTGGTGATGTCCACCGCGCCCTCACGAAGCTGAGCCTGCGCGATGTCGTAGGCCTCCCGGGCGCTCTTCACCGCCGCCTGCTGCAGCCGCTCCTGCTCGGTCGTCTTGCGCACGGAGATCAGCGCGTTCTCCACGTCGACGAAGGACTGGATCGTCGTCTGCCGGTAAGCGAACAGGTTTTCCCGGTACTGGCCCTTGGCCAGATCGAGGTTGCCGGGGAGCTGCGGGTTCAGGATCGGCTGGGTCAGTCCCGCGCCGAGCGAGTAGAACGTCGACTGCGAGGAGAACAGCGTGCGCAGCGCGACGCTCTCGAACCCGCCTTGGGCGGTGAGATCGAACGAGGGCAGGAAGGCGGCGCGGGCCGCTGTCACGTCCGCGTCGGTCGCGGTGAGGTTGGCTTCCGCCTCGCGCACGTCCGGCCGGCGCGCCAGCACCTGCGAGGGAATGCCCGGCGCGACCCTCGGCGTCTTGAGACCACCGAGGCGCCCGCCCTTGATGTCGACGCGCACCGGCGGCCGCCCGAGCAGCAGGGCGAGCGCGGTCTCGTTGGTCCGGATCTCCTGCTCGATCGACGGGATCGTCGCCTTCTGCTGGTCGAGGACGCTGCGCTGCTGGGCGCGGTCGAGCGCGTTCGCGGTGCCGACCTCCACCCGCGCCTGGATCGCGTCGAAGATCGTCTGCGCGCTTTTGACGTTGCCGCGCGCGATCGCGAGCCGCTCCTGCGCCCCCATGAGGGCGAAATAGGTGTCGGCCACGCTCGTCACCGTCGAGAGCGCGATGACCTCGGCCGCGAAGCGGCTCGACAACGCGCTCGCCTTCGCGGAGGTGACGCTGGCGCGGTTCTTCCCCCAGAAATCGAGTTCGTAGCTCGCCGATCCCTGGGCCTGGAAGCCGCCGATCAGCTGTCCCGACCCCGCCGATTTCTGCAGGCTTGGACCGCCTGAGGCGTCGATCAAGGGAACGAGCGAGGCGCCGTTGATGCGCACCTGCGCGTCCGCCTGCTCGATGCGGGCCTTGGCCTGGGCGATGTCCTGGTTCGACCGCTCGGCCTCCTCGATCAGGCGGCTGAGCTCGGCGGAGCCGAAGCCGCGCCACCAGTCGGCCGCAGGCCAGACCGGCCGGCTCGCCGTATCGTCCTTCCACCGTCCGGGCGCATCGACGCCGAGCGCGGGGCGGTCCCATTTGTCGGCGCAGCCCGACAGAGCGAGCGCTCCGACGAGGATCGCGGCGGCCTTTCCGGAAGCGGTGATGGTACGCAAATGCGATCTCGTTCCTGACGCGTCACGCCACAGTCTTCGCACGTCCGGGCGACGACCGCTGTCGCCTACGCGCGACAAACGCTCACCAGATCGGCGAGGCTTCCACGGTGGACGGGCGGCGTCCCTGCGCGGCTCCGCCATCGACCTCGATCAAGGCGCAAGCGCGGCGGGGGCGTGGCTGTCCTCGGCTGGAACGTTTCTGAACCGATCACAGTCTTCCTCCGCCGGATTGTCAGGCCGCGAAGCGGTTGTTATCGGCTGGGTTGAGCTTGAGGAACAGCATGCGCTGGCGGATCCGTCCCAACCCTGAGTCGCGCGGCGTCTCCCGATGATCGAGGCGCTGAGGCCGATATTCTCCGGGCCGTGGGAGCCGTTCCTGGCGCTTACGGTCCTGCCTGACGATCCTCGACCGTCGGTGCCAATGCGTGAAGCTGTGTCGCGTGAGGGGCTTAGCGCCGCACTGGCGATCGCAGCCCGGACGTACGGGGACGAGGATCTCCGCGGATTGGTCTCGCTCTGGTCGATGCAGCACGCCTATGTGGCGATGACGGGGGCGGTCGTCGCGAGCCTCGCGCTCGAGATCGACCTGCCGGTCAGCATCGAAGAGACGCGGCTGGTGATGGAGCATGGCCTCCCGGCCGCGATTGTCGTGCCGCATCAGGGCAAGGGGCGATCCTACGATTGCGCCTTCCAGCGTTTCGACCAGCTGATCGAGGGCCATGTGGCTCCGGTCGTCTCGGCGCTGTCGGCCTTCGTGAAAATTTCGCCGAAGGTGCTCTGGAACAACGCGGCCAATTTCTTCGAGTACGTGCTTCAGGAAATGGAAAAGCGGCCGGACCAGTTTCCGGAAGCGGCGGCGCGGGGACGTCCGCTTATGGCGGAGCCGCTGCGCCCCGACGGCACCCGCAACCGGTTCTTCGCGCCCGTGCGCTACGTCGACGTCGGCGATCCGATCGATCGCTGGAGAAACGTCTGCTGTTTGCGGCACCTGCTGCCGGAGTTCGAGGGCTACTGCGCCAACTGTCCCCATAGGCTCAAGGAGCTGCAGGGGGCTCCCAGTTGCGCCACGGCGGCAGAGCTCTAGGCGACCAAAGTCCGCAGCAAGTCCACCGTGACGAGCGTCTCTCCGACGCCTGCGCCGGCGAGATGGCGGGCCGGCGCACCGGGTTCGCCGAGCGTCTCGAACACCGCGTCGGCGGCCGAGAAATCCTGATCGTCGGTGTAGAAGCTTGGGGTCACCAGCGTGGCGAGACCTGCGGCCTTCGCGGCCCGGAGCCCGTAGACGGTGTCCTCGAGCGCCACGCAGACCGACGCGGGCAGACCCAACTGCCGGAGCGCGAGCAGGAAGATGTCGGGCGCCGGCTTCTTCGCGGGCGCGACATCGCCCGCCGCGATCGCCGAAAACCAGCCAAGGGCTTCGGCGCCCAGCGTCTTCACGAGCAGCGCCTCGACGTTCGCCTGGCTGGTGGTGGTGGCGATCGCGAGCGTCACGCCCTTCGCGCGCGCCTCGGCGATCAGCCGCGCGACGCCTGGCCGAAGCGTCACCCGGCCTTCGTGGACGAGTTCGGCGTAGCGCCGGTTCTTCGCCGCGTGCAGTTCGGCGAGTCGGGCGAGGGCGTCGTCCGCCCTTTCGGGGCGGTCGTGCTCGATGAAATGCCGGAGTCGTTCCTTTCCGCCCATGATCCGGAGCAGACGCCGGTAGGTAGGCTGGTCCCAGCTCCAGGGCAGGTCGAAGGCGGCGAAGGCGTCGTTGAGCGCGCGGCGGTGAGTCTCCTCCGTTTCGGCCAGCGTGCCGTCGACGTCGAAGATCAAGGCCTCGAGCGGCATCAGGCGGCGGCGTCCGCCGAGGCGCGGATCGCGGCGATGTTGCGGGCGTAGGACTGCGGGCCGTCCTTGAACACCGCGGAGCCCGCGACCAGGACGTCGGCCCCCGCGGCGGCGCAGAGCGCGGCTGTCTCGGGCGTCACGCCGCCGTCGACTTCAAGCCGGATGTCACGATCGCCGATCATCGCCTTGATCCGCTTTATCTTGTCGAGAACGTCGGGAATGAACGCTTGGCCGCCGAAGCCGGGGTTCACCGTCATCGCCAGGATCAGGTCGACCTTGTCGAGGACATAGGCCACCGCGCTTTCCGGCGTCGCCGGGTTGATCGCGACGCCGGCCTTCTTGCCAAGACCGCGGATCACCTGCAGCGAGCGGTCGAGGTGCGGGCCGGCCTCAACGTGCACGGTGATGACGTCGCAGCCGGCCTTCGCGAAGGCCTCGAGGTAGGGGTCGGCGGGCGCGATCATGAGATGGCAGTCGAACACCGCGTCGGTCCAGGGCCTGAGCCGCTTCACCACCTCAGGGCCGAAGGTGATGTTCGGCACGAAGTGCCCGTCCATCACGTCGAGGTGGACCCAATCGGCCCCCGCGGCCACCACCGCCTTCGTCTCCTCCCCGAGCCGGGAGAAGTCGGAGGAGAGGATGGAGGGGGCGATGGTGGTGGCGGCCATGGGACGTCTCGGATCGGATTTCGCTGCGCTGCGGCATCCCCTTAGACCGCCCGGCCTCCGGCGTACAGACCGTCGCGGAGGTCAGGCGCCGCAGAGCGCCCGGCGACGCCGGTCCACCAGATGATGGATCATCGGCGTCAGGATGAGCTGCATCGCGAGGTCGAGCTTGTTGCCCGGGATGACGACGGAGTTGGCGCGCGACATGAAGCTGTCGTGCACCATCGAGAGCAGATACGGGAAATCGATGCCGCTCGGATCGCGGAAGCGGATCACCACCATGGACTCGTCCGCGGTCGGGATGGCGCGGGCGATGAACGGGTTCGACGTGTCGACCGTCGGGATGCGCTGGAAGTTGATGTCGGTCGCGGAGAACTGCGGGCAGATGTACTTCACGTAGTCCGGCATCCGGCGAAGGATGGTTCTGGTGACTTCCTCCGTGGAGTACCCGCGGTCGCGCTTGTCGCGATGGATCTTCTGGATCCACTCGAGGTTGATGACCGGCACGACGCCGATCTTGAGGTCCGCATGGCGTGCGATGTCGACCCCGTCCGCGACCACGGCGCCGTGCAGGCCTTCGTAGAACAGCACGTCGGTGGGGGCGGGCAGGTCCTCCCAGAGCGTGAAGGTCCCCACCAGCGCCTTGTGCTTCTGCGCCTCGATCTCGTCATGGACATAGAACCGAGTTCGGCCCTGTCCGCTCTGGGCGTAGCTCGCGAAGGTCTGCTCAAGCTCCTCGAGCAGGTTCGCGGCGTGGCCGAAATGGCTGAAATGCGGGTCGCCGCCGGCGGCCGCCTTCCGCGCCTCGCGCTTCATCTCCACCCGGTCGTAGCGATGGAACGCGTCGCCCTCGATGAACGCCGCCGCGATGTGCTCGCGGCGGAAGATCTGCTCGAAGGTGTCGCGCACCGAGGTCGTGCCGGACCCGGACGATCCCGTGACCGAGATGATCGGATGTCTGACGGACATGGGCGTTCCGGCGATCGTCCGCTCAGGCCAGGAACAGGCCGCGCTTCGCGAACAGCGGCGAGCGGCGCGGCGGCTCCGCGTAGTACTGCGTGACGCGCTCGACCTCTTCGGCCGAGCCCGCGACCAGCGGCGAACGGACGTGGAGCGAGGCGGGGATCACGTCGAGCACGCGCGCGGTGCCGGTGGTCGCCGCGCCGCCCGCCTGCTCGCAGACGAAGGCGATCGGGTTGCACTCGTAGACCAGCCGGAGCCTGCCCTGGCCGTAGCCGCTGCGCTCGTCGCCGGGATAGAGGTAGACGCCGCCGCGCACCAGGATGCGGAACACGTCCGCGACCAGCGAGCCGACCCAGCGCATGTTAAAGTTCTTCTCGCGCGGCCCCTCAACGCCGGCGAGGCAGTCCATGACGTAGCCCTGCATCGCCGCGTCCCAGTGCCGCTGGTTCGACGCGTTGATGGCGTATTCCTTGGTCTCTCGCGCAATGGCGACGTCGGCGTCCGTCAGAACGTAGTCGCCGCTCTCCCGCTCCAGCGTAAAGACCTGCGTGCCGGCTCCGACCGTCAGCACCAGCACGGTTGCCGGGCCGTAGACCACGAAGCCCGCCGCCAGCTGCTTCGAGCCGGGCTGCAGGAAAGGCGCCTCGCCCGTGTTGGGCAGGATTCCGAACAGCGTGCCGATCGACACGTTGGTTTCGATGTTGGATGAGCCGTCGAGCGGGTCGGTCGCGACCACGAGCGGGCGCCCG